>CANSQL010000006.1 GCA_947649125.1 uncultured Erysipelotrichaceae bacterium | reverse complement strand
ACCGAATAAAAACGTCGACGGAGATGTACCGTATAACACGATGGATTTTAAGATTCCCGATAAAGAGGAGCCTAAGGAACCATCAGTCAAAGGCCAATACAATCCTGTCACAAGCATGGGTGGAGCGAATACAGGAGATTCAAGCTCTCTGTCCTTCTATATCGCCTTATTGCTTAGTGCATCCGGGATAATCACGTATCTTTTCTATCAACGAAATAAGGCATAATAAAAACACCGCCGATTTTGCAATGTGCGGTCGGTGTTTTATTTTAAATCATGGAAATATGCTTCCAGCAGTTCTCGCACCTTAGGTGATCTTAATTTTCGTATTGCCGCACTTTCGATTTGTCGTACCCGCTCTCTTGAAATCCCGTATTTCTTACCGATTTCCTCAAGTGTCAACGCTTGTTCATTGTTTAAGCCAAAATGCTTGATGACGATATCTTTTTCCCGTTCATTCAAAACTGCCAGTGCTTTTATAATATCGGCACGCATAAATTCATCGTGAATTCCCTTTATTGCTTGACCTGCATGAGGATCACCAATCAAATCAGAAAGCCGCAAATCATTGTCATCATTCACATTTCTGTCAATGCTGATCGGTTCTTGAATTAAATTCATCAGCCGAGCGACCTGCTCCTCACTGAATCCGGTTTCCTTTGCCAGCTCTTTAACAGTCGGTTCACGCCGTAACTCTTTAAACAGCATATCTCTCGCTTTTCTTACTTTACACTCATGTTCAATCACATGGACAGGAACATGAATCACTTTCCCCTTATCCATAATAAAGCGACTGATATATTGACGAATCCACTGCATCGCATAAGTAGAAAAACGATATCCCATAGACGGATCAAAGCCTTCCGTTGCCTTCATCAAACCGAGATTGCCCTCTTGAATCAAATCCATCAACGGGATAGAAAAATGAGCATATTGCCTCGCAGCACTCACAACAAGCTTTAAATTACAGCGGATCAATCTATGTTTTGCCTCTTTATCTCCCTCTTTGATACGTTTGAAAAGAGCGACTTCTTCCGCTTGGGTAAGTACCGGATATTCACCGATGCTCCGTAAATAATGCTTTACATTATCTATTACTTTTGAATCGGAACAGCTCATAAGTGTCAACCCCTTTCTTTCGCATACCCTTATGAATGAAATTGAAACGGCTACGAATAATAGTAATAAAGCATGATATAAAGATGATTGTTTTTACTATCATTTTGATACTCAAAGTGTTATAATGGTAATAAGAATGAAAAGGAGCTGCTATGTTTACAAGAATATTAAAAAAGCTGGGCTTTACCAAAGAGGAAATCAGTTGGATTTTATACGATGTGGGAAACAGTGCACAGGTATTAACCACATGTACCGTAATTTTTCCGCTTTTGATTGCGAAGATAACACCGGGAGATTCCAGTGTTTATGTTGGATGGGCGAATGCGATATACGGTCTTGTGTTAGCTGTATTATCACCGATATTAGGAACACTTGCCGATTATAAAGGTAAGAAAATGAAGCTGTTTCGCTTTTTCTTGATGATCGGAATCATCGGCGGCTTTTTGCTTTGTATCCCTACGATTGATTATATGACAATGATCGTGATATTTTGTATTGCGATGATCGGCTATAACGGATCCATTATATTTTATGATGCTTTTATCGTTGATGTGTGTGACGATGACCGTGTAGATAAGGTATCGGCAGCCGGTTATGCTTGGGGCTATATCGGTTCGGTAATTCCTTTTATTATATTCATTATCCCTTTTGCGCTTGTAACACTGTTTGGAGATGCACAGGGAAATCTGGTTTTGCCGTATGGTACCTTGAGCTATCGTACTGCCTGCGGCTTGACGATGGGCATGGCCGTTTTATGGTGGCTCATATACTCTCGTCCGATGTTAAAAAATGTGAAACAAAAGCGTTATCATGAGGAAGTAGACCATGTTGTAAAGGAATCCTTTTCAAGACTTTGGCATACGTTTCGCAATATCAAACAAAATAAAAATATATTCTTATTCTGTATATCCTATTTCTTTTATATCGATTGTGTAAACACAGTAATTAAAATGGCTGTTTCTTTGGCTACGGAAATGGGAATCAGTGATATTATGAGTCTGCTTGTGGTAATCGTAATCAATGTGATTGCCTTTCCCGGTGCGATTCTGTTCGGAAGACTTGTCGATCGCTTCGGCTCTAAGAAAATGATATTTGCCGGTATCTGCGGTTATTTAGGCGTTGTGATTTTCGGCTCCATGATTCCGCTCTATCGTGAATTTATATGGGTGGTTGCCGTTTTGGTCGGGTTGTTTCAAGGCGGTATACAATCGGTTTCCCGTTCTTATTTTGCGAAACTGATTCCCGATAAGGCAGATTCCAATGAGTTTTTCGGCTTCTTTTCCGTGTTCTCTAAATTCTCGGCAATTTTAGGACCGATTGCGGTTGCGATCCTGATACAGCTGACGCACGAAACGCGCTTCGGTATTTTAGGTTTGATTCCGATGATGCTGATCGGGGCCTTTATCTTACTGTTTGTCAAGGACCCAAAGTGTGATCGTATGGACGGAAAGGAAAACACGAAATAAAATAAAGGCTCAGCATTTGCGGAAAGGAAAGAAATTTCTACAGTGCTTTGCCTTTTTATTTGTCTATTTAATTATTAAGCCCATTAATCTTGACAGTGTAAGTGCTTGTGCTTCCGATACGCTGACACCCTTCAGGTTTTCCACATTGATCGTGATGCCTTCAATATTTGATGACGATAAATCGATGTCCTTCAGCGGTGTATTGATAAATTCAGCTTCCTTTAAATCGCAGTTTGTAAAGGTCGTATGCGCAAAGACACATTGATTAAAGCTGCTTACAGCGAGCTGTACCTCATCAAAATGAATATGAGAAAGCTTAGCGGTCGAATAATTTGCATAGCGGGCATTCACATGGGCGAAGGTGATATTTTTTAAAACACTGCCGCCGAAATCACAGCCCATCATACGACAGTTTTGAAATACGAGCCGATGTAAAGCTCCGTCTAAGAATTTACAGTTTGATAAGTCACAGTTTTCAAATCTGCAGTCCAGTAAATCAATATTTTCAAATTCACATTCTTCAAAATCCACGTTTTGAAACAGGCAGCCGTCAAAGTGGATACGCGGCTCCTTGCACATGGATATCAGGATATCATGAAAATGATAGCCTTGGATATACGGGTCTTGTGTAATCAAACTGTCAAAATCCTTGGTTGTTTCATAGGACAGCGGTAATTTCGGAGCTTGAATCGTTTTAGTAGGAATTGTTTTCATAAGCACACCTTCTTTTTATTATTGTAGCTTAATTTGATAAGAAAGAAAAGCGAAGAAGCAGAAAAAGAATCAACAGTGATGCCCGCATAATTGGTGAGTGAAAAATTGGCTTCACGGCTAAAGGCGTGAGAAGTATTGAAAAGCTAAAGAGGACTATAAAGGAAGGACATTAATCGCTGTGACGTTATGGTATTTCAAGTATCGACAGCGAAAAAGCAAGCCGTAATTCCATGATTGCGCTTGTGTTTCTGCATGATTAATTTTATAATGATAGCGAATAATAAAAAAACAGAGAGGTCAATATGAGAGAAATTATAGAACCGATTGCGAAACAGCTGAAGGTAAAAACAACACAGGTAGAAGCAGTATTGAATTTATTGGCAGACGGTGCAACTCTGCCCTTTATTGCGCGTTATCGTAAGGAAATGACAGGAGCACTCGATGAAGAGGAAATTCGCTTGATTCAAGAACAATATAACTATCAGGTTAATTTGGCAAAACGAAAAGAGGACGTATTGCGTCTGATTGAGGAAAAGGGAAAGCTGACTGATGAAATCAAGGCTGCGGTAGCGGCATGTGAAAAGCTGTCACAGGTGGATGATATTTATCGCCCGTATCAGGAAAAACGCAAAACAAGAGCGAAAACAGCGATTGAAAACGGACTGGAGCCGTTGGCGAAATGGCTGTTGAGCTGTCCGATCAGCGGTGATGTAAGCAGTGAGGCAAGCAAATACATCAATGATAAGGTTAAGGATGAGGAAGCAGCCTTACAGGGGGCAAAGGATATCATTGCCGAATATGTCAGTGATAATGCGGCAGTCAGAGAGCGAATTCGTGATGCGATGAATCGCTTCGGCTGTATCGTCACAAAGGAAAAGAAGAAGCACGAGGATGAAAAGAAAATCTATCAGATTTATTATGATTATAATGAAAGATTGACTTCCTTGGCACCGCATCGAATTATGGCAATCGATCGTGCGGAAAAGGAAAAGGTCATCAGTGTATCAATCGTGATCGACGATGAAAGACAGCTGGAGTGGATAATGCATCGCTATACGAAAAGAACGGCAGGCATCAGTGATGAATTGATTAAAGAAGCGATTGCGGACGGTTATCAGCGCTTGATTTATCCAAGTCTTGAGCGCGAAATCCGAAATGAACTAAGTGAAAAGGCGCATGAACAATCCATTCAGGTTTTCTCGATGAATTTAGAGCGATTACTGTTACAGCCGCCGATGAAAAACAAAACGATTCTCGGCTTTGACCCGGCCTTTCGTACCGGCTGTAAGCTGGCAGTCATCGATGAAACGGGCAAGCTGTTGGAGGTCAGTGTGATTTATCCGCATGAACCAAATGCCAAAGTGAAGCAGGCGAAGGAAATCATGCTGGATTTGATTCATCGCTATCCGATAGATATCATTGCGATCGGCAACGGAACAGCCAGTCGTGAAAGTGAAGCCTTTGTCGCTGCCTTTATTCGTGAAAATCAATTAAAGGTTGCGTATACGATGGTATCAGAAGCAGGTGCATCGGTATATTCAGCCTCAAAGCTTGCGCGTGAGGAATTTCCCGATCTGCATGTAGAGCAGCGCTCGGCAGTCTCGATTGCGCGTCGTATTGTCGATCCGTTGTCTGAGCTGATCAAAATTGACCCTCGCTCAATCGGAGTCGGGCAGTATCAGCATGATTTACCTTCCGCAAGATTAAAGGAGCGCTTGGATTTCGTTGTTTCCAAGGCGGTAAATCGTGTCGGTGTCAATGTGAATACTGCCTCTGCCGAGCTTTTGAAAAATGTTTCCGGCTTAAGCAGTGCAACGGCAAAATCGATCGTCAATTATCGCAATGAACACGGAGCGATTCACAGTCGTCAAGAATTAAAAAGCATTCCTAAAATCGGTGCGAAGTCCTTTGAACAGGCAGCCGGCTTTTTACGTATTGAGGATGGGACGGAATGGCTGGATCGAACGGCAATTCACCCGGAAAGCTATGAATTAGCGAAAAAGCTGTTGGAGCTGTTAGGCTTGCATATCACACAGATGGGCAGTGAGGAAGCAAAGGCGGCAGTTGAACAGGCAGATGTGAAACAGCTTGTTGAACAGCTGAACGGTGATTCCTATACGATCAATGATATTTTGGAAATCATAGCGTTGCCGCTACGTGATTATCGCGATCGCTATGATGCACCGATTTTACGCAGTGATGTGTTGGAGCTGAGTGATTTACACCCCGGTGATGAATTAGAGGGTGTGATTCGCAATGTAGTTGATTTCGGTGCCTTTGTGGATATCGGCCTGCATGAGGATGGGTTGATTCATATTTCAAAAATGAGCCGTCATCGTATCAAGCATCCGAGTGAGCTGTTGTCGGTCGGTGATATCGTGAAGGTGTATGTGTTTGCGATTGATGAGGTGAAGCATAAGGTTCAGCTTTCACTGCTGCCGATTCAAGCCTGATTGATTCCTAAATGAATACTACAACGATGCAGAATGGCTTTCGATTGACTGTCTTCGGCACGGCTGATAAATGATTTGCGAAAAATGTCTTTTTACGTTTTGTGTAAGAGGACATTTTTTGTCATATGCGAGCTTTCAGCTCATTCCTTATGATTATGCGAACAGCTTCTTTCGGTGCTGATAAGTTTAAATATTGCCTGTTTATCAGGGTTGTTTGTTAAGACATTTTATTGTATAATAGATAAGCAATAAGCAACATAGGAGGAAATGGAATGGAAAACTTGGCTGTATTACAGGAAAGAGCCATTAACATTCGTAAGAATATTGTTCGTATGGTTACGGCGGCACGTTCCGGTCATCCCGGAGGATCGTTATCGGCAGTGGAAATTGTTGAGACGATTTACTTTACCCAGATGAATGTGGATGAAAACAATGTTGATGACGTGCTTCGTGATAAATTTGTTTTATCAAAAGGACACGCCAGTCCGGTGCTGTATGCGACACTGGCAGAAAAGGGCTTTATCAAAGAGGAAGATTTAATCAGCTTCCGTAAGCTTGGATCACCGCTGCAGGGACATCCGAGTATGAAGCTTGTAAGAGGTGTGGATATGTCTACCGGTTCTTTGGGACAGGGAATTTCAGCCGCAGTCGGTATGGCTTTGGCAAATAAGGCACATGGCGCACCTTATCGTGTTTATACGCTGTTAGGCGACGGAGAATGTGAGGAAGGACAAGTGTGGGAGGCTGCGATGGCAGCTGCTCATTATCAGCTGGATAATCTACTGGCTGTCGTTGATTATAACGGTCTGCAGATTGACGGTGATATTACCGAGGTAATGAATCCGCTGCCGTTTGATGAAAAATTCAAGGCGTTCGGATGGCATGTGATTTGTCTTGCGGACGGTCATGATTTTGAAGCAATCTATCAAGCGTGCGAGGAAGCGAAAACGGTAAAAGGGAAGCCGACGGTAATTATTGCGAAAACAGTAAAAGGAAAGGGTATTTCCTTCATGGAGAATCAAGCGAACTGGCACGGTGTTGCGCCTTCCGAGGAGGAATGCACAAGAGCCTTGGCAGAGCTGAAGGGAGGAAATGCGTAATGAGTAAAATTGCGACACGAGAAGCGTACGGTAAGACCTTAGCGCGCTTAGTGGAACAGGACGATCATATTTTTGTCTTAGATGCGGATTTATCCGGCTCTACCAAAACAGCGATGGCAAAAAAGGCGCGTCCCGGATGTCATTTCAATATGGGAATCGCCGAAGGCAATATGATGTCGGTAGCGGCAGGTATGGCGGCACAGGGAAATACGGTGTTTGCCTCCAGCTTTGCGATGTTTGCGACTGGCAGAGCCTTTGAACAGATTCGTAATTCGATTGCTTATCCGAAGCTGAATGTGAAAATTTGTGCCTCTCATGCGGGCGTTACTGTCGGTGAGGACGGCGCAAGTCATCAGACCGTAGAGGATATCAGTTTGATGCGTTCCATTCCCAATATGGTCGTATTATGTCCGGCGGATGCTTATGAAGCAGAGGCAGCGATTGAAGCGGTTTATCGCTATAACGGACCTTGTTTCGTTCGCTTGGGAAGAAGTGCGGTACCGACGATTTTCGAGGAAGGAAAGGTTTCCTTCACTATCGGTAAGGGCAAGACGTTACATAAGGGAAGTAAGGTCGCATTGATTGCCTGCGGCATTATGGTAAATGAAGCACTTCAAGCTTATGAAGCATTAAAGGCAGAGGGCATTGAAGTAACGGTAATCGATATGGCTTCCATTAAACCGATCGATCGTGATTTGATTATTGAAACTGCGAATTCGCACGATGTCGTCATCACCGTCGAGGAGCACAGTGTAATCGGCGGCTTAGGAAGTGCTGTAAGTGAGGTTTTATCCCAATATGCGCCGTGCCGTCAGGTTATGATGGGTATTCCGGATTGCTTCGGCGAGAGCGGAACTCCGGATGCGTTATTGGAGAAATTCCATTTAAAGGCAGCAGATATCGTTTCTAAGGTAAAGGAACAGCTTAAATAATAATTCAAAACAGCGTCTGATATATCCTAACGGTATACAGGCGTTTTTTATGAAAAGCTTTTATTGAATTTCGTTTATTTATGAAATAAGTTGAGAAAAAAAAGGAAAGGAGGATACGATGAAGCTGTTAAAGTTATTGATGAGTCTTTTTGGGATATGCCTGTTAAGTATCGGTATCTTATTATATATTTTACATGATGCTTCTCAAAGCATTGTATCCGGTGAAATCGTAAATCAAATCAGTGCACAGATGAATGAAGCGATGCTTTCCTCGGTGGAATCCGTAGGGGTAAGCAGTGAGCTGCTGGAAAAGGCGGAACGGTATTTGCCGCAAAATATCAAGGACGGCTTAAAAAAGCATACTGATGATGAAATCGGCACAAAGGTGGCGGATATAAAGGAACAGCTTTTGGAGAGTGAGGAATTAAAGCAGCTTACAACGACATATTCAACCGCTGTATTAGACGGAATCATCGACGGCAATGATGCAATGCCCGATGTGGACGAGGATTTGAAAAAGCTGGCAAAATCCTATGTTCCTAAGCTGTCCGAGGCCGTACATATACCGATCAGTGAAAAGCAGGTTGAACAAATCAGCACTCGTGTGAGTGAAAAACTAAACTTGCGCGCTAAACTGAATGAGCTGACAGGAAGACTCCATGCGCAGTTATCGGAAAAGCAGCTTTTTGCCTTAAAGGCGGTAAGATTGATACAGGGAGAAGCGATTCAATGGGTGGCACTCGGCTTTATGGTATTCGGTATATTTCTGATTGCGATGGGTTCACAAAGTGCACTTAAATGGACCGGTTGTGTCGGTATCGCGGCAATCGTGTGTGCCGCTTTCCTGTGGCTCGGCTGTGAATTCTTAAGTGATATGTTTACGGAAAGATTACAGGGCTACGGTGATTTGTTGGTTTCCTTCGGTGACGGATTGTTTGCGGCAGTTCAGGATAAGGCTTTTTCCTTAGGTATTTTCGGCTTCGGCTGCTTCGGCGGCTATGGTATCATTTCCAAGCTGAAGCAGTATCAAAAGCGTTAAATAAAAAGAAGCTATATGCATAAGTTCTACCTTATGCGATACGGCTTCTTTTTTACGATTGCCTTCATTATGTACGCTGTTTTTCAGGATAATGCGGCAATCCGCTTTCGATATTGATTCGCAACAACTGCGATACGATCCTCAATGCTTAAAGAAAGCAGTTCATTGTTTTCATAGGTTTCCCGTATCATAGATTGAATCATACTTTCCTGAATCGGTGTAAGCTCTAAATAATTTAACGATAACGTATCCAAAAGTTTTTTTCTGATAAAAATATCAAAGCGTGTCATAGTCTGTTCTCCTCTCTTTTTATAAGTATATGCACTGCTTAGCTATAGTGTTCCTGTTTTTTTTCATTTCATTCATCATATTCGTTATTTACAGAACGGCAGTTTTATGTTATAACATGCGAAAGGAAGGAATGATACGATGTTGATAGACGGACATATTCATTTAGAGAACGGACCGCTAAGCGTTGCGTATGTAATGCGCTTTGTCGAGGCAGGAGTAAAAAAGGGCTTAGATGTACTGCATATATTGGACCATACACATCGCTTTATTGAATTTACGCCGATGTACGAAAGCTTAAAAAAAGCTTCTCATTACCAAAAGGAATGGTTTGATAAGAAGCAGCTGCAGCCTTTGGCAGATTATCATCGATTAATTGCGGAAATGAAGCAGATGGATTTGCCGCTTCAGCTGAAGTGGGGACTGGAGGTGTGCTATACACCGGAGGCAAAGCCGTTGTTAAGGGAACTGTTAACAGCTTATCCGTATGATTTTATGATCGGATCGATTCATTCCATCGACGGTTTCTTATATGATATGCCTTTTTCTAAAGAAATTTTATGGGAAAAGCAGAGCACGGATTCTGTTTATCGTCGCTATTATGAAATCATGGAGGATATGATCACCTCTGATTTATTTACGCAAATCGGTCATCCCGATCAGCTGAAGCTGTTCGGCTATGAGAGTGGCTATGATTTGACAGCTACCTATAAGCGAATTGCGGAAGCTGCTTTCACTCATGATGTATTTATGGAGAATAACACCGGAATTCATTATCGATATCATCATCCCGATATCGGTACCAATGCGCAGTTTTTAAGTATATTAAAGGAACATGGTGTAAAAATCATGACTGCCAGTGATGCGCATGTACCGGAACATGTCGGTATGTTGATTCATGAAATCAGTGAATCATAAGGCAACGCATTGAGGTTGTTGATAGAGGTATTTAATATAGGATGCAGGGGCATAGCTAAAGTTATGCCCTTTTGTGTATTCAAAGCCTGTCGATATTGATGTTGATTCAGCTATAATTGATCAGAAGATCACTTTATTTATACCGTACAATATAAAATAAGAACGGAATATAAAGAATTTATCCTTGATTATAGCGGTAATTGAAAACAATACTTAAAAAATATCTGAAATTGTGGTATTATTATACAGGTGTGAATGAAAATGAGGTGTTAAAATGGAAGAGCATAATGAGGAGAAAAAAGTGGTTCGATACCATTTGGAAAGACATAAATGGCCCGATGAAATTCAAGCGGAAAAGGAACAAAAGCGTAAGATCATTACGATTATAGCGACATGTATTGCTTGTTTTTTATCAGGCTTTCTTGTGCACGGAATCATCAATAAATCATCGGTCTCGGGCAATTCACAGTTTGCGAAGCTGGAACAGATTTATTCATTGATGGAAAATCAGTGGTATTTCGGTAAAGAGGACAAGGATCTGGCGAATACGCTGATGACAAATGCGATCAACGGAATGCTGGATAATCAATGGGATCCGCATACCTCTTATATGAGTCCGCAGGAGTATGAGAGCTTTGCGAGCTCGCTTCAGGGAAATTTTGTCGGTATCGGTATTCAGTATTATGCGCTTGATGAGGATACGTTTATGGTAGAGCGTGTATTTAAGGGCAGCGGTGCCGAAAAGGGCGGCATGATTAAGGGTGATATGATCAAAGCAGTCAACGGTGTTTCGGTAAAGGGTAAGGATATTGATGAAATTGCCGCAATGATCAAGGGTGAGCTTAACAGCAGTGTCAATATTACGGTTGTCAGAGAAAATAAGGATATTGATTTAACGATTCAGCGCAGTGTTGTGAATGATTCGGTATACGGCTATGTGGATCAAAAGGTCGGAATTCTGGAAATCAATACATTTGCGGAAACAAGCGGTGATGAAGTGGGAAAATATTTAGCTGATTTTAAAAAGCAGGGTGTCAATCAGCTGATTATTGATTTAAGAGATAACGGCGGCGGTTATGTAACGGCGGCGATGCAGATTGCCAGCTATTTGGTGCCTCAGGATGCCGTTGTTTATCAGGAGCAGTCAAAGGACGGAACGATTCAGGCGCATAAGGCCTATGATGATTATGAGCGTTATGCGTTTGATCAGCTTGTGATTTTAATCAATGAGGATACGGCAAGTGCTTCCGAGGTCTTAACAAGCTGCTTAAAGGCACATTTGAAGCATGCATCGACGGTCGGAGTTACCTCTTACGGAAAGGGAACGGTTCAAATACCGATTACCTTTGAGGACGGTTCTTCGTTTAAGTATACGATTGCGGAATGGCTGACACCGAACGGGAAGCATATTAACGGTGTCGGTATCAAGCCCGATCATAAGGCAGAGCTTGATCCGGCAATTACTACCGGTATCTTGAATATTCCTGAAAAAACGGTTTATAAGGCAGACAGCGTTTCTCCGTTCGCCAAGCCGATTCAGATTTATTTAAAATTCCTAGGATACAATGCCGATCGCAGTGATGAGTATTTCTCCCATCAATCTGCACAGGCATTAAAAAGCTATCAGCGAGATCATAATCTAACGGTAAACGGTGAAATCAATGAAGAAACGATCAAGAGCTTATTAAGCAGCTGCGCCAAAAAATGGCATCAAAACCGTGAAGCGTTAGATGTACAAATGAATAAGGCATTGTCCTTGTTAGGGAAATAATCGACCGTGTATGCGGTCTTTTATTTGGTGTGTATTTATATAATCCAAGCTTAATGTTGAGAAGTGAATCGCCTATGTTGAAATAGGATGCCTTGATAGATGAAGCGTAAATGATGAAATAAAGACTTCTGTGAATTTAGTAGATGATTGTTATATTTCACAAGAAAAGTAACACATTTCATTGTATTTTATAAAAAGATAAGCTACACTAAATATATTGAAAGGATGGATGTGCATGGAACAAAAGCTTTTCGAGCTTGTTTCTCAATATCAGCCGCAGGGGGATCAGCCCAAAGCGATTGCGGAGCTGGTAAAGGGAATTCAAGAAGGAAAAAAAGAACAGGTACTGTTAGGTGCGACCGGAACGGGAAAAACCTTCACAATTTCAAATGTAATCGCACAGGTCAATAAGCCGACACTTGTATTTGTCCACAATAAGACCTTAGCGGGACAGCTTTACAGCGAATTCAAAGAGTTTTTTCCGCATAATCGGGTAGAATATTTTGTTTCAAATTTTGATTACTATCAGCCGGAGGCTTATATCCCAAGCTCAGATACTTATATCGATAAGAATGCGACTACGAATATGGAGCTGGATATGCTTCGAATGGCAGCCGTAAACTCGATTTTAGAGCGCAGAGATACGATTATTATTGCGTCGGTTGCGTGTATTTACGGTGCTTCTAATCCGGATCAATACCGCGATATGTTTTTTACGCTGCATGTCGGTGATCGTATCGAGCGCAAGGAGCTGTTAGGGCGTCTTGTGGCTCAGCAGTATACAAGAAATGATATGGATTTACAGCGCGGAACCTTTCGTGTGCGCGGTGATGTGATTGAGGTTGGCTTAGGGCACAGTGATGCATATATTTTACGTATTGAAAGCTTTGATGATGAAATTGAGCGAATTACCGAATGTGATCCGTTGACCGGCAAGGTGCTGAACGCATATACGGTGTATGTCGTTTATCCGGCAAGCGGCTATGCGACAAGTCAGGATATCATCAATCGTGCAGCCGATACGATTCAGGTGGAGCTGGAGGATCGACTGCAGGTATTGGAACAGGAAGGCAAGCTGTTGGAAAAACAGCGCTTGGAACAGCGAACGCGTTATGATATGGAAGCATTGCGAGAATTCGGTGTATGCCCAGGAATTGAGAATTACTCTCGACATATCGACGGCAGATCGGCGGGAGAGCGCCCTTATACGCTGTTTGATTATTTCCCCGAGGATTATCTTTTGGTCGTTGATGAATCTCATGTATCCCTGCCGCAGGTAAGAGGTATGTATAACGGAGATCGAGCGCGCAAAGAGGTCTTGGTGAACTTCGGCTTTCGTTTGCCGAGTGCTTTAGATAATCGACCGATGCGCTTCGAGGAATTTGAATCAATGATTCATCAGGCAGTGTTTATTTCCGCAACTCCCGGTGATTATGAACTGGATAAGGTAAACGGTGAGGTCGTGGAACAGATTATTCGTCCGACCGGCTTGTTGGACCCTGAGGTAGAAGTACGTCCGACTCACGGACAAATTGATGATCTGACCGATGAAATCAGAACGCGCATTGAGAATAATGAACGTGTCTTGATCACAACGCTGACGGTAAGAATGGCTGAGGATTTGACTGCTTATCTGAAGGGGATGGATTTTAAGGTCGCTTGGCTGCATCATGAGGTCAAGACGATTGAGCGTACCGAAATCATTCGTGACTTACGCAAGGGTAAGTATGATGTTTTGATCGGTATCAACTTGTTAAGAGAGGGCTTGGATATCCCTGAGGTTTCCCTGATCGCAATTTTAGATGCGGACAAGGAAGGCTTTTTACGCTCCGAGCGCTCATTGATTCAGATTATCGGTCGTGCTGCCAGAAACGCACACGGTAAGGTCATTATGTACGGCGATCATATTACCGACAGTATGAAGAAAGCATTGGATGAAACCAATCGTCGTCGCAGTATTCAGATTGCGTACAATGAGGAACACGGCATAGTACCGAAAACGATCATCAAGCCGATTCATGAGGTAGTCCGCAGTAAGGAAACTCAGGAAATGACTGCGAAATATATGAATCGCAAAACAAAAATCGGTAAGAAGGATAAAGAAAAACTGCTTGCGAATATTGAAAAAGAGATGCGCGAAGCAGCTAAGGTGCTTGATTTTGAACGTGCCGCTGAGCTACGTGATATCTTGTTGGAGCTTCGAAATGAGTAGTAAGATGAATTGTTGTCTATAATGACAAAAACGTAATGACTATAAAAATACAGCGTATTTCGTTAAAGGAACCCCCTAATTTGGATAACCAAATAAAGGAGGTTCCTTTCATTCTTTGATGCAGAAGCACTCTGTATTTTATTTATACTGCTTGAAATTTTATTCCTTACGAACGATAAAGCTTAGATGTCTGCCGCAGGTCTTATCTCTGCGATAAGAGAAAAATGATTCATTTTCGGCAAACGTATCATTTTTATCGATTGTGATATGTTCCTTTTGAATACCGGCATTTATCAGCATTTGATAATTTAAGCCTTTGTTATCTACATAAGCCTTGTTGTTGTCCTTGTAGGTTATATATGGGGAAGTATCAAAGGGCAAAGCCTTGATTTTTTCAACTACCTCCATGCCTACCTCAAAGCTGTGATAAGCAATCGAAGCACCGATAAAGGCATGGATGTTTTGTGGCTTACAGCCTTCTTGATTAATTAAGATATCAAGTGCCTTACTAGTGATCTGTTTCGTTGTTCCCATCCAACCGGAATGAATGGCACAAATCAACTTTTCAAGCGGATCATATAATAAAATCGGTACGCAATCCGCTGTAAATACACCGATCAAAAGATTTGCTTCTCTTGTATACAGTGCATCACAATCTGCGACGGCAGTAGCTGCTTCATATGCCCCTTTGCCGCAATCCGCTTTTGTTACCTTAACGATATGGTCTGAATGGGTCTGATTCGCAAATACAAATTGACTCATAGGAATCCCTGTTTTTTGTGCCAAGCGTTCACGATTGGTGATAACTGCATGTATATCCTTTGCGCAGTGAAGCGCCGTATTATTGCATTCTGCCTTTTGCGGATTTCGCAGTGTGGTTCCCGCAAGGTATTCATGATTTCTTTTCCAGTAGATCATTGTGCTTCCTTCTTTCTTTTCATTATATGTCTTTCAATTATTTATTATATGTATCTCTGCTTAAAGTATAGCGCTTTTCCTGTCATATGTATATGATTTTTATAGAAAAGGCAAAATAGGGGGGATTGCGTTTGCTTGAAAAGGTGCTTGTATTGTTTTGCGGAGATATGAAAATTATGTGCAAGGATTTCGGCGGTATGGCCCTGCAGTATGAACATTCTGAAAGAGCTGTAAGGATACTACTGTACGAAGCGCTCGTTCTTGTGGTAAAATAATGCGGTAATCAAAAGGCTGCAGGAAACGAAAAACAGTCGATAATCAAGACTGAAATATATGACAGATATAGGATGGATAGATATGAAGGAAGCATTTTTAGCACGTATGAAGGAATATTTAAAGGATGAATATCCGGCATTTCTGGAAACATTGGAAAATGAAATGTATCGAGGGGTACGTTTTCATCCTTTAAAGCTTACAAGGGAGCAGTTTATAAGGCTGTTTCCTTATGAGCTGAAGCCGACTCCGTTTTGTGCGGAATCCTTTTATGTCGAGGCAGAGGTAAAGGGACTCGGGAATCATCCGCTGCATGCGGGAGGCGGTATTTATTTACAGGAACCGAGTGCTTCGGCGGCAGTCAGCATTCTTGATGTACAAAAGGATGATTGGGTACTGGATTTATGTGCGGCACCGGGCGGTAAAAGCACACAAATTGCCGCAAGGCTGGCACACAGCGGCTTGTTGGTGGCAAATGAAATTGATTTTAAGCGTTCTCAAATTCTTATGTCTAATTTAGAGCGCTTGGGTTTCGGTGAAGTAATCATTACCAATAACAGTGCGGAACAGCTGTGTCAGCATTGTGCCGGTTGGTTTGATAAAATTCTTGTGGATGCACCGTGCAGCGGTGAGGGCATGATGAAAAAGCATGATGAAGCCGCAGTTGAATGGAGTATTGCGAATATTCAGGCATGCGCAGAGCGCCAATTTCATATATTAAATACGGCGTTTGACGCATTAAAGGAAAACGGAACACTTGTGTATTCCACTTGTACCTACGCAATAGAGGAAAATGAGCAGGTTGTGAGCCGCATATTGGCTTATCGTAATGATATCGTACAAATTGATTGTGAAGCAGATTTCGGCAGATGCGGACTTCCTTGTCCGGGAATGGATCATCAAAAGGTCAGACGCATTTTTCCGATGGATCAAGGTGAGGGGCATTTTATTGCGCGCTTTCAAAAGCTCGGCAGTACTGATGTAAAAAGAGTGAAGCAGAAGAAAACGACACCGTTAAGCAAGCGGCAGCTGCAGGCATTGAATCATATCGTTGATATGCCGAGCGGTTATTATGACTGCAGTAACGATCAGCTTTATTATCGTAAGACAATGTTTATCGATATGGGAGAGCTTCGTGTTTTACGTCAAGGTATTCTGTTGGGCACATGGATAAAAAATCGTTTTGAGCCGCATCATCACTTGTTTATGAGTGCTCTTTTGAAATCACAATTTAAACAGATTTGTGAGTTAAATGACGAACAGTGGACGGTCTATCAAGGGGGAGAGGAACTGATGATATCGGGATATTGCGGTTATGTTGCCTTAGCGTGGAACAACTTGATTGTCGGCTTCGGTAAGGGAGACGGCACTGTCATCAAGAACAAATATCCAAAGGGGCTGCGCGTAAGGCGCTAGATTCGTTGATCTATTAGTTGAACGATAAGAAAATGTAAAGGTTAGGGAAAAAGAAAGACTTTTTCTTATTGAATTGCTTATAATGAACACTGCTTATACAGCATTATCAAAGAAAATGCGATATTTCAAGTATTTTGCATATATTTACAATCAATTTATGATAAAAACATGATATAATAAAACAAAGGCGGAAAAGGACGTGAGCAGCATATGATGGTAACGGAGGTATTGTCGTTTTATACACCGTATGCAGATATTGACAGAATGGAGGAAGCATTATCCACTGTCTTACAAGAGGAAATCACTGTGATGAATCGTAATTCACAGAGCTTTTATCTGCAGCTTCACCATCAGGAGTATTTACAAATTCCGTTTGTAAGTGCAGCGAATGATCCCGATACTTTTCAGCGTCAAATTCAAAAGCTGTATGCTTCCAGTGCAAAGCTTCCGTGTCATAATCCGTATATCAAACAAAATCTTTTATATCAGGTTGCGCTGTTTCGTGCAGCTTATGTATTTACTTTTAATTATGAGGAAAATCATCGTGATGAAAAAATATTGCCGCTGATGGAAATCGCTGATTTAATGGATGCGTTGATTTTTTGGGAAACAGGCGATATATCGGACAGCTACGGTGATGTGATTTTGAATAAAAAGGGCAAGAGTGAGGTTTCGGTGTTTAATCCCGTGGATGGCTTTGATATTACCAATAAGGCATTGGGCTTGGATGAAACAGTAATGAAGCGTATTCATCATTCATTGAGCGTGCTTCGCTATAAGGGGATTTATGCACCGACGAATATTGCGCCGCCCTTTGATGATAAGATGTATATTTTTCAAGGGCCTGAGGAAATTTGTAAAAGGGCAGTGGCATGTATGCTGCTGGGGGCTTACAGTGAATTTTTATTGAATCATCAAGGGAATGCGATGCTTGCGTATGAGCATATTGAAAAAACAGTGCGTTCTTTTCATGCTTCTCCGTATTTTACAATTCGTGAAATTGAATATTTGAATGAGCGTAAACCGAAAAAAGAGGATGTTCATGTATATCACGGCTATTTTGAATGTGCCTTTACCTTACTGTGGATATTGGGATTAGCGGAATCCTTGTATTTTCCGAGTGCGCTTTGCAGCAATCATATGGTGATGAAAACGATTTTGGATTTTGGATCGGTTGAGAATATGACGGCACAGGCACTGATGCGTACAAAATCAGAGCTGTTGGATGCTTTGGATTTGATTCAGCGTTATGCGTGGGCATGTCAGGATGCGGTCAAGCTCGGTTTTCAAATGCCGGCGGGTCTTTTGTATGATGTGGTACGGTTGCGCCATCGAACTGTGAACTGGGTGATTGCGGCACAGGATAACAGTTGGGATGAGGTTAAGCCGGTCATCGGCTCCTTGCGGCTGAAAAAGAAGGAAGGCTATTTGTAGGCTCAAATGATGCTTGTGCGCTCGTAAGCTTTTATGCGGGAGCGATTATAATGTTATAAGGAAAGAAAATGTGAATATCGGTTGTTTGATGTACCGTGATTTCAGCGGTGCCTTTTGTTTGAGATGTCGTCTTGTTTGGGTGATGGGTGTATTCAAACGCAGATCGAAAGGGATAAAGGGGTATTGTAGGGGGAGACACGGGGATAGGAGAATTAAAAGAAAATCGATGTTTGTCAGTTACTTCTTGATAAACAGGAATCAGGGGTAATATTTTTAGTAATCGTATCCGCTTACATTAGGAAAATTCCTTATATTCCCTTGTCTGAGCACTTTGAATCAGTTATAATAAAACGGACCGTTTTTTATAAAACGTATTTTTTCGTTGTGAATTATTTATTGTTGCATATGGTTATTGTGTAATTGTATGCGGATTCCGAATGTAAGGAAAGAAATAATGATTAATGATTCGTATGACAGCTCATGATAGGAAGGATGATATCCTGAATGAGGATCGATCATGGTTCGATAAGAGGCGTTTTATAAAAAGGGTGAGAGAGGAAAGAGGTATCTATTTTGGAAAAGTTCTTTAAATTGAAAGAGAAGAATACGAATGTAAAGACTGAAATTATTGCCGGTATTACGACGTTCTTGGCAATGGCTTACATTCTTGGTGTGAACCCGATGATTTTAGGTGATTCCGGTATGGACGCTCATTCTGTATTTATCGCTACTGCGGTATCTGCCGGTGTTGCATCTATTATCATGGGTCTGGTTGCGAATTATCCGGTTGCGTTGGCTCCGGGTATGGGTGTGAATGCGCTGTTTACATATACAGTCTGCTTAACGATGAAGTTTAGCTGGCAGGCAGCTTTAGCGGCAGTATTTGTTTCCGGCTTGTTTTTCTTATTGATCTCGGTTACGGGAATTCGTAAGATGATCATCAATGCGATTCCAAAGCAGTTGAAGCTTGCGATCGGTGCAGGTATCGGTTTCTTTATCGCATTTGTCGGTTTGAAAAATGCCGGTATTATTGTGGCAAACGAATCTACGTTTGTTGCGTTGGGTGATTTCGCTGAGCCTACAGTGCTGTTGTCTTTATTCGGTATTTTGTTGACACTGGCACTTTTATGTAAAAAGGTTCCTGCGGCAGTGTTTATCGGTATGTTGGTAACGGCAGTGGTCGGTATTGTTTGCGGCTTTGCGGGTATCGAGGGTATGCCTGCGTTACCTGAACAGTGGATTACTTTTGATATGAAAACGGAGACAGTCGGTGCGTTTGTGGACGGCTTCTCTGATTTGTTTGCGAATCCGGGTGCGGCTTTTGTGGCGATCTTCTCATTCTTATTTGTTGACTTCTTTGATACAGCGGGAACCTTGGTTGCGGTTGGTAATCGTACCGGTCTTGTGAATGAAGAAGGCGAATTAGAGAATGTCGAACGCGCATTATTGGCTGACTCTGTCGGTACGGTTGTCGGCGCGGCTATGGGTACGTCTACTGTTACGTCTTTTGTTGAATCTACATCAGGTGTTGAGGTCGGCGGTCGCTCAGGCTTAACTGCAGTCACTACCGGTATCTTATTCTTTGTATCTGTATTATTTTCACCGGTTGTGTTGGCGGCAGTCACAAATGCAGTTACTGCTCCGGCGCTTGTGGTTGTCGGTATCTTGATGGCTCAGCAGCTGGGTGGCGTTGATTGGGATGATTTCGTATCTGCGGCAAGTGGTTTTGTGACGATCATCGTTATGATTTTAGGTTATTCAATTTCTAACGGTATCGCATTGGGCTTTATCACTTATGCACTGACAATGGCAGCAAGCGGTAAGGCTAAAAAGGTCAGTCCGATCATTTGGGCATTGGTCGTTGTGTTTGTGCTGTATTTCGCCTTTTTGATTTAATTCACGAAGCGCGTAAGTCTATAGAGGTTTTATATGGCAGAGGGTCATGGAGAAATCGTGGCTTTCTGCTTTTTTTTGTTTTCTATTTAGTGAAAATAAGGTATAATAACCTCATGAAATATGAGGAGGTAATTTCATGGCTGATAAAATTGTAGTCTTGGATTTCGGGAGTCAATATAATCAATTAATTGCGCGTCGAATTCGTGAATTTCATGTGTATTCAGAGTTGCATCCGCATACGCTGTCGCTTGCGGAGATTCAGGCGATGGGTGATGTGAAAGGTATTATTTTTTCAGGCGGTCCTAACAGTGTATATGATGAGGATGCCTTTAAGTGTGATCCGAATATTTTTACTTCAGGTATTCCGATTTTAGGTATTTGTTACGGCATGCAGATGACGCATTTTATGAACGGGGGCAGTGTGAAGGCGTGTGAGGCGAAGGAATACGGACGTAAGGAAATTACGGTAGATACGGATTGTCCGCTGTTTCATGGCTTGCCGAAGCAGCAGGTTGTGTGGATGAGTCACGGGGATCAGGTTAACGGCTTGGCTCAGGGCTTCCATGGGGTTGCTTCCAGTGAAACTTGTGAATTCGCGGCTACTGCTAATGAGGAGCAGCAGATTTATACATTGCAGTTTCATCCTGAGGTAAGACATTCCGAATTCGGTAATGATATGTTGAAAAATTTTGTGTTTGAGATTTGCCGTGCGAAGGCGGATTGGTCGATGCATAATTTTATTGATATGGAGATTGCGAAGATTCGTGAAACGGTCGGAAAGGATAAGGTTTTGTTAGGCTTATCCGGCGGTGTCGATTCTTCGGTAGTGGCGGCGTTATTGCA
This sequence comes from uncultured Erysipelotrichaceae bacterium, assembly GCA_947649125.1. Lineage (GTDB taxonomy): Bacteria > Bacillota_I > Bacilli_A > Erysipelotrichales > Erysipelotrichaceae > C-19. Next base: position 53,137 of record CANSQL010000006.1, on the reverse strand, counting down.
TCAGGCTATCGGGGATCAGTTGATTTGTATGTTCATTGATCATGGCTTACTGCGCAAAGGGGAAGGCGAAAGTGTAATGGAAACCTTCGGGCGTGAGATGAATATTAATTTAGTGAAGATCGATGCGAAGGAACGTTTTATGAGCAAGCTTGCCGGTGTTGTTGATCCGGAACAGAAGCGCAAGATTATCGGTAATGAGTTTGTTTATACCTTTGATGAGGAAGTGAAGAAGCTTGTTGAGGGTGAGGATATTAAATGGCTGGCGCAGGGGACTTTGTATACTGATGTGATCGAGTCAGGGACTAAGACAGCGCAGACGATTAAGTCGCATCATAATGTTGGCGGATTGCCGAAGGATATGCAGTTCAAGCTGATTGAGCCGTTAAACACGCTGTTTAAGGATGAAGTCAGAGCGTTGGGAAGTGAGCTGGGATTGCCTGATGAGATGGTTTGGCGACAGCCTTTCCCGGGTCCGGGATTGGGTATTCGAATTCTCGGCGATATTACCGAAGAAAAGCTGGAGATCGTCAGAGAGTCCGATGCGATTTTGCGTGAGGAAATTCGCAAGGCAGGGCTGCAGCGGGATATTTGGCAGTACTTTACGGCGTTAACGAATATGCGTTCGGTCGGTGTTATGGGCGATCAGCGTACTTATGATTATGCGGTGGCGATTCGTGCTGTCACTTCTATTGACGGTATGACTGCGGATTGGGCGAGAATTCCGTTTGATGTGTTGGCAGTCATATCGAATCGGATCGTGAACGAGGTGGCGCATGTGAATCGCGTGCTGTTGGATATTACGAGTAAGCCTCCGGGAACGATTGAGTTCGAATAAGAAATCGAAATCAAAAAAAGCGCCTAGAAATGGGTGCTTTTAGCATACTTAGGGGTTACTCTGATACCATTAGAGAAAATATCATTATTCATTTAGTTCTTTTTCTTCTCTTTGGATTTGTAAAAGCCATGATTTTAAAACTAATTCTATAAGAATCTTACCAAAAAAGTAAAAATCATTTGCTAATTCTATTGAAAGACGTTTATATGTTTGTTCGTCTTCTTTTCGAATAGTTTTACTAATAAATAATTCTATTTTTCCGTCATCATGAGCTCTGGCTATATTGTGAAAGCTATCAGATGAAAAATGGATAAAACCAGAAGTTTTTGAATAAATTTTATAAACATCCATTTTTAAAAGCTTTCCTAGATTTTCACAAAGATATTTGTCTGTTAATGATTTACCTTTGGAGTCAGAATATCTGCTGATGATAATATTATCATATAAAACTTTATTACAAAAATCTGTACTGTCTTCAACTAATGTGGTTGCATAAGTTCTAAGTACACAATCCGTTTGAATTCTAGTAAGAGCAGCTAATATAGTGATATTACGTTGATCAAATGCAAATAGAAATGAGTCAATTAGTTTAATTGATTTGTCAATTGCAGACATGAAATATAAATCTTCAATATGTAACGATTTAATTTTACAAACTTGTTCTCTAGCTAGAGTTTCTAAGTAGTTGATTTTTTCTTTGATTATTTGTTCATCTTTATAAAATTCGAAATTAATGTTCATAATACATTTTTCCATCCTTAATTAATAGTCTAGTATCTTCCTCATAAACATTAAATTCAATAGTTTGTAATTCTTCATTATTAATTTGTTTTTTTATTTTGTTTAGAAGTGTTTCTTCTAGATTAATGTAATTCATATTTTCATCAATTACTCCGAGAACAGGTTGAACAACATTGTCTAGAAAATAACTTTTCCTGTAACGAGCTTTTTCTAAATCAACTTCAATTGCTTTTGTTTCTTTGTTTTGATATGTTTTGATTTGTTCTTTTACTACTGAGGATTGATTTAGTGCAATGTTAAATCTTTCGTAACAATATTCTGTACTTGCTGAACCATGAAATAATATATATTTTAGAGAACTAATTTGATTCATAACTTTAATTAAAACTTCTTGCTCTTTAAGTAGTTTATCTAGGTTTTCTGTATTTTTCTTATATTCGGCAAAGTCATTTGCTGATTCTTTAGCAATGATATTTGAAATATCTTTGTTGACATGTGTAAGAATGCTACCCGCTACTTCTTCATAATCATAAAGTTTTTGTAGTTCTTTATCGTTAATATATTCATTTGTAGATATTTCATCTTGGTGTTTGATAATTACTGAAACGTTAATAACTAATTGTTGGATTTTAGATATACGCTCATCATCTAGAAAACTTTTAATATCAGAGATATCATCTTGGATATTTCCTAATTTATCATCAATTTGAGCCATATAATATTGACCAACTACCATAGAAACTATATTCATCGCACTAGCAGTTAAATTAGCAACTACATTTACATCCGAAGCGTTCAATGTATCGACTGGCATAAAGTTTGCCTGTTTAGTTTGTTTATTAATGTCTAAATAACCACCACGTACAGCACCTTGCATTGATTTAGATTTAAACAACTTAGTATTTGCTGGAATAATGGCTTCATATAATTTACCACCATGTTGATTGTTAAAATCGTTTATTTGTTGAGCCATTTGAACATTGTTTTTTAAATTATGAGAATTTAAGGCAAGTTGAACAATATGAGGAAATGCCTCATTGATTCTTGCAATTAACTTAGAATCTTTTATTTCAACTAATTTATTTTCAGTAGGTTGTTCAACTGCTGAAAGTTCATTTACAGTCATAAATAAATCTGTATCAAGTTGGACTGGAAATAAGTAGTTGTTTTCCTCTTCGACTTTAACAATATTAGAAGTGGATGCATCTTTTTTCTTTTTGTTTTGAAATATGTATAAAGTAATTAATGCTACCAGAATAATTAATAAAGGTATTAATAAATCCATTTTAATCGCTCCTATTTTTTACCTGTATAATTGATTTTCCAGTCTATGTATTCTTCTTTGCTGATTTTACCACTTCTAAAATCAGCCTTTTTTTGCATCCATTCTTCCATTAAGTCATCGAGGAAGATGTTATAGTCTAAGTCTATTAAGTAACGTTTATTTTCTTTTGTAATATTGAATAAGTCATCTTGATCAAAATCGAATAACATAAATACAAAATCTAAAATAGCATTATGCTCTTTAGTGCTTAGATAACATGATTCAACATTTAATGCTTCACTGATTTTCTCAAGCATATCTTCTTTAGGCGTTCGTTTCCCATTCTCATATTGAGAGATACGAGTACGACCATTTTCGTTATAACCAAGACCTACTTTGCTGGCAAGTTTTTCTTGTCGCATTCCTCTTAGCATACGAACATATTTAATTCTTTCTCCTATATCCATTTTTTATGTCATCACCATTCGCTATAACTAGTATAGCATATCTAAATTAAAGATGAAATAATAATCAAACAAAAAAGTTCACTATTCATAGCGAAGGAGATAGAATCGATGAGTAGAAACATGTTTGTAGATGAACAAGAAGTGGCAAATGAATTAGGAGCATACAAAGCATATGCCTACAAACTTATTATAATATTGGGCGAAGAAATGAAAAGTAGTGGTTTTATTACAGTTCAAGGTAAAATCAATCGTAAATTCTTTTATGAAAAAATTTATGGAGGATGTAGATGATAGTTTAAAAGATAATGTTTCGAGTACATCCATAATTAAATATGAAAATTCAATTATAGAAACGAATATTGATTTAGATCATACAGAAGAATTTGAGTATTAATTATTTAAGCTATACTATGGGAATACTTTAAATTATATGAATACGATAACGTAACGAGATTCTTTGACAATACTCTGACAATATATTTTCAAGATATTAAGAAAACCATTAAATAATGAATGCAAATTTACGATGTTAATGCTATAATAGTGATGGAAAACAGAATAGTTAAGCATCAAAATATCGAGTTCGAATAGCGCCTAATGGCTTACAAGTGCCGGGAAACCCTTGTGAACAAAGGGCTTTCTGGCACTTTATGCTTTGATGAAACACCGTCTGCAACACGATATACAATGCAAAAAAGATGTAAAAAGATAGTGGCAAATGGTTATGAAGTAAAGAAAGGAGCGAGGCATAGTGGTTGATTTTTTGAAAAAGAAAACAGAAATCAATACGACTCAAATGGTCGATAAAATTGAGGCGGAGGTATATGCGCACATCAAGCCGTATGGATTCAGAAAGCACGGCAGAACGCTTCATCGTTTCGTTTCGGAAGATATTTCACAAGTAATTCATTTTCAAATCGGTATGCCTTCACACAGAATGGGGGGACTTTTTTGTGTGAATTTAGGAATTCGTATTCCGGAATGCTCAGAAAAAGTATTTTATCCCAAGATGGAAAAGAAAAAATATTACCACGAGTATGAGTGTACAATTCGCTCACGATTGGGAAGTGTTAGCGGAAAAAATGAAACTTGGTATGACCTTCGCAAGAAAACAGACAAAATCGCAAAAAGCATCATTGATGAAATTGAACGCTATGTTTTGCCTGCCTTTGAGATCTTAAGTAGCCGAGAAGCTATTCTTGAACACAGAAAAGAATATCCTTTGTTAGACAAGATGAGCCTTAATGTAGCTTTGGAAGAATGTATGATATATGGACATCTCGATAACATCGGAAAAGCAAAGCTACTGTTTGAGGAATATTATCAATCTGAAGTAGAAGAGTATAATGACAAGGTGAAAAACGGACGCAAGCAGTACCTCAAAAAGGGCGAGCGAGTTATTTTTATGGAACAGGATATAACCGCTGAAAAAGATGGATATGTAACCCTATACGGAGCAAATCATGGACATATTGATTATCTTGATAAATTGGCGGTCAGTCTTGGTTTGAGGTGAGAGCCAAACGGATTATTCTGCGGATGCTTTTGTAGCAGATTATGCAATAAATATTTTGATAAATAAACAAGAGGTAGAAAACAAAGGCACATATTGAAAAAGGGGTAAGCGAATTATGCCGGTGTACTAAAATTTTAAAAATAAAATAATTATGTGATTTACCAAGACTCAAGATAAAATTCTATTGAGTGCAATTAAAAAATGGCATAATTTTATTGGTATGATAGAATTACCGGAACTGACCTTTGGTTTAACAATATAATATGTGAACCGGTAGGAATACTTATGCAAAACAATCACACGTAAGCAGATAGAAAATTATTTAGGATCGAGATTGCAGAATAAGTTTTGGAAGCTTCATAAGCACACACGTAACGATAAACATAAAGTCAACACTGAAGCAGAAATGCAATGCTCCAAATTGCCTGAATTAAAGGTAACAATACGATTATTTGGATAAGAAAGATTACAGATATGCAGCCTTACCAACTGCTGTCAATATATAAACCATTCTGCTACTATTATCATTTATGTCATAATATGATACAATAATCATAATCTATGACAATGATAAATCCTGCGCTTGATACGCTTTGTAAAAGTAAGTAAACTTGAAATTAAAAACAATGATGATTTTAAGTCGATCATGCGAAAGGAAGAACGGAGAAAAGTATGCAATTATTCGATAAATTTAATGTAGAAGAGATCATTTCTGATACAACCAGCTATCGGCTTTCTTTCAGCTACGATAATTATGACAATGTACAAGAGATTCATATTAATAATCATATTGTGTATTATAATGTAAGCGCGATTGTGAATGTGTTAGGAAAAGAGTATGAAGTGTCCTTTCTTTATGATTATAAATATCACATTATCAGCTATGGATGCGACTGCCATTGGTGTGATCATAACAGTCCCTGTGCTCATATCGGAGCTGTATTGTTAAAACTGAATGAGCTTGAGATTGATGAATATCCGTTTCATTATATAAAATCAGGTTTCCAATTTGAAGAAACAATCAACATGGATAAAGAATTAAGGCGGCAACAAGCGGAAAAAAGAAGATACAGAGAACGACTGCATCAGCTTTCCATACAAAGTGAACAGATGATCGAAAGTGAAAAACGCAGCTATGAAAATGAATTGTCCTTTATGATTTCACAAGAGCAGTATGATCTGCATCCGAAGCTGCATTTCGAAGGCAGAGAGATCACTCTTGAATATAAGGTCGGCAACGATCATACTTATGTAATAAAAAATATCGGTAATTTTTTGGACAGTATTAAACAAAAAGAATATATCAAATATGGTAAATTCTTGGCGTTTACTCATGATGAACAGGCATTTACTGATTTTGCCCGTCAACAGCTTGAATTTATAAACAAATCATATTATGGTTATAATAAACCGAAGATGGAGGAATGCTTCTATGTCGGGTTTGGTTTTGATATAAGAAGGGAACTTCTTATATCAGCTTTAAATATCGATGATTTTTATGATTTATATAAAGATTATGATCTTGAACATGCTTACCTCTGTGAAACGAATGAATCGATTGAAGCAGAAATCATTGAAGAAGATGAATATTTTATTGTTAAATTAGATGAATGCTATTTTCACGGACAAAATTATCTTTATAATATAAGCGGTGAAACTACAACGGTAATAGTCGAACGTCTCTTATTAGATCAGGATTATAAATGCTGCAAACTGGTTAAAAGCTTTAATAAGGAAGAATTGGTTATTCCTAAAGATAAATTTGAAGAATTTTATAAGTATGTTTTATATCCGGTAAAAGATTATTTCCATATAAAACATTTGAATGAATATAAAGAAAATGAAAATGAATATGAGAATATTAAAATATACGGCGATATTGAGGATGATACCGCAATCGTTTTTAAAATTTATTATATAAATGAAAATCAAGATAAAATACCGGCATTCCAAAACGGATTTACCACAAATTACAGTCAAGATTTAGTTGAAAAATATTTTCAAAGTATCGGAACTGTGGACCGAGAAACGCATCTTGTTTACTTGGATATAAACAGTGGAAAAACATATGAATTTATGCATGATGGATTGGATTTTTTAAAGCAATATGCGGAGATTTATGTAACAGATGCCTTAAGAAAAATTGGCAGATCAGTCAATTATTCTATCAGTGTAGGGGTGAGAATTGAAAACGATTTGTTAGAGTTAGATATTGAAAGCACTGATATACCTAAAATAGAAATCGCAAAAGTATTAGAACAATATAAACAAAAAAAGAAATTCTATCGGCTGAAAAACGGCGAAGTATTATATTTGGAATCACCTGAATTAGAAGAATTGTCCGACTTGGTTGATAATTACCATTTACAACCGAAAGATATTAAAAACGGAACGATTAAGCTGCATAAGAATCGTGCTTTTAGTATTGAAAATGATGCGAACCAATATGAGCATATTCAAATGAATCGGAAGCAGTCTTTTAATAAGCTGATTGAACAGTTTGATAAAAATCTGCATCATACGGATTCCGTTACACCGTATTATCAAAATATTTTAAGAGATTATCAAAAAGACGGCTTACAATGGCTGAAAACACTGTATCATTATGGTTTCAACGGTATTTTGGCCGATGATATGGGCTTAGGCAAGACACTGCAGATTATTGCGTTGATCGATGAGATAGCGTCTGATAAGACCAGTATCGTTATTTGTCCGTCATCATTGATTTATAACTGGGAAGATGAAGTAAACAAATTTGCGCCGCACTTAAAAGCAAAATGCATTGTGGGAAATGCAGATAAAAGAAAACAAGAGATTTTAACTTATAATCAATATCGGTTATTGATTACATCTTATGATTATATGCGTCGTGATGTCGAATGTTATGAAGGAATAGATTTCGAGTATATTATTTTAGATGAATCACAGTATATCAAGAATCAAAAAACCAAGAATGCGCAATCTGTTAAGCTGTTAAACGGAAAACATCGATTGGCATTATCAGGAACTCCGATAGAAAATTCATTAGCTGAACTGTGGTCTGTTTTTGATTTTTTAATGCCTCAGTATTTATTTAATTATCACTATTTTCAAAAGCATTATGAAACTGAAATTATTAAAAACAACAATGAGGAAGTTGCTGAAAAACTGAAAAAACTGGTGACACCGTTTATATTAAGAAGAAACAAAAAAGATGTTTTATCAGAATTGCCGGATAAAATAGAAGTTACGCAGCTGATTCCTTTTACTCGACAAGAAAGCGAGCTTTACTTTGCCAATCTGGCACAGGTGAACAGTGAACTGCAGGGATTGTTTAAAGAAAAGGTCGTTGATAAAATTCAGATTCTGGCTATGCTTACAAAATTGAGGCAGATTTGTTGTGAGCCGCGTATGCTTTATGAGAATATTGAAATTGTATCGTCTAAATTGAAAGCAAGTTTAGAATTAATTAATAATTATAAACAAAATAATCAAAAGGTATTGTTATTTTCATCTTTTACAAAAGTATTTGATTTACTGGAGGATGAATTGCGTTTGAGCGGAATTTCCTATTTTAAAATCACAGGAAGTACCACTAAAGAAGATCGAAAAGAATATGTAAAGCGATTCCAAGAAGGAGAAGCGGATGTATTCTTAATATCATTGAAAGCGGGCGGAACAGGGTTGAATTTAACCAGAGCCGAGGCGGTAATTCATTTTGATCCTTGGTGGAATGTATCGGCACAAAACCAAGCAACCGATCGTGCTTACAGAATCGGTCAATATAAAAATGTACAAGTACACAAGCTGATTATGAAGGATAGTATCGAGGAGAAAATTTTAGCGCTTCAGGAGAAAAAGAAGGAGTTGGCTGATATGTTCGTGGAAAATAATCAAGGCAATATTACGTCATTATCAAAGGAAGAGATTATGGAATTATTTTCATATGAATAAGCAGCGGTAAATTTGTTCAATCAGAATAATGGGGGGGATTGTTGATGAGGTTACCTATATTTTATTGCCTGATATTGCAAAATATAAAAATCCTAATAATGCGTTTGCAGTAGTCGCAAACCGGATGTGTAATCACTCTATGATTTCATTCTTAGGTTTATGGGAGCAAATTCATAATCCGAATTTTAAACCTATCGAATTCGATAAGTTAAGGCAGAGTCGGGAGGTAATGCATTTACATTGACTCCGCAACAATGGATAAAAGCAATAGAGGCAATCGGTATCATATCAAAATCAAGACGATACGGCGGTACTTATGCTCATACAGATATTGCTTCTGAGTTTGCTCACGGATATTACTTGGAACGAATAATAAATGCTATCATTTTGGCATCGGTAAAGGCACATTTTGAATAAGGACAAGCGAATTATGCAAGCATACTAAATTTAAAATGATAAAAGGGTGGAATTGTTTTTTTGTATATTAACATGGTAAAAAAGTTTAATTATAGGAATATTAGGACGATAATTAGGGTGTTTATTCCATAATTAGTCCTTTTTTATTTTTATAAAAGAGACATCTGAAATGATTTCAATAACTTTACTCTTTTTATAATTTGTAAAATATGGTAAAATTTAAATGAAATATACGACTTATGTATTTGCTCATTTACGTATAAATAAAAGAGGGGAAAATTATGGCGCTGTTTGATAACATAAATGAAAATTTCTTTAAACCATTAAATTCTAAGTATAAGTATCAGTTTGTTGATATTCTAATGTTTTTGAATGAAACAATAAATAAAAGCGGCCAAATGTCGATGAATCGAAATGATATTCGAGATGCTTTAGAAATATATTTACATAATAAACAATGGGACTTAGATTTTCATGATGACGAAGAGTTTGAAATAATTTCTAAGGAAATAAAATCCGAAGTTATAGGGTTTGATGTTGGCAACGTATCCTATATATTAAATTATTTAAATAGATATCAATGGATATCAATCGAACAAAGTAGTGACGATTTATCTAAAATTATTATTATCCCATATAGTACACGCGTTTTTATAGATTTCATTCTTGATTTAACACAAGAAAGAGAACAGGTAGGGTATATTATTAGAATACATGCCTCATTACAATCCATTGTTGAACCGTATAAAAATAAACAAGATATGAAAGACAGTTATCAGCATTTAGTGAATGCCTATGCTGATTTTCAGGAATTAATAAAAACCTTGGAACATATGAATGCTAAGATTAAAGAATATTATGAGAAACAACTAAAAACAAAAATGGATAATGTACTGGAAGAATATATGGACGAGTACTATGTCGGTATCATTCAAAAGTTTATTTATCCTACATTGATAGATGATAGCATCAGAAGATTTAAAGGCCCTATCGAAGATATTTTAGATTACATAATATTAGAAGATGATCTTAAAAATGCAATTCAAGAAAGTGCTAAAACATACTTTCGAATTAAGGATGAAAAAAATGCAGTTTTACAAAAACTAATGACGATGTATTCGCAGCTTTCGATTATTGAGAATTTAACTGATATGTTGGTAGATAAGAACTCAAATTATCAGCAAGTAGCTCATAAAAAAATCATAAGTTACTTTAACCAAGATCAAAGTGTTAAGGGACTTATAACAGAAATATTACAGCAATTTTCCATTCATGAAGACACTATACTATTAAAAGTACAACAATTTTTAAACTATAATCCGGTGCAAATGATATTTCAAAATCAAATCGCTGATCTTAATAAAAAACAAAAGAAACAAAAAGCAGAACCAATAGATTTTAGTGATGAACATGTTTTATTAGATAATAAGAAAATGAATAAATTTATAAATTATGAGAAGCATTCAAAATTCACAGAAAAGAAAATTAATGAATTCTTTTTATCCAAAATGTCTGACTCAGCTATGGATATACGATCAGTAGAAATACAGGGCGATGATGATTATATACGAACCATTCTATTATTTATTAATAATAAAGTCAGTAAACCGTTCTTTGAAATAAATATGTATAAGAATCGGATTACAAAAAATGAATACGAATTACCGGGTTTTACGATTAAGAAGAGGGAGAATGAATATGAAAATTGAAATGCTTGAAGAGAATGACAAAATTCATTTTGAAGAAACAATTCAAAAATTATTACGCTATAATCATCTGAATAAATATTCAATAAATAGGAAAGGAAATAAGGAATTAAATGAAGATTATCAATTTGTAAAGAATAATTTTGATATATTTTATGAATATCTTAAGTATGCAGGTTTTCAGCTATATATAGTAGATGATCAGTATGAAAAAAGCATCATTTATTTAGAGAGTGATATAGAGGTATCTAAATGTAAATTAAATAAGCTTGAATCTGCCTGTCTGTTTGTGCTTCGTTATCTTTATGAAGAAGAAAAGATGAGCTTGAACTCTGACAATAAAACTATAGTTACTATGGAAGATTTATATACGAATTTAGTAGGAGTATTTAATATCTATAGCACAGATCCGGTGAGTAATGACATGTTAAAAGCACTATCTGTATTAGAAAGAATGAATGTAATAAAAGTAATAAAAACACAAGATGATGATTATGCGATAGAAATTTATCCATATATCTGTTATGTATTAACTAATGAAAAAATCAAGTCAATCGTAGAGGCTTTAAGAGAAGGTGGGGATAACAATGATACTGAATAGAGTGCTGCTTATCAACTGGCTGTATTATTCTAAAGAGTTATTGGAATTTGATCAAATAAATCTTTTGAGCGGTAAAACCGGTCATGGAAAATCAGCTTTTATAGATGCTTTGCAAGTCGTTATCTTAGGGGAAACCAGAGATAATAATTTTAATAAATCTTCCGGTAATACAAAAAAAGATCGGAAATTGATTGATTATCTTAAAGGACGAAATGATGAAGGGAAATTTAAACGAAAGGGAAGTTTTTCATCACACATTTGTTTAGAATTTAAAGATGAAAGAAATGAAAAATTTTGTTACGGGATTGTTTTTGACTGTGATGGAATTAGTGAGAAGGAATATCGTTATTATTTTTTGCAAGATGCAATTCCTGAGAATCAGTTTATTCAGAATAATAAGGTGATGTCAATAGAAGAAACGACACTTTACATCAAAAAATTACGAATCAATGATCATTCAAATAAATCAAAATTTTTTACAACCAACGGAGAGTATAAAAAGAATTTTATGACAAGGGTAGGAATCCGCCATATTAATTTCTATGACATATTTAAAAAAGCTGTATCATATAAACCATTAGAAAACATACCGGAATTTATCGTAAAATATATCTGCAGCGAAACAAAAGAGATTGATCTTGAAAAATTAAGCGAAAGTATGGAAATTTATAAAAATCTTGTACAAGAACTGGAAATAGCGCAGAAAAAACGAAAGCTTATGGATCAAATATATGATCTTACCGAGGAATATAAGCAAAAACAAAAGACATTAATTAACGAAACGAAAAATATAGAAGTTTTCGAATATTTTAGTTTAATAAATGAATTGCAGGTAAGCAATAACTCATATAAGGTTAAAAATAAAGAATTTAGTGAAATTGAACAAATTATCGTCTCAAAAAATGAGGAGCAAAACAATAAACGGAATGAATATTATAGTTTAAAAAACGCATCCTCACCGCTTGAAGCATTAAACAAGCAAATCGAGCAGATAAAAAAGACGATTGAAGAGAGCAAACAATATATTGCAAAAAATAAAATAGAATTTTGTAAATGTACAAGTACAGTAAAAGAGAGAGTTGATAATCTTATTGATAACTTAAGCGAAGATGAAATAACAAATGAATTTCAGTCAATAAATTTAATGAAACTTTCACATGAACTTCAAAAAATGAAAAATTGTATTGATGGTGAATTTGAGAGTTTTGATGAAAATATATTTAATGAGTTAGAGCATTTACAAGAATCTTTAAATATATATAACGCAGTGATTTATAATCAGAAAAACAAGTTACAAGAAGAATTGGCAGAGATTGAAAAAAATATTCTCCAGCTTAAACAGGGAAAAAAGAATTACCCGCATAGATTAATCACATTAAAAGAATCCATGATTGCAGAAATGAAACGGCTTTTTCATAAGGATATTAAGGTAGATATATTTGCAGATTGCTTTGATGTAAAAGACACGGAATGGAAAAATGCTATTGAAGCTTATTTGCATAAACAAAAAATGAACTTAATTGTAGATCCGGAGCATTTTATGGATGCATTTAAGGTTTTTAAAACGGTTTGTAAAAATAACAATATTTCCGGTTATTCATTAGTCGACGCAGAAAAAATTAAGTTAAAAGAAAAATCACAAAAAACAACCTTATTTAATAAAGTTGACACGCAAGATAAACGAGCGTTAAAGTATGCTCAATATCTTTTGGATCGCGTTGTTTGTTGTGAAAATGATAATAATATTCGTGATAATTTTACTTCAATGACAAAAGACGGAACCTTGTATACAGCGTATGCGGTATCACAGGTATCCGCTGACCTTTGGAAAAAACCGTTTATTGGCGTCGATTCTATTCCGGTGCAGTTAGCTCAAGCTGAATCTGATAAAAGAATGCTCGAAAGCCGCATTTACGAGGCAGAGAGAACAATTAGCCAAATACAAATCCCGTATTTAAATAAACTGTTGAATTCAAGATTGGCTATTAATGAGTACTTTAAAAAGATACAAGTTATTTCCGACAATAAAAGACTATTGGAAGAAAAACAAAGAAGTCTTACTGAAAGTGATTTTGAGATTATGATGCAGCAAGAAAAAGAACTAAAAAAGATAGATGCTGAGATAAAAAATTTTGATGAAGAATTGAGGGAATTACGAAAAAAGAGAGCGAAAATTGATGAAGAACGTGACAGGCTGTCAAACAACATTAATGAGTATTCTCAAAACAAGGAAATACAAGAAAAAGTGTTAATAAACAAAAATATTAATAAAGATGACTATTTTTATGACTATCAAAAAGATTATAGAATCGAGATTGAGAATTCAAACAAAATTAAAACAGAATGTGAAATAAAAATGAGAGAAAATAAAAGCAATGTTGAATTTTTAAAAACGCAGTACAATAATGAGTTCCGTATGTCTATAAACACAGCTATTGAGAATGAAGACTATATAAGGGAAATATCCAATTACAGTGACGATAAAATCAAAACATATATTAATAAGGTAAATAGAGCATATGGAGATGCAAAAGAATGTTTTGAAAACCAATTCTTTGCGACTTTAAAAAGAAAAATAGACAAGGTGACAAGAGAATTAAGTCAAATTAATCGAACAATTAAACTTCAACGCTTTGGTGATTCTAAATATAAGTTTGTAGCAACTCCAACTTCTGATATAGAATATAGAAATTATTATGAAATAATTATGTCAGAAGATTTAAACGGCAGAAATTTAATGAATTCAAGCATATATGACGAAAACAAAGAAATTATTGATAATTTATTTAATGAAGTGGCGCAGCTTAATAATATGACTCAGAAAGAATATGAAGCTAACGGTAAAAGGATAGAAAAATATACTCATTTTACATCATATCTAGATTTTGACATTCTTGAGAATGACAATTCTTTAACAAAAACAATCTCCTCAAAATCAGGCGGAGAAACACAAACTCCTTTCTATATCGCAATACTAGCCTCATTACTTAATTTATATGATAGCGGCAGAGATAGTTTACGTTTAGTAATTTTCGATGAGGCATTTGATAAAATGGATAGTGAACGAATAGAAAAGAGTGTTATGCTGTTAAAGGAATCCGGCTTTCAAACAATAATTGCTACACCAACTGATAAAATACCATATATAGCCCCTTTAGCAAATGATACTTATATAGCAACAACAGAGATAATCAACGGTTTTAAATCTTCCTCATTAAATCGTTGGAAAAAAGAAACGGAGTTTAGTGAATGAACGAATTAGAACTACAAATATTAAAGAAATTAATGGTTTCTTATAATAATAGTCATCATAGTAAAATAGGTAAAAATAGTTCCAAAAGAGTAATTTTAAATTTAGACAAGGCTTTCAGCAGGGAAATATATGATCGCATGGATTATGATTCTGTTTGTAAAATGAATGAAGCTGTTTATTCTTTGCACGATAGAAAACTTATAACTTATGATGTAGATGAGTTTAACGATTTTCATATAACAAAAATATATATGTGTTTGAGTGAAGTCGATAAAATTGCTTCTCTAACCGGAATAAAAGATAACAAACAAGATTTATTAGTTGTCTACCATTTATTATCAGATAAAAAAGAAGCTGTGAAAAGTGAATGGGGACAAAAATTTCTGAAAGATGTAATGGATTCCATTATGGCCAAAAATCGTTTATTGTATTTGCCTAAAGATAATGTGTTAATTGAGGGAATATTAAAAGTATTGCAGGTTATATTTGATGGAGAAGAATTTTATATAAGAGCTTTAAGTACAAAGCTATTTTCAAACTCAAAATATATAGAGAGGGTATTACTGAAGTATGTGATTAAAATTCTGAAAGATTACCATCCTGATATTAATTTTTTGAAGGAAAAAGATAAAATGAGTGACAATGAATTACTAAGGCACATTGGTGCATTTACGTATGAAGAAGTATTCGAATTTATAGGTGATTGTACTGCTTATTTTAATAACAAGCTTTTAGATTTTTCAGTCTATGATCAAGGGATGTATTTGGGAAGTAATGTCGCTGCTCAATTATCAAATTTTAATTTAGATGGTATACGAACTATAACATTGATTGAAAATAAAATGAATTATAAACAATACTGCAAGAAGGAAAAACTGACGGATGAATTAGTTATTTTTTCCGGCGGATATTACAGTGCACAACGAAAGAAATTTTATAGCACAATAAAAAGCAGCATGACAGAACATCATAAAGTACGTCTATGGGATGATATTGATTTAGGAGGTTTTCAGATGTTTTACAAGTTGAGGATGATATTTGAAAATATAACTCCTATGCGAATGGATGAGGAAACTTATATGAATCATTTAGAGTTTGCCAGAAAAATGAATGATAATTATTTTACATCGCTAGAAAGATTAATAGATAAAGACGGGTATGAAGTGTTTCATAATGTGATAAAAATGTGTTTAAAGAATAAAAAAGTTCTTGAACAAGAATCATATTATATTGAATAATTAATTGTATATGGTTTCACATTGCGATTAAACAGAAAAAGAGAATACACTAAATATATTCTTAAAAAGCACATGAATATCAGAAAGGCCTTGAAATGGATTATATTAAAGAACTGCAAGACAAGATTATCAGCCTGGAAAAAGAGAATACCTATTTGAAATCACTGCTAGATAATGCTCAAATACCTTATAATATAGCTGAAAGAGCAGAGAATGTAATTCTACAGGATTCAAATCAAGGTATAAGAATTCTGCATAGAGAAATAACCGACAAGGATGCAAACTTATTTTTTAGTATGTTTTGGGGTAGAACCGATGTTTATAGTGTGCGAAAAGTCAATCGTACCACAAAAGAGGTTGGTTATTTTACACAATGCAGTAATTTTTGGAAAAACGGATGTCCGAGAATATATGGTAGTAATATTAAATGTCGTGACTGCACAAAGCGTATCTATAAAAAACTTGAAATAAAGCAAATCATCGCTCATTTAAAAGGTCTTTCTGACGATGGTTCTGATGTGATCGGCATATATCCTCTCTTAAAAGATGATACATGTAGATTTATTGTTTTTGATTTTGATAATCATGAAAAAGGCGCGAGTAAACAAGATTACGCCAATCAAGATAACAAATGGAAAACGGAAGTAGATACGTTAAGAGCAATATGCAAGCTTAATGGAGTTGCTTCACTTACAGAACGTTCAAGATCCGGTCGCGGTGCACATTTATGGATATTTTTCAAAGAGAAGATTGATGCAGCTTTGGCTAGAAAGCTTGGAAATGCTTTATTGAAAAAGGGAGCTGAGTCTGTAAATTTAAAATCATTTCACTATTATGACAGGATGCTGCCAATGCAGGATCATATTATTAATGACGGTCTTGGCAATCTGATTGCTTTACCTTTACAAGGTCGTGCTTTAAAAGAAGGAAACAGTGCTTTTGTTGATGAAAATTGGAATGCTTATCCTGATCAATGGAATGCTTTATTTCATACAACCAAGCTCTCTAAAGCATCTATTGAAAATAAAATTAAGGAGTGGTTTCCTGAAAGTAATTCTATGACTAATGAAAATTCTCTTAAACTATCATTCGATGATGAGAAGCCTTGGGATAAAACAAACGGTTTTAGTAATGCGGATGTTAACGGAACCATGCACATTATTTTAGCAAATGGAATCTATATCAATACATCAAACTTAAAACCGAGAATTCAAAATCGCATCAGAGAACTGGCAGCTTTTAAAAATCCTATCTTTTATAGAAATCAAGTGATGAAACTATCAAATTTCAACAATGCTAGATATATTTATCTTGGAAAAGATGAAAACGAATATATTAAAATTCCCAGAGGCCTGCTGGAAAACGTTATCAGGGAGTGTCAAAAGGCAGAGATTAATTATGAAATACAAGATAACCGCTGCGCCGGTGCGAAGATCAAAGTTACGTTTAACGGTCAATTAAAAACGATACAGATGCAGGCTGTCAAAGCATTATTGCAACACGATACAGGGATACTGAACGCTGCAACAGCTTTTGGCAAAACGGTAGTCTGCTGCAATATTATTGCTGCCAAAAAAGTAAATGCATTAATTCTGTTGCAGTCTTCTGCGATAATGGAACAGTGGAAAAATGCACTTGAGAAATTTTTAATTATAGAGGAAGAACCGCCGGAATACGAAACGCCAACAAAAAGAGTAAAACAAAGAAAAAGTGTGATTGGTAAGCTTCAAGGAGCCCATGACTCTACAACAGGGATTATTGATATTGCGATGGTTGGTTCTGTATGCAAAAAAGGGGTGTTTCATAAACGATTGAAAGAATACGGACTTATCATTGTTGATGAATGTCATCATGCTGCTTCAGATACTATTGTTAAGATTTTGCAAGAAGCAAATGCCAAATGTGTTTATGGTGTTACCGCTACACCACTGCGAAGTGACGGTTTAGAAAAGATAAATTATATGCTGCTTGGCGACATCCGCTATAGGTACACTTCTAAGGACAGGGCCAATGAACAGGGGATTGGGCATTTTGTATATTTTAGATTTACTAAAGCAGTTTTGCCAAAATTTCAACAAGATAAAGTTCATCCCAATGAAGCATATACAGCTCTTAGAGAAAATGAAAAAAGAGATCAGATGATAATCAGCGATGTCATTCGGTGTGTGAAGTCGGGAAGAACACCGGTTGTACTTTCTAAATATGTCGATCATTCAAAAAAACTGTATGAACACTTATATAATCATGCGGATAAAGTATTTCTGTTATCAGGAAAGAGCTCTAAAAAAGAACATCATCATATATTAGACCGTATGAAACAGATAAACCAAAATGAAAGTATGATTTTAATCGCTACCGGAAAGCTGATTGGTGAAGGCTTTGATTTTCCAAGACTTGATACACTTTTTATGGCTACACCCGTATCGTGGAAAAGTGTTGTGGAGCAATATGCAGGACGCTTGAATCGTGATTACGAAGGAAAACAAGATGTGATTATATATGATTATGTGGATGCTCATATCGGAATGTTTGAGAAAATGTATTATAAACGACTAAAAGCATATAAACAAATTGGTTATGACATCTATAGTGGAATAAATATTGACAAGCAGGCTGCAAATTCTATATATGACATCGATAATTATTCAGAAATATTTAAAAAAGATCTGTTAGAAGCTAAACGTGAGATTATTATATCCAGTCCTGTTATTAGCGATGATAAAGTAAATGAATTTATAGAAATGCTGAAAGAAAAACAAGCTTGTGGGATTCGTGTAAGAATCGTTACTTGGCATCCGGAAATGTATAATTATGGGAATAGTGTGAAACGAATGGCACTCCATGATAAGATGCTAAGGAATGGCTTTGAACTGAATCTTGCAGAATCAAATTGTCAGCATTATTGTGTAATTGATCGTGAGATTGTATGGTACGGCAGTATGAATTTACTAGGTAAAGAAGATGTAGAAGATAATTTAATGCGTGTATGCAGTAAAGAGATTGTAGACGAATTACTGGAATTGACATTTGGTTAAAACATGTAATATTTTTATTTGCGAACTAGGGGGAATACTTATGCAAAACAAGCAATATACGGAAGCGGGTTGGAAATTATTTAGAATCAAGATTGTAGAATGGCAAGAAGCTTATATGAATAAGCTAAATGAAGAATATATAGCGTTGCTTAAAGGAAAAAATTCGTCAGCACAAAAGTTTTGGAAACTTCATGAGCGAATACAGCATGATAAACATAAAGTAGGAGTTGTAGCAGAAATGCGACGCTCCAAATTGATTGAGAATATTACTTTCTTGCTTCACGAGGGTGCAATTAAATATGAAGATTTAGAGGAGTTCAGCGATGAATTAAAGGAAACAATACGATTATTTATATAAGATGTGTTACCGTTTATGTAGTATCATGTACATTCAATAAGTAGAGAGTGTCTTAAATTTTATGATAGCCTTAACATATCAGGAAGAAGCGGAAGTAGTAGCCGCTTTTCCATTATTTTAAACGATTAGGTCATCATTGACAATCCTCCCCTCGAAATAAATCATTAGCTGATTTGCGATACTCATCCAGTTATGCGGTGTTCCCGTCCACTTTTTAGTGATATCCAAGATTGCCAAGTACAATGATTTTAATAAGGCATCATCGCTTGGATAACTGGATTTGGTTTTCGTCACTTTTCGTAATTGCCGGTTGAAATTCTCAATCGAATTCGTGGTATATATCACTTTTCGTATCGCTTGTGGATAAACAAAATATGCACTTAATTCTGCCCAATTCTCTCGCCATGATTTGATACAGCTTGGATACTTATCCTTCCACTTTTCTTCTACTTTATCTAAATTATGTTCTGCCAGCTCCAAGGTCGCTGCTTGATATATGCTTTTCAAATCCTTCTTGAATTCTCTGATGTCTTTATAGCTCACATAACGTGTGCTGTTGCGTATTTGATGGACGATACAACGTTGTACGATCGTCTGTGGATATACCGCTGTAATCGCTTGTGAAAAGCCGTTCAAGCCGTCTACAGAACAGATCAGAATATCTTCTGTCCCTCTGTTTTTGATTTCATTCATTACACTTAACCAGAATTTACTGGTTTCCGCTTCGCCGATATACAACCCCAATACATCTTTACATCCACTCATGTCAATGCCGATAGCGATATATACTGCTTTGTTTACTACACTTCCTTCCTTGCGTACATGATAATGTATCGCATCCATGAATACCATCGCATACAAGCGCTTTAACGGTCTGTTTTGCCATTCTCTGATTTCCGGCAGTATACGATCGGTAATATGTGATATCAAGGAAGGTGATACCTCTGCGCCATACATGTTTTTTATGAAATCCTCAATTTCTCTGTTACTCATACCTTTGGCATATAATGTGATGATTTGATGTTCGATTGAACCTAGATCCTTCTGATATTTTTTAACGACCTGTGGCTCAAATTCACCCTTACGATCTCTTGGAATCTTGATTGTTACATCACCATGTTCACTCCTCATACTTTTTTCAGAAAAGCCATTTCTTGAATGGTGTCACCCATTAGTTCACGAAACATGCTTGAAATATCATTTGTATCCTTTAGATCAAATTCTTTAATCAATTTCTTTATTAATTCTTTTCTTTTGTTCATTAGAAAAACCTCCAATTTCATATATTTTATCATACTACTTTTGAAGGTTTACACAATTTTTTGCACACTACCTTTAAATATAAGATTAAAGATGTATATAAGATGACCGCATTGCTATAAGTAAAAGTTAAATCAACCCAAAATGCCGCAGCGCAAACTCAACTCCATCGTCCTCGATGCGCTTCGTCACAAAATCTGCCGCTTCCTTCACTTCATCGCAGCCGTTTCCCATCGCTACCCCGATACCGCAGTTTTTAACCAGCTGCACATCATTAGCCCCGTCACCGAAACTCATGATTTCATCCATTCGAAGTCCCCAATGCGCAGCTAAAGCCGCAATCCCGTCACTTTTATCGATTTGACCGGCATTGATTTCCAGTACCGGGCCGTGATCTACCCAAGAAATACCATCTAATATTTCCGTTAGCTCTGCCGTATCCTGAGCACCGGGTGCATACAATAGTATATTCAAAATATCATCATTCGCATACGGTTTGACAACCGGGGTATTCAAATACAGCTGAAAAAAGATATCCTTATCCATCTGACGCGGTTTTTCAAAAAAATAATCGCCGTCGATCGTGCTGTAGCGCAGCGTTCTTTGATGCTTTTTCGCAAAAGCAATCACACGCTCAACGATTTTTTTATCAATATAATGAGCCGAAATAATCTTATTTCCCTCCATGGCAAGTGCACCGCCGTCACTTACGATTCCCGCAAAAGGAAAATTGCGAAAAAAAGACGGTGTATTATTCAGCTCATAACGACAGCGACTTGTTGCCACACCTACCTTGATACCGCGCTCATGCAAAGCCTTCAAGGCTGCCCTTGTCGAAGGCAGAATATCATGAATATTATGATAATACATCGTCGCATCTACATCAAAAAATACTGCTTTTATCTCATTAGTCATATCCTATACCTCGTTATTTACAACGCATATAGTTTAACACAAAACATACTGAAAGAAAATGCCTGCTGCCCCAAAAGCCCTTCCTTCCGTACATCCATATGTCTTTTCCCCTCGTCTCATCAACGATTGGCTATCATATACTTATGAAGTGAATGATAAATCATTTGATAATCATCCTTCATTATATCGATTTCTTTGCGCATCGTTTCCGATAACGTAAAGTGACGATCATCGAAATCCCGAATAGCCTTTAAACCCATTTCAATCGCCTTTACGGCTTCCTCTACGACTTGAATATCACCGACAACGACCATATTTTTGATCATCGACATCATATCGGTAATCGTACCCATAAAACCCGACGTATCCACAGGCTCACCGCCGATCATCGTAATATGCTTCGTCAGCATGTCCTCATGATTTTTCAACAGCTCTAAATAATGATGAAATTCCAGCCTAAGCTTCTCATCAACGACTTTTTCTCTTAAATCCTCAAACACAAACGCTCCCATATGTGTCCCCTTTAACAACTGATTCAATTCCTGAATCAAATCCGCTCTTAAATCCATTCTCGCATCCATAATAAATCCTCCTTTAGGGTATACCTCGAAAATACAATCAATAACAGTATGGTCTTTTTTGCATTTCCTTATTCTCCGGCTGAGATTTTTTCAATAAACCATCCGGAATATTCATAAAATAAATATCGATATTGATTTTGAACTCTGATCGTATAACGAATTCCAAACCCACCGCTTTTCAGGGAAGCAGCCTTTTGTTTAGAGATGACCTTATCAATCGGATACTTCACCATATTGTCCCAGACGATAAATAACGGAATCAATTCTCCTTCTTTGGTATGCAGAACCACAACCGCAACCTTTTGCTTCATCGAAAGAAATTGACAGGGTGAATGGTATGATCGGAAAACGGATCAAATCCTGTCAGCTCCATATCACTTTTCATCGAACAGCGACGAATCGAAAAGGTACCAAAGCGCTTTCG
Source organism: uncultured Erysipelotrichaceae bacterium (assembly GCA_947649125.1). Taxonomy (GTDB): domain Bacteria; phylum Bacillota_I; class Bacilli_A; order Erysipelotrichales; family Erysipelotrichaceae; genus C-19. The sequence continues at coordinate 30,593 of CANSQL010000006.1, read as the reverse complement.
AATCTGTTCTAAAACAACATCGACGACCTCGTCCTTTGAATCATCGATTTCCTCAAATAATGACAGTTGATGGTAAGAGCTTCGCGATAATAAGCGTGATACACTGATTGACATGGAGCGCAGCGGAAGCTGAAAATGATAATTTTCATGACATAAAGAAACTGCAATATCAACAAGTCGCTTTACCGTATAAATAGGAACGGAAAAGGTCATTTGTCTGGTGAAGGAAACAAGACCGGTATTGCGAAACTGAACACTGACACAGCGAGCGGCCAAATGCTGTTCACGCATACGCGCCACGATGCTTTCACAAAGCACATAGGCAATGAGGCGAAAATCCTCAATATCATAAATATCACGAGGTGCAGTAATACCGTTACCGATGGATTTGATCGGAAAAATATAGGTTTGTTTAGCAACCTCACTTTGATCCTCACCGTTCGCAAAGCGCCATAAATATTCTCCCCACTTTCCGAGCATATGACTCAGTTTACCGTAATTAAACTGTGCTAAATCACCGATCGTATGTATACCCAGCTCATGCAGCTTACCTGTCGTGCTCCTTCCGACATATAACAGGTCTTCCACCGGAAGCGGCCATACGATGCTGCGATAATTATTCTTTGTGATTACGGTAATACCCATCGGCTTTTTATAATCAGAACCAAGCTTCGCAAAGATTTTGTTAAAGCTGACACCGATGCTTGAGGTTAAACCGATTTCATTATATATCCGCTGTTGAATCGTTTCGGCAATCGTAAGTCCGTCTCCGAATAAATTTCTGCTTTGAGTTACATCAAGCCAAGCTTCATCGATTCCGAAATCCTCAATTAAATCTGTATAATCAGTGAAGATTTCCTTAACCATTTTAGAACAGCGTTGATATTCTTTAAAATCGGGCGGTAATAATACTAAATCCTCACATAGCTGCTTGGCTTCCCAGATTGCTTGTCCGGTTTTAATGCCCAATTGTTTCGCGAGCTGATTTTTAGCGAGTATGATACCGTGGCGCAGCTCTTGATTGCCTGCGATTGCGAGGGGAATATTACGCAGACTCGGGTCCTTCGCACATTCAACGGAGGCATAAAAATTATTTAAATCACAATGTAAGATTGTTCGTTCCATAACGATCACCCTTAGTGATTATTGTGCTTCACTTATGACAGCTTATTCATCGGTTGAGACAGTGTATGCTTACAGGGAAGTGATGGCCCTGTTGAATGCTTTATTATCTGACACTTACTTATTAAATGGTGCTAGTTTAATGCCGCTTATTTAATGTGCTTATTTAATATCTGTTTATTTACTGTTTAGTTATCGATCAGTGTTTATGCGCACATAGGCAAACCAAGCACTCTCCTGCTGCTTCAGGGTAACATCAATCACATTACCCGTTGATAAAACTGCCTCACTATCATCAGTGGTTGAAAAGGGGATATGCCATTGATGATGACCGGGTTTCTTAGAATCAAGCTTGAATAATAAGGAATGATTCTCAATGCGGCAGGACCGGGAAGACCATATACTGGAAAAATCCGGTTTTATATCCGGATTTGTGCAGCGCTTCTCATAAAGAAGCTTAGCCTGTTTCATCACTAAATGACGAGCGTTCGGGGCTAACTGTCTGCTGATTGCACGATAGGGAAGATTGAATATTTGACCTTGTTTTTGAAATACACCGACAACTTTATAAATTTCATGTCTCATAAGCTTACCATACTCCTGTAAAAGCGTTTCTGTTTCATCGTTTACTGTCAGGTTCAACTCTACGGTTAGAATCATATAATACCTCCTCTTTTTTATCTTTAAAAAGCCTGTCATTTATCTCATACGCGCTCAACCGCTTAACTACAAAAAATAATTGCATTTTTTCGGTACTTTTTCCATATCGTTCCTTGGTTGCGACCGCTATCGATAGAACAGGCCCTTTCCGAGCCGAAAGCAAGCAGCATCAACTAAAAATGACACATTTCTTTATCGGTTTTAAGGTGACATATAGTAATATTTACCATAGGCTTTCATAAGCATTCGTGATACAATAGAGCTGTATTTCAAAGCAAAAGAAAGTTAAGCTATCTAAACATGCAGTTCGCAGTGATATATGGAATTCGATCAAAGCTGAAACGGCAGGCATGTGACGGGAAGTAACAGAATACAGCATGCGATCAACAACAAAAAAGAAACAATAGAAAACAACGAGGTACATATGAAAATTCTGCATACATCAGACTGGCATCTGGGCATCGATTATCATCGTCATTCATTTACAGAGGATCAGCATTATGCGCTGCGTCAATATTACGAAATCATTCAACGAGAAGCAGTTGACGTGGTTTTAATATGCGGTGATATTTACGATACGACCTTAGCGAGTAAGGAAGCAATCGCATTATTTGATGAAGCAATCAAGCATATGATTCAAGTGCTTAAAGTAAAGGTAATCGTCATCGCAGGGAATCATGATTCAGCGACTCGCTTATCAATCATGCGCGATTTATTGGAAGCGCAGGGGCTTTATATATTCGGTACATTAACCTCAAAGCCACAGCCGTTGACAATCGGTAATGTGGATTTTTATCCGATTCCCTTTGTTCATAAGGATACGATCAGTGCTGTTTTTCAAAAGAGCTTTTCTAATTATGAACAAGCCTTTTTACAGCTGACAGATCATATTCGCAGCCAAAAGCGTGAAAACAGACAAATAATACTGGCACATGCGTTTGTGAACGGAGCCAAGGTTTGTGAAAGCGATCGATTTGCGCATATCGGCGGTACGGATTTGATTTCAAAGGATATCTTTGATGATATTGATTATGTTGCTTTAGGGCACCTGCATCGTCCGCAAAAAATTGCGGAGCATATTCGCTACAGCGGTTCCTTATGTCCTTATACCTTTAGCGAGACAGCAGCTAAAGAGGTCGTTTTAATTGACAGTGAAACAATGGATATCAAAAGCGTTGCCGTAACACCGCTGCATCCGATGACAACGATAACGGGTAGTTATGAAGCCGTTTGTGAACAGCTGCATAAGCATCAAGAGGACTATGTGAAAATTATTTTGGAGGATCAAGGCATCAGCTTTGAATTGCTGGAACTGCTTAAAGAGCGTTGTCCTTATCTTTTGACCCTGACCGGCAATCAACAGGAGCAACGGGAAGCAGTTTCACTGCAGGCAAATGATTTGGATACCTTAAGTGATGAAGCCATTGTCAAGCAATTTTTTATGGATTATTTCAACCGTGAAATAACGAAAGAGGAAAACGACTGGCTGAAGCAGGCAAAAGGAAGTGAATTCATATGCGGATAGAACGAATTGTATTTCAAGCCTTCGGACCCTATGTGAATCAGGTCGAGCTTGCGATGGACGAATTATCGAAGCATCGTCTGTTTTTGATCAAGGGAGCGACCGGTGCCGGTAAAACCGTCATATTAGATGCGATTACCTTTGCCTTATACGGAAAAAGCAGCAGCGGTGAGCGCGGCGATTTTGAAACAATGCGCTCTCGTATGGCTGATGATAAACAAAAAACCTTCGTCGAGTTGATATTTCAAGTACATGAGCATCGCTATCGCTTTTATCGTGAAATTGTCGTCGGTAAAAAACGCAGCGGCGAGGCTCGATATAAAGTGAATGTCAACGGCGGCGAATTAATTGAGGATCAATTTTATCCTTTTTTTGAGAACTGTAAAATGACGTTGTTAGAAAAGCAGGCAGAAAAGCTGATCGGTTTAAATCATGCGCAGTTTATTCGCACTATGATACTGCCGCAGGGAAAATTTGAACGCTTATTGATATCTAACAGTGAAGAAAAACAGGAAATTTTAAAATCACTGTTTCAAAGTGAGCGTTGGGCAATCCTATGCGAGGCGTTGAGCGATCATTTGAAAAGTGCAAAAGAAAAAACGGAGCGAATGGGGGCTGACATTGAAAGCAGCTTAGCGCAGGCAGAGGTGAAGTCACTGTCTGAATGCACAGAGTTACATATGGTGCTGAAGCAGCAGCTGAAGGCTTTGAAGTCAGAATGTGAGCAGGCAAAAAAGGATATGGAAGCCAAGCAAGCGCATTACGATGAGCAACAGCAATTAAGGTCACTCAGCAATAAAAAAGCAGCATACGAGAAAAAGAAAGAGGAGCTTTTAAAACAAGCGGTGCAGATGTCCGCTATTGCGCAGCAAATAGAAACAGCCGGTGAATATGAAAAAATTTATCCGTATATGAAAAGCTATCGCGAATGCAGAAAAAATAAAGAGCAGGCAGCACTTCAGCTTACAAAAGGGGAAAAGGAATTAAAGGCATCCCAGCAGCAGTTTCAAGAGCTGGAGCTGCAAAAGGAAGTGGTCAAGCAAAAAGAACAGCAATGCGTTGTTTTGAGCCGGCAATGTCTTGTGTGGGAGCAGCAGCTTATTCTTTGTGAAGAGCGAAGCGGTAAGGCTGAGGAAATGAAGCTGTTAGAAAAACAAAAGCAGGAAGCACAAGTGAAACTGGAGCGCTATCAAAAGGCCTTGGACGATATCAAGCAGCAGCACGAGCTTGCCAAAAAGCGAATCAGAGCGCTTGAGGAAGCAACTCAAAATCATCCTCAGCTGTTGATTGAGGCGCAGCGCCTTGAAGCAAAAAAGCAGGCTGAGCAGGAAATCGAAGCATTGTTGAAGCAGCAAAAGCAATGGGAAACAGAATCGCTTCAACGAATGCAGCAGCTGACGATTTTAAGAAAGCAGGAACAGGAAACCAAGATTCAGCACGAGCTTTTATATCAGGCGTATCTGCATGACAGCGCCGGACTGTTGGCGAGTATGTTACAGGAAGGCAGTGCGTGTCCGATCTGCGGTTCAACGCATCATCCGAATCCCGCAAAGGCAAGTGAACAGCTCACAGAACTGGCAAAGCTGAAGGATTGTAAAGCGTTATGGGATCAACAGCTTCAACAAATACAGGAAACGGATAACTGGCTGAAGCAGGCAGCGGTTCATACGGAACAGAGAAATAAGCTGATTACAGCGAAAAAAGAAGCGTTGCATACACAATACGGGGCGCTTGATTCCGATTATGAGGCTCAGCTTATGAAACAACTGAAGGCATCAACGCAGGCGTTCAAAGAGTTGGACGTACAAAAGCATATACTTCGGCAGTGTGAGGAGCGAATCCCCAAAGGAGAGAAGGCATACGAGGAGGTACTGCATCAAACGCAAGCATTGGCGCAGCAGCTTTTATTAGCGGAAGCACAAAACAAGGAGCGCTACAGTACAATTGAAAATACCGATGCACTTACCCTGCAAAAACAGTTGAATAAGGCAAAACAGGAAATCGATGACTTTGAAGTCGCAATCAGCGCATGGAACGAGTCCTATCAAAAGCTTCAGCTCAAGCTCAATGCCCAACATGTCAGCGTTACTCATTTAAAGGAAGCTTTCACAAGGGCTGAAAATGAATATACAAGAGCTCATCAAGAGCTTCAAACGAAAAATCATAAACAGCTCGATATTGAACAGCCGTTGACGGACCCGGCGCAGCTTGTTAAACAAAAAGCAGTCCTTCAAGAATATCAAACACAGCTTACAGAACTACAGGCAGCGATCCATGAACTGAACGATCAAATAAAGAATCGAACCATTGAGCCTTCAGACAGTCTAAATCATGAGCTTGAAGCGGCAAAGACTTTGTATCGGCAGACTGTGAATGAAACAGCGAAAAAGGAATATCGCTTGGAACAGATAGAAAAAATCGAAAAGCACATTACACAATTACAACGAGAATATGAGGAAGCATTGCTTATTAATGCCCGACAAGCGGAATTTGTAAAGGCAATGCGCGGTGATACAAGCATCGGAATCGAACGCTATGTGCTTGGAATCATGCTGTCGCATATCACACGCAGTGCCAATGCTCTGTTGAAAAATGTCCACGACGGCAGATATCAGCTGTACCGCAGTGATGATACAAGCGGTAAGGTGCGTAAATACGGTTTGGAATTAAGCATTTATGATAATGCTACAGCTTCCATGAGAAGTGCTTCCTCATTATCCGGCGGTGAAAAATTCCTTGTTTCACTGGCACTTTCATTGGCTTTGTCTGCTGTTGTTCAAGCTCGCAACAGCACTGTATCGATGGAATCCATGTTTATTGACGAGGGCTTCGGAACATTAGATGAAGCAAGTATTGCCGACGCATTAAAGGTGTTAAGCAGTATGACAAATTCTAAAACTATGATCGGCATCATTTCTCATGTGGAATTATTAAAGGAGAATATTCCTTACGGGATCGAGGTAACAAAGGGAAAACAGGAAAGTACCTGCAGAATGTTGCTGTAGTCTACGGATTGATAAACATCAGTAAACAAATAAAATAGAAGGAATACTCTATCAACTGTATAGAAAAATTGCTTTCTATGAAAAGGAGATAATATTATGTATGAGTCGTTAAGTAATATCATTAAAAACAGCATCAAACTTGTGTTTTTCGGCGGAGCCGGTGTAAGCACCGAATCGGGAATTCCTGATTTTCGTTCATCGGCCGGAATCTACAGTAAAAAGACGTATCCTTATCCTGCGGAGCATATGATTTCCTCTGATTTCTTTTTTACTCATCCAAATCAGTTTTACGATTTTTATTTTCATGAAATGATTTATCCGCAGGCAAAGCCCAATGCAGCGCATATTGCCTTGGCTGAACTGGAGAAAAGGGGAATCTGTAAAGCAGTGATTACTCAGAATATCGACGGACTTCATCAGGCTGCAGGAAGCAAAAATGTGTTGGAGCTTCACGGAAGCGTTCATCGTAATCGTTGCTTGAGCTGTCATACGCATTATGATTTAGCGGCAATGCTCAATCAAAAAGACAGAGTCCCGAAGTGTTCTAAATGCGGACATATCATAAAGCCTGAGGTGGTATTGTATCAAGAGGCTTTGGATCAAAGCGTGATTCAATCAGCTGTATCATATATTCAATCCGCCGATACATTAATTGTCGGCGGCACTTCTTTACAGGTTTATCCGGCAGCCGGTCTGATTCAATATTTTCACGGATCACGGCTTATATTGATCAATAAATCGGTAACCGATATGGATTCTAAAGCTGATTTAGTGATTCATGATGCAATCGGTAAGGTCATGAATGAGGTCATGGCTCATATTATGTAGTAATTTCTTATTATTAGAGCTAGGGAAAATGTTAATATATTGAGCATATTTGTAATGATTCGGCGGTGGTGATTTCACTTGTCTGATATTATAATGAGTGCGTCAAATAAAGGAGGACGTATCGGATGAGCTTAGGAAATCATTTATTTCATGCACGGAAAAAGCGTGGCTTTACTCAAGAGGATGTAGCGGATAAATTGGGTGTAAGCAGACAAACTGTATCCAAGTGGGAAACAGATGAAACATTGCCTGATATTCATCAAGCGAAAAGGATGTCAGTGCTTTACGGAGTATCTTTGGATGAGCTGTTAGAGTTTGATTTGGATGTAAAGGAGCTGCAGGAGGTAATTGATAAAACAAGTGATGCAGTGAGTGATAAGGTGGATTGGAATAAGGTTTGGTCTAAGAAATACCCGATTTTGGCATCCTATCAAGACGAGGTGGATATCAATTATTATGCGAATGAGCTGAGTGGTTTGTTAAAGAGCATGGAGAAGCAGTACGGATACAGTGAGCTTAACAGCATGCTTGTATTAAAGGATATATTGGCTGTTGTATGGAAAAAGCGAAAGCAGTGATAATGATGCCCTTGATTGGGGGGTGAGATGTTTTTTTGCTTGTTGATGCCTCTTTAGTTTTTTATGTCGGTCTCGATATTGCATAATAATCTTTTAACATTGAGCCTTACAGTTATTTAGCAAGTTTATTTCTGACAATAATTTTGACAATAACAGACTATAATTTGACTATAAAAAGTGTGAAATAGTATCTTGAAGCAGGAAAGAGAATACAAATAAAGAATATATAAAAAATGCGTCTCAACCTTTGTTTTAGGCTGAAACATTCTCCGTTTTACTCTGAGATTGCACAAATTCAAAGTCTCTAAAAAGATGAACAATAATAACATTTTAAAAATATCGTTGCATATGTCTGATATTGATTAAGGCTTTTCTCTTTTCGATGACAGCCAAATATATCAATAAGGTTTATGCTTGTTTTATGCTGTTACGTTTTACCTCATGTCACTGCGTGCTGTTACATGCAAAAAAATGATTGACGGCATAGCTTTTTTTGAGTATCATATTTATGAAGAATAAGGAGGTTCCCTTATGAAAAGAAAACTGCCAAAATCCTTTTTCGAAAAAGAACGACCGCGAATAAAAAACGAGTCAAAGCAGGATATTCGTCCTGTTATTTATTCCGCTGATGTTGAAAAAGGAAAATTTAAGGTTTTATTTACTTTGCCTCCTAAAACGTGTAAATAGGAGGCTTTAATATGTGCAGACGGGGAGATATAATCAGAATTAACAGTTACATATCAGAGGATGGAATAGAAATGAGCCGACATTCTTTTATTGTCATAGAAGATGAGGGTGGAACGATTAGTGGTTTATCTTATGATCTTGTAGCAAGTGTCATGTCAAGTATTAAAAATGAAAGGCATAAACAAAAGAAGCTAAAATATATTGAGAATATCCTTATCACACAAAATGATCGATCATGTAGTCCTGAAAACGGGAGAGAAGCATTCATAAAAGCCGATCAATTATACTACTTTAAAAAAAGCAAAATTACATATACAGTCATGGGATATGCAACTGATGCGATTATGGATACAATCTATGAGATTATTGAAATTCTTGATAAAGATGAAAAACTAAAAGTCAACATCAAAAATATTGCTTAGTATTGTATAGTCGAGGATAGAAAGATGGCTGTCGAGTATAAATTTAGAATTTATGTCCAAAATCCGATTGTGTTCGGTGCCGCTGTCAGAATAATAACGAAACTAGGTATATACTTCCATTATCATATATTAAGGCATACTTTTGCTACTACGTTAGTTACTAACAAGGTTGATATTAAAGTGGCGCAGGAGTTAATGCGACAATGACCTTATATACTCATATATACTCATATAAATGACGAGAAAAAAAGAACCGCTTTATATGGCGTGTTCAATTCATCGTGTGTTAAAAATGTGTTAAATTTAGAATCAGACAATAAACGACTTAACTAAAATCCCATAAATAAAGGCTTTCTGTCCATTTCAGAAAGCCTTTATAAATCAAAATGGTGACCCCTCAGGGAATCGAACCCTGGACCCACTGATTAAGAGTCAGTTGCTCTGCCAGCTGAGCTAAGGAGTCATTTTTTTATTGCTTGATTATTATACCAAATATTCAATAAAATACAAGCCCTTTTATGAAATTTTATAAATGAATTTCAAATGAGTCCTAACCTAAATGATTTTAATAATAATTTCAACACTGAATACGTGCATGCTTAAGCAAAATAATTTTAAAAAAGTTAAGCGATTCCTATATCATACGCGCTTCAACCATCGATTCAAACGCTGTTTCCACCCTTGTAAAAGGAATTACCTAAAGAAATGTTCGAAAATACCCGTAAATCACTTTAAAAAAATGCGATTGTGGATTATAATATTAAAGTAATGTTTTTACGCAAGGAGGAAAACAAAACTTATGGCAAAAAATTTTATGTCAATGGACGGTAATACCGCTGCAGCACATTGTGCGTATGCGCTTACCGAACTGTCAGCGATTTATCCGATTACTCCATCCTCTCCGATGGCAGAGGTTGTAGACCAGTGGGCAACGCAGGGCAGAAAAAATGTATTTGATACGGTTGTAAAAGTAGCTGAGCTGCAGTCAGAGGGCGGTGCTGCCGGTGCAGTACACGGTGCTTTGCAGGCAGGTACTTTGGCAACAACCTTTACAGCTTCACAAGGCTTATTATTGATGATTCCGAATATCTATAAGATGGTCGGTGAATGTCTGCCGGGAGTTATTCACGTTGCGGCTCGTGCGCTTGCGGCTCGTGCATTGAACATTTTCGGCGATCATGAAGATATTTACGCATGCCGCCAAACAGGTGTATGTATGCTGTCTTCTCATTCCGTACAGGAAGCAATGGACTTAGCCGGTGTTGCACACTTGGCTGCTATCGAAGGTCATGTACCGTTCATGCACTTCTTTGACGGATTCCGTACTTCTCATGAAATCCAAAAAGTTGAAATGATGGATTATGAAGTATTAAAAGGACTTGTGAATCAGGAAGCACTTGCATCTTATCGCAAACAGTCTTTAAATCCGCATACCAATCCGGTAACTCGCGGCGGTGCTGAAAATGATGATATTTTCTTCCAAGGTATGGAAGCACGCAACCAGCATTATGATAAGGTTCCTGAAATCGTAGCACGCTACATGAAGGAAATCTCTAAAGTAACCGGACGTGAATATGCACCATTTACATATTACGGTGCTGAGGATGCAGAAAGAATCATCGTAGCGATGGGTTCTGTAACCGAATGTGCTAAGGAAACAATCGATGCCTTAGTTGCTAAGGGTGAAAAAGTCGGTATGATCAAGGTTCACTTGTATCGTCCGTTCTCAGTAAAATACCTGTTAGACGTATTACCTGCTACAGTTAAGAAAATTGCTGTATTGGATCGTACAAAAGAAACAGGCTCTATCGGCGAACCGCTTTACTTAGATATTCTTGCCGCATTAAAAGACAAGGATATTGAAATTATCGGCGGACGTTACGGTTTAGGTTCTAAGGATACTCAGCCGAACCATGTAAAAGCAGTATTCGATCACTTAAAGGGCGATAAGCTGATTCAGGGTTTCACAATCGGTATTGAGGATGATGTTACAAACTTAAGCTTGACACCGGATGAAGACTTTGCGGTTGAATCAGACTGCACAAGCTGCTTATTCTGGGGACTTGGTTCTGACGGTACCGTTTCTGCGAATAAATCAACAATCAAGATTATCGGTGATAACACGGATCAGTATGCACAGGCATATTTCGCATATGACTCTAAAAAAGCCGGCGGTGTAACACGTTCTCACTTACGCTTCGGAAGCACACCGATTCATTCTACTTACTATATTAACAATGCGGACTTTATTTCCTGCTCACTTGATGCGTATATGTTCAAATACGATATGGTAAGAAACCTGAAAAAAGGTGGTACTTTCTTATTGAATACAACTTTCTCTAAAGAAGAAATTGTTGAGCATATGCCGAATCGTATGAAGGTTCAGTTAGCGAAAAAGGAAGCAAAATTCTATATTATCAATGCGACTAAGATTGCACAGGAAATCGGTATGGGAAGACGTACCAACACAATTCTGCAATCAGCATTCTTCGCATTGAATGAACAAATTATGCCTTATGATACTGCCGTAGATTTAATGAAGGCAGCAGCTAAGAAATCCTACTCTAAGAAGGGTGATGCGGTTGTTCAGTTAAACTACAAAGCAATTGATGCAGGTAAAGACGGTATCGAACAGGTAGCTGTAGATCCGAGCTGGGCTGAGTTGACTTATAATGCCGGACGTAAATTGACCGGAGATGAATATTTCGATAATCATGTTGCGGTAATCAACGGCTTAGAAGGCTATGATATGCCGGTCAGCGCATTCACTAACGATTTCTTGTTAGACGGAAGCATCCGCAATAACGTATCTTTCAACGAAAAACGTACCATTGCGGTTCAAGTACCTACTTGGCATCCGGAAAACTGTATCCAGTGCGGTATCTGTTCCTTTGTATGTCCGCATGCGACAATTCGTCCGTTCTTATTGACTGATGAAGAAATCGCTGCCGCACCGATGGAATTCAAAACAATTCCGGCAATGGGCAAAGGCGTAGAAAATATGAAATATCGTATTCAGGTTACTCCGGCAAACTGCGTCGGCTGCGGTCTGTGCGTGGTTGAGTGTCCGGGTAAAGCAGGCAATAAAGCACTTGAAATGGTTGATATCAATGAAAAATTAGATCAGGAACCGTTGGCAGATTACCTGTTCAAAAACACTGAATATAAAGATGAGTTCTTCCCTAAAGATACGGTTAAGGGTTCCCAGTTCTTAATGCCGTACTTTGAAATTTCCGGTGCTTGTCCGGGATGCGGTGAAACTCCGTACTATAAATTAGTTTCTCAGCTGTTCGGTCGCGATATGTTAGTAGCGAATGCAACCGGCTGCTCGATGATTTACTGCTCTTCTACTCCGTCAACTCCGTTCGTAAATGATAAGAACGGTGAAGGTGTCGCATGGGCAAACTCCTTGTTTGAGGATAATGCGGAATTCGGTTACGGTATGGCACTTGCCAACAACTATAAAGAAGCACGTATTCTGAAAATCATGGAAGACAATAAGGACAGCGTTGCGCCTGAATTGAAAGCAGCGTTTGAGAAATACTTAGAGGTTCACGGAGATCGTGACGCAGAGCGCGAGGTTGCACCGACCATCAAAGAATTAGCCGCAAAAGAAGCTAATGCAGATGTGAAATCCTTAGCTGATGAGGATCTGATTTCTAAATCAATCTGGATCGTCGGCGGTGACGGATGGGCATATGATATCGGTTACGGCGGATTGGATCATGTACTTGCCAATAACTTAAATGTAAACGTATTAGTATTAGATACTGAGGTTTACTCTAATACCGGAGGTCAGTCTTCAAAATCTTCTCAGGCAGCTTCTATTGCGAAATTCGCAGCCGGCGGTAAAACAACGGCGAAGAAGGATTTGGGACAGATTGCGATGGCATACGGTCATGTATATGTAGCGCAGATTTCCATGGGTGCTAATAAGGCGCAAACTTTAAAAGCATTGAAGGAAGCAGAAAGCTATGACGGACCATCTTTGATTATCGCTTACTCTCCATGTGCAGAACACGGTATCAAGGGTGGACTTGCGAACCATCAAAGAACACAGGCAAAAGCTGTTGAATGCGGTTATTTAGATCTGTATCGCTTTGATCCACGCAAAGAACAGCCGTTGACAATCGACTCTAAAGAGCCTGATTTCGATAAGATGTTAGACTTCATGATGTGTGAAACACGTTATGCACAGCTGCCGAAGCTGAAAGGTGAAACTGCATACGAAATGTTTGAAAAGACAAAGAAGGATGCAATCAAACGTCACAAACGCTTAGTAGCATTAGCTAAGGAACAAGACTAAAGCTAAATTAAGAATCGAACCTATTACGGCTCGGTTCTTTTTTTAGTCCTTATATTTTCAACTCTGTAACAAATTGCATTGGCAACACAAAAGACATGAAACAATCATTCACTTCATAAAATAGATTGAGGTGGTCGCTGTATGATTCGCGGTAAGGTCAAAAAGAGAATTCAAATCATTTTTATTTGTTGCGCATGTATTTTTACCTTGATACTCGGTAAGCTCGGCTATGAACAAATTTTTCATCATACCGATATTATGGCTCGAGCATTAAATCTTTGGGAACGTGATTTTACGGTTGCGGGCCTGAGAGGTAGTATTTTGGATAAAAACGGTAATATATTGGCACATGATATTCCATCAACCTCGATCATGGTTGTTCCGGCTCAAATAAAGGACCCGAAAACAACGGCACAAAAGCTTGCCGAGGTGCTTGAGGCAGATGAAAATAAAATCTATGAAACGATAACTAAGCATGTCAGCACGCAAAAAATCCAGCCGGAGGGACGTTTGATCGCTGATGAAAAGGCAATACAATTAGAGTCAATGGACCTTCCCGGCGTTTATTTGGTACAGGATTCCCTGCGCAATTATCCCAACAACAGCTACTTGGCACAGGTGCTTGGCTTTACCGGGATTGATAATCAGGGACTGGCAGGATTAGAGCTGCAATATGATGAAATTTTAAGCGCTGAAAGCGGAGCCTTAAATATTCCCTTTGATGCGAAGGGACATAATGTAGAGCTGTATAATGAATCCTATGAAGCACCGGGACACGGCATGGATGTAAAGCTTACGATTGATTCCAATATTCAGGATATCGTAGAAAGAGAATTGAATAATCTAATGGAGCGATATCATCCCGATAATGCACTGGCAGTCGCTATGGATCCGAAAACAGGAGCTATTTTAGCGATGGTTTCAAAGCCGGATTTTGATCCGAATCATTATGAGAAATATGACAGCGATATTTATAATCGCAACCTGCCGATTTGGAAAAGCTATGAACCGGGCTCTACCTTTAAATCGGTTACCTTTTCCTCTGCGCTTGATTTAAACCTATTTGATATGTTTAAAGATACGTATATGGATAAGGGATATGAGATGGTCGGCGGTGCTCGCATCAAATCATGGCGGGCAGGCGGTCATGGTCTCCAGACCTTTTTACAGGTGTTGGAAAATTCCTCAAACCCCGGCTTTGTGGAAATCGGGCGGCGATTAGGCTTAGATAATCTATATTCCTATGTGACAAAGTTTGGCTTCGGCTCTAAAACAGGAATCGACTTGCCGGGTGAATCGACCGGTATCATGTTCAAGAAAGAGGCGATGGGAGAGGTGGAACAGGCAACCGTTGCCTTTGGACAAGGCTTATCCGTAACGCCGATTCAGCTTGTGACGGCCTTCAGCGCAATCGTAAACGGCGGTACCTTGTATGAACCGTATATCACGAAGTCAATCGAGGACCCGTTGACGCATGATACGATTTTGGAATTTCAGCCGACAGTGAAGCGGCAGGTAATCTCAAAGGAAACAAGTGATCAGATGCGTTATGCACTGGAGAGTGTGGTCGCAAACGGCGGCGGTAAGCCCGCATATATCGAGGGCTATCGCATCGGCGGCAAAACAGGTACTGCACAGAAGGCACAAAACGGTGTGTATATGGCGAATGAATATATATTATCCATGATCAGTGCCGCACCGATGGATGATTCGCAGATCGTATTATATATCGCAGCGGACGCACCGCATAATGATATTCTATACGGCGGTACGGTAGTCGGACCGATCATCAAGAATTGTCTGCAGGATATATTACCGTATTTAGAGGTCAAAAAGACAGATGAACAGCTGCCGAAAAAGAAAATTTGGGGCGATGTGAATCGCATCAAGGTAGAGGACTTTATCGGCAAGGAGAAAAAGAAGGTAACACAAGAGGGACTGCAGTTTGAGTTTATCGGAGAAGGAGATACCGTAATCGATCAGCTTCCGCAGGCCGGTACTGTGTTGGATGAGGGTGGAAAGGTGTGGATTACACTTGGCAGCGATCACGTTGGCGAAACTGTTGCGACAGATACAGATTAAGACAACAGATGAACGAGTGATTCTCGGTATCAGTGATGACAGCAGAGTGCTTCAAAAGGATTGGCTCTTTATCGCGCGTAAGGGCAGTGTTCAAAGCGGTGCCGATTATATCACAGAGGCACTCACAAAGGGCGCAGTCGTTTTATGGGAAGGCGAAAATAAAAGGGATTGTTATCACTGTGATAATATCATCAGAGCGCAGACAGTCATCTTACGTTTTTACTATGGTGATCCGAGTCGTCATCTGCGTGTAATCGGTGTTACCGGGACAAATGCGAAAACGAGTGTCAGTGATATTTTGGCACAGCTTTTAAAAACGATGAAACAGCGTGTTATGGTTATCGGAACCGGTGCAGTACGCTTTTTGGGGCGTGAAATTGCGATTGATAATACGACCCCCTCTGCCTGTGTCTTAGGCTATTATTTTCACCAGGCGCTGAAGCAGCATATACCAACTGTCATTATGGAGGTTTCCTCACATGCCATCGATCAAGAACGAATCGGCTTTATTCGCTTTGATGCCGTTATCTATACAAATATTGCCAGCGATCATTTGGATTATCATATCACAAGAACCCATTATCAGTACACAAAGCTGAAGCTGCGCAGTTATCTCAAACGCAACGGTATTTTAATTGTGAATCATGATGATAAATCACTTCATCCCTTATATTCCTTTCATGACCATAAGGTAGTGACCGTCGGGCAGGGACAGGCGCATTTTCAAATCAGTGCAGTCGATCTTAAGGCAAGCGGTTCTTCCTTCAGCCTGCAGAATATTTCGTATGAAATGAGTCTTTTGGGTCTTCATAATGTATATAATACCGCACAGTGTCTTGTGGTCCTGCATGAAATGAATGTAAAGCGTAAAACAAGACAAGAGACAGTAAAAAAGCTTCATCCTGTCAGCGGCCGCATGGAAACTCATGAAATTAATCATCGCTATGTGATTATCGACTATGCCCATACCGCAAGCTCATTGTCAACGCTGTTACAGACGGTAAATCAGTTAAAAGAGCGGAAAATGATCGTAATCTGCGGCTGCGGTGGTAATCGTGATCGCAGTAAGCGAAGTGAAATGGCACAAATTGCCGCTTATTACGCCGATACGGCAATTTTTACAACGGATAACCCACGTCATGAACCCCCTTATCAAATTCTTTATGATATGATAAAAGGCCTGGAGCACACCTATGAAATATTTGAAAATCGTGCGTGCGCAATAAAATATGCCGTGAAAATTGCGCATGAGCGTGATATAATAGTAATTGCGGGAAAAGGAAATGAAGCCTATCAGGTGTTCAATGATAAAAAATATCCCTTTTCTGACCCGGAAGTCTTATACAGGGCTTTGGAGGATAATCAAGATGAATATTAGTTATTTGATCGCTTTTACAGCGAGCTTGGCCGCAACCTTAGCGGTTATGCCGATTCTGATTCCGTTTCTACATAAAATCAAATTCGGACAGGTAGAGCGTGAGGAGGGCTTGGCATCACATAAGGCAAAGGGCGGTACCCCTACGATGGGCGGAATCGTTTTTGTGCTGATACCGGTGTTGATTACTTTAGTACTGCGGCCGCAATCCTTTTTCAATACCGAAATGATGATCGTGATACTGGCGTATCTGGGCTATGCGCTGATCGGCTTTATCGATGATTTTATCATTGTGGTAAGAAAAAACAATGAAGGACTTCGTCCGGCCTATAAATTCGCATTACAGTCGTTGTTGGCAGTTATTTTTTATTTCATTTATCAAAGCATTGCGGCAACGACTCTGCATATTCCCGTATTGAATTTGACATGGGACTTAGGCATCTTATATTTCGGCTTGATCTTTATTATGTTTACGGCTGAATCCAATGCGGTCAATTTTACCGACGGCTTAGACGGCTTATGTGCAGGTACTGCTTTGATTGCGATTTTCCCTTATATTATATTCGCACTGGTACAGGAAAAAACAGAGCTCGCATTATTTCTGTTGGCAATCAGCGGTTCGCTGTTGGGGTATCTGCGCTTTAATCTGCATCCGGCTCGTATTTTTATGGGGGATACAGGCAGTCTTGCGTTAGGCGGCTTACTGGCCGCAAGTGCGATGATTTTGAAGCAGGAGCTGCTGCTGGTTGTGATCGGTGGGGTATTCTTAGCGGAAATGCTGTCAGTAGTCATTCAGGTAACGCATTATAAACGAACCAAGAAGCGTATTTTTAAAATGGCACCGCTTCATCATCATTTTGAGATGTGCGGCTATAAGGAAACACAGGTCGTCATCCTATTTTGGTGTGTCGGTTTGATTTGTGCCGTTATCGGCTTGATCTGTGCTTTCATTTAAGCATGCGGCAGTTTTTGATTGATATTGCGATGCGATAATAAAGGAGAATTCTATGGATTTTATTGAGATATGTAAGGCAGTTATACTAGGTATCATTCAAGGGATTACCGAATGGCTTCCCATCAGCAGTACCGGTCATTTGATTTTATTTGATCGTATTTGGCCTATGACCTCATCACCGGAGTTTTTTGAGGTTTTTAAAGTAGTGATTCAGTTCGGCTCTATTTTAGCCGTTATCGTATTATATTTTCATAAGCTGAATCCGTTTTCGTCCCAAAAGAGCATCAGTGAAAAAAAGGATGCGCTTGAGCTTTGGAAAAAGGTAATTATCGGCTGTATTCCGATCGTAATTGTCGGATTGCCGTTGGATATGATTTTAGAGGATTATTTATCAGGTGAGTTTGTCATTGCGGCAACCTTGATCATATACGGTATCGCCTTTATCGTGATTGAAAATATCGTGCATAAGCCGACTATGCGAAGTCTTGAAGCATTGACCTATCGTACTGCATTTTTGATCGGATGCTTTCAGGTCTTGGCAGCGATTCCGGGAACCTCACGAAGCGGTGCGACGATTCTCGGCGCGGTATTATTGGGCTGTTCACGTTATGTTGCCAGTGAGTTCTCATTCTTTCTGGCAGTGCCGGTCATGGCAGGTGCCAGTTCATTAAAGCTCTTGAAATACTTTTTAAAGGTCGGAATGTTTACCGGCGGAGAATGGCTACTTTTATTGATCGGTACCTTTATTTCATTCATTGTTTCGGTATTTGCGATCAGAATGCTGCTGTCTTATATCAGAAAGCATGATTTCAAGGTATTCGGCGTTTATCGAATCATCTTAGGTATTATCGTAATACTCTATTTCGGATTTTTAGCGGGCTAAAAACATAGTAATCAAAAGAATTGTATCGGCGTATTATTCAGCGCAGATGCAGTTCTTTTTTATTGTTTCATCTGTCCTCAATCAAAACGAAAGCTTACTATTAGTAATATCAATGCTTTTATTTTGTCTCATTTTATTTCTATCCCACTTATTGACATATAATATTATACAACGTATAATATTATAGAGAGGAAGTGATGGCATGGTATTTCAACTCGGTGCAGCCCTGTTAGATGCACTTGTGCTCGCAGTTCTGCATAAGGAAGCTGCCTACGGCTATAAATTAACACAAGAGGTGAAATCGGTGCTGCAGGTATCGGAATCAACCTTGTATCCGGTACTGCGCAGGCTTACCAGAGAAGGCTGCTTGGAAACCTATGACGAGGAGCATATGGGAAGAAATCGTCGCTATTATCGCTTGACGGAAAAAGGCAGACGTCAATATTGTTTTTATGTTGAGGAATGGCAGGGATTTCGTAAGCAGATCGATCAAATGCTGATTGAAGGAGGGAATGAACATGAATCGTGAGGAATACACAGAGGAATTAAAAAAGCGTCTGGAAGGGTTAGACGAAAATGATATAGCAGATGCGATTGCATATTGCGAGGAGTATTTCAATGAAGCAGAGAGCGAGGAGGACGCAATCAAGGAACTTGGAGCACCGGCTAAGTTTGCGGCACAGCTGAAGGCTGAGGCGGCAATCAAGGAAGTAAACGGTGATGTTACGCATAAACAGCCAAGCTCAATCAAATCGCTGTTTTGGATCATTATGGGAATCTGTGCATTGCCGATTGCTTTACCGCTTGCGCTTACCGCGGCGAGTTTGGTGCTTGTGTTCTTTATTTTGTTATTTGTGTTTATTATGGTTGCTGTGGTACTGTTTGCGACATGTATCTATACTGCGATAGTTTCCGTTATTTCCGGATTTATGAATATCACTGCACCGGCTGATTTGATTACCCATATCGGATTTTCTTTGATCTGTATCGGTGTTGCCGGATTATGCTTCTTACTGTCATATACTTTAATAAAGAAAGCATTGCCGTTTTTCATTCAAATGCTTTCATCGTTTTATCATCGACATAAGGGAGGAATAAAAAATGAAATCATATAAGCTATGGGCCGTATTTGCGACTGCTTCACTGATGTTGGGAGTTGTTTTGTGTATCTTTGGCATTACCTTAGGAGGAAAACTGCATGATTCCTTCGGTGTTCAATACGGAAAAGGCGGTTCTTTCGGAATTGGTTTTATCGATCGTGATGATGAGGATTATCGGGAGAAAATCAAGCTGTCATCGTTCCAGAATTTAGAGATGGATATTGATTTAGGTGATATTACGATTCAGCAGGGCGATGAGCTGATGCTGTATACTGAGGACTTAGCTTCCGATGATTATGAAATTATTCAGGAAGGAGATACATTGAAAATCAAATCACGTGATGACGGATTTCACTTTTTCTCCATCGGCTTTCTGTCCCGCGATTATCATTTCACGATTACGATCCCTAAGGAAAATAGGCTGTCTGCGCTTACGGTGTATTCTGCCATGGGCGATATCGATGTCGATGATATCTATGCACAGGATATCGTATTGGAACAATCCATGGGTGATGTCAGCTTAAACAATACGCTGTATCAAACCTTGGATGTAACACAAAACATGGGTGATGTGGATTATGAAGGCAAGGGACAGGGGAATATGACGATTGATAATTCCATGGGCGATGTTTCGGTTACGCTTTATGATCAAAAACAATATTACAGCTATGAGCTGAATGCTTCAATGGGTACGATCAAGACTGCCGAGGAAAAGGCGGACGGTATATCGAAAAGCATCCGCAATCATCCCAAGCTAGCTAAATATCGGCTGAACATTGATTGCAGCATGGGGGACATCGAGCTGGAGTTTGAAGATGATTTTAATTAATCAGCTGATTGAGGAAGGGTTGGCTGAATGGCAAGGCAGTGCGCAATATGATTCTTTTGCGAAGTGGTATGTATCCAATCAACAGCGCGATGAATATGAAAACAAGCTGTCTGCCTTTATTGTCAAGCTGAATCGTTTCATGGAACAGCTTCCCAACCAAAGCGCTTTAAGAAGGCTGTGGAAACAGAAGGCGTTGACTGAAATCACCAAAATGATGCAGAGCGGCGACAGTCATTTCTTCAGCGGTTTAAATGAAACAGAGCGGACTTTATTTCAGGATATGACGATATCGTTTCTTCGAGATGTCAGAAGTTTTGATCCTGAATTGTCTTTACAGGATACGATGCAGGCCTTACGCAATATTTGGATTTTGGCAATTCTGCAGTGCTTGTTTCATAAATACAGCGGCTATCACAAGGCAATGTTTGCCTACAGTATGCTTTATCCTTATTCCGATAATTATTTAGATGATCCAGATGTTTCAAAGGCTCATAAGATGCAGTTCAATGAATGGTTCACAAAGCGCTTAAAGGGAGCGATTGCACCGAAAAATGCGCATGAGGAAAGAATTTCAAGCTTGATTGCGCTTATTGAGGCGCAATTCGATCGCAAGGAATACCCGCAGGTCTATGAGGCATTGCTGCTGATACAATCGGCACAGATACGCTCACTTCAACAACAGGACGGTGCAGTTTTATTAAGCGATGACAAGCTGCTTGAGATTTCCTATGAAAAGGGCGGCACCTCTGTGATTGCCGACGGTATCTTAATTGACGGATTGCTTGATGAGGAGCAGCAGCGCTTTTGTATGCGCTTCGGCTTTATGCTGCAGCTCGGTGATGATATTCAGGATGCAATCAGCGATCATACAAATGCTCATCAGACACTGTTATCCAATCACCCGACGCAAAATGCCGATCACCTTATCCGAAAGCTGTTGGCTTATATTCAAAGCTCTTTAAGCAACAGCAAGGTATGTGACAGATCAGAGCTGCTGCAATTTGTTGAAAAGGACTGCTTCTATTTGATTTTTTATGCGCTGTTTCAAAAAAATGCGATTATGATTTCACACGCATTGCGGAAAACGATTAAACACTGTCTGCCGTTGTCAGCTGCTTTTTTATCCGACTTAACGCGTCAATATGAAAATCGATACAGTGAGGATCGGCTTTGGGAATATGTCGATACATTGATTGAAAATGATGGATTATAATTGAAAGGAACAGGGGTATTTTATGAAAAAGCAAGAAATCAGCTTACGCTTTACCTTTTATTGGTTGATTCTGTATTTGATCGGTATCAATGCAGCTGTTGTATTATCACAGGCTGTCGGTACAGAAAATCTTTTTACGGCAATTTTCGGTTGTCTTTTTGTGACAGCGATGCTTATCTGTTTAAGGAAATATAATCTGTTGAAGGTATCGGGCTTTCAGTCCGTAAGGCAGCTCAATCATCGTGAATTGCTTTATTATTTGCCGATGCTTATCTATGCCGGTTCCAATTTATGGTTCGGATTTCAGGTAAAAAATTCACTGTCGCACATCACTTTGATTTCAATCAGTATGCTTTGTGTCGGTTTTATTGAAGAAATGATTTTCCGTGCCTGTTTAATCAATGCGCTCAGTCCTAAGTATAAGAAAGCTGCAGTATTTATTTCCGCTCTTTTATTCGGCGGACTTCATATGCTGAATCTGTTAGGCGGGGCAGAGTTTTATATTACCTTGCTGCAGGTGCTTAATACCGCAAGCTTCGGTTTGATGTGCGCTGCGTTCTATTATCGAACCAATTGTATTATGCCGTGTATTCTGTGTCACGGAATTTATAATGTGTGTGATACGTTTATGATAGAACAGCTGTCAAGCGGCTTTTATCTTGCACAGGGATTGGTTATTTTGATATCGCTTGGATATGCAGCCTATTTATTGGTACAACCAATGATAACTAAAGCGTCGTTACGATAAGGCTCGGTATGCTCTGATATTCAAAAAAGCAGGAATTGCTTGACTAAGACAATGATACGTGTTAGTATATACACGTAATAAAAAGCAACAAATAACTATGATTTCACTATTCTGGAATTATATTTAGATGTTCAATGTATTATAAGTCCGGAAAGCAGTGATTTTTTTATACATTGAAGGCTTCTTATTAAACACTTATAGGAGGTATTCAAAATGAGTACAGGTAAAGTAAAATGGTTTAATGCCGATAAGGGCTACGGATTTATCACAGGTGAAGACGGTAAGGACATTTTTGTTCATTACAGCGCAATCCAGTGTGATGGTTTCCGTACCTTAGAAGAAGGACAGAGCGTTAACTACGATGTAGTTGAAGGCGAGCGCGGCGAGCAGGCTGCAAACGTAACTGCCGCATAATTAAAACCAAAACGAAAAAGACAGAGATTTCAATTAAGAAGTCTCTGTTTTTTATGCTGATTTTGTATCATTATTCTGTATTTGATCCTGCTTGTAGATAAGAAGAAGGGCAGAGATGATAAGCGCTGCGGCAATCAGCTTATTGATACGAAAGGATTCCTGTAAGAATAGGATACCGATGATCAGCGAAGTGATCGGCTCCAATAAGCAATAGAATGAGGCATTGCTTCCTCCAAGCAGGCGAATACCGATCTGCAGTAAGATAACGGCAAGAATCGCTGAACACAGTGCCAACAGTAATATCAGTAAATAAGCAGGCAGCGGCAATGAGAACTGCAGCTGCGGCTGAAACAGATGAATCATAAATGTCTGTAGAGCAGTAAAGAGCGCAAGATAAAAGGATAATTGAAATGAATCCATATGAGTCAGCCTTCGTTTATCACAATACTCGATATAGAAGGCATATGTGATTGCCGAAGCAACTGCCAACACATAACCGATCAAGCCGTGATTTCCGCTTTCTAAAAACATCAGCATTGCGATACAGGCAAGACATAGGGCAACCAGCTTGCGTTTACTCAGTGATTCCTGAAAGAGAATACAAGACGCAACAACGACAAATAAAGGATACATAAAATGTAATCCTGTCGCACTTCCGGTATCGATATACGCATATGATTGAAATAACAATATCGTCGTTAAGCCGCTTCCTAAAACGGCCGCAATCGCACAATCCTTGAGTTGACTTATGGAAATACGAAGGGAAGTATGACGAAATAAACAAACGAACCCCGATAACATAAGCGCAAACAAGGAACGATAGAAAACAGTTGTCATCGTATTAATCCCAAAGCTGTAAATACAGGTCGTAATCAACGGTGTGATACCGAATAATATTGCGGAAGCACATGTCGCTGTAATACCTTTTTTCAATATAATCATCCTATTCTCATACTAATATGATACACGCAAGTATTATAAAGGATTTGATCATAAAATCCTATCTTTTTTAGATAATTCAAGCGAAAAAAGCGCTTACTTCGAATGATTAAATCCGCTTGATCCATACATCCTTTACATAGGAATTATCAAAAACTATGTGAAATAATGAAACGATATTGACTATTTTTAACAATTCATTATAATAGTTATCACGTTAATTGTTAAGTAACTTAACAATTAAATGAATTAAGGAATAGGAGAAGCATATGAATGATATAGAGAAGGCAAAGCGTTTCAGCCATTTGTTTTATATTATGCGCAAGCAGCATCTTTCTGCCCATGAAGGATCCAATCAACGGTTATTTCGAATGCGTGATATGATGACCTTAGGGGCAATTCAAGCAGAAACGGAAAAAAGTGAAAACGGAATGATAAAAATGAGTGATGTTTCGCATATATTTCATATTACACCGGCCGCAGTTACACAGATGGTACGTGAATATGAGCGCAAGGGCTGGATGGAGCGTGTTGTTTTAGCGAGCGATCGCCGCAGTGTGTATTTACAGCTTACCGATCAGGCATCAAAGCTGCTGAAACAAAACGAAGCTGAGCTTTTAGCGGGAATCGTGAATTTTATTCATTATCTGGGAGATGAGGACAGTGATGCTCTGTTGCGTATATTAGATAAGGCAAAGGCATACGGTCCGATAATGAAATAGGGCAGTGAAAGGAGTATCGTATGATTTCATTGATGATCAAATATTTAAAGCCGTTTACACTGTCGGTAATAGCGATTATTGCGTTATTATTTGTACAGGCACAAACGGAATTGGCATTACCTGATTTTATGTCTGATATCGTAAATACGGGAATTCAGACAGGCGGAATCAGTGAGGGAGCACCGAAGGCAATCAGACAAAGTGAGTTTGATAAACTGCTGCTGTTTATGAATGAGGAAGAAAAAACAGTGTTCAAACAAAGCTATCGCCTTGTGGATCATAAATCGGCAACATCCGAGGAAAAGGAAAGCTATCCCAATCTTACAAAAGAGCCGCTGTATCTGTTAGATACAAGTGAAGAAAAGCTTGAAAAGACGGAACAAATTGCAGCTGAGCCTTCGTTACTTGTAATGAGCTTCGATCAGCTCGCGCAAGGAGAAAACAGCACTCTTGATAAAAACAGTGAGGAAGCAAAGAAAATAACGGAAATGCTGGAAGCACTGCCTGAGGGCATGAGTATTTTTGATGCTTTGGCAATGATGAGTGAGGAACAGCGCTTGGAAATGCGTGAGGAAATGAGCGCAAAGCTTTCTGCGCTGGGAGACTCTACGATGCAGGGCGCAGTTGCGGCATTTATAAAGAGTGAATATGAGGCAATCGGAATTGACACTGATGCGCTTCAAAACGGCTACATTTTAAATGCAGGAGCTAAGATGCTCGGAATGTCGCTGTTGAGTGCAGTTTGTGCCGTATTTGTCGGCTTTTTTGCCAGTAAGATAGCGGCAGGTGTCGGCAAGCATATGCGCAAGGACGTATTTCAAAAGGTCGAAAGCTTCACCAATGCAGAATTTAACCGCTTTTCAACTGCATCCTTAATCACACGAAATACGAATGATATTCAACAGGTACAAATGGTAATTGTCATGTTTTTACGCATTATTATCTATGCGCCGATTATCGGTATCGGAGCCTTGTTGAAGGTGATCTCCTCAGGAGCATCTATGACATGGATCATTGCGCTTGTGTTGGCAGTGATTCTGGGCATGATTTTTACGATCTTTATGATTGCGATGCCTAAATTCCAAATCATTCAAAAGCTGATTGACCGTTTAAACCTTGTGATGCGTGAATTCTTAGACGGTATGAGCGTTATTCGTGCCTTTAATACGCAGAAGCATGAGGAGGAAAAGTTTGATAAGGTAAATACGGATATTACGAAGACCAATCTGTTTGTCAATCGAACGATGTCCGCAATGATGCCGATGATGATGCTTGTGATGAACGGTGTTGCGCTGTTGATTATCTGGGTCGGAGGACATCAAATTGATGCCGGTTCAATGCAGATCGGCGATATTATGGCATTTATTCAGTATACGATGCAGATTATTATGGCCTTCCTGATGATTTCCATGGTCGCTATCATGGTTCCGCGTGCTGCCGTTGCGGGAGTACGTGTCAAAGAGGTGTTGGATTGTGAGGTCAGTATCCAAGACCCTGCTCAGCCGAAGCATTTGGACAGCAAGAACGGCTGTACGATCACCTTTGATCATGTCAGCTTCCGTTATCCCGGCGCAGAAGAGGATGTGCTCCATGATATCAGCTTCAGCGCGCAGCCCGGAAAGACGACTGCGTTTATCGGCAGTACCGGCAGCGGAAAATCAACCTTGATCAATCTTGTACCGCGCTTCTATGACGTGAGTGAGGGAAGCGTAACTATCAATGATTTAAATATCAAAGAGGTTACACAAGAAGAACTGCGCGATAAAATCGGCTATGTACCGCAGAAGGGCATATTATTCTCGGGTACGATTGCCTCAAATTTAAGATATGCGAAAGAGGATGCAACGCAAAGCGAATTGGAGCTTGCGTGTGAGGTCGCTCAGGCCAAGGAGTTTGTTGAAGCAAAGCCGAATACGTATGATGAGGAAATCTCACAGGGTGGCACCAATGTATCCGGTGGACAGAAGCAGCGCTTATCGATTGCGCGTGCTATCGTGAAGCAGCCTGATATATATATCTTCGATGACAGCTTCAGCGCCTTAGATTTTAAAACCGACGCAAAGCTGCGCAAGGCATTAAATGAGCTGACGGAAAAGACCAAGGCAACTGTATTGGTTGTCGCACAGCGTATTTCCTCAATTATGAATGCGGATACTATTATCGTATTAGACAAGGGTCGTATCGTCGGAAACGGTACTCACCGAGAGCTGTTGAAAAACTGCTCCGTATATCAGGAAATTGCCTATTCACAATTATCAAAGGAGGAACTGGACAATGAGTAAACAAAACACACCTCCGAGACGTATGGGACACGGACCGATGGGTCCGATGATGGGCGCAGGCGCTAAGGCCAAGAATTTTAAGGGCACGATGCGACAGCTGATGCAGTATATGCGTCCTTATTATGTGAAAATCATAACAGCTATGGTATTTGCGGTAGCCGGTACGATCTTTATGATCGTCGGACCTAAAATTTCCGGTAAGGCGACTACTGCATTGGCGGAAGGCTTTATGAATAAAATCAACGGTACAGGCGGTATTGATTTTGATTATATTTCGCAAATCATTGTATTTATGCTGATTTTGTATACCGCCAGCAGTATCTTCTCCTTTGTTCAGCAGTTTATCATGTCAACCGTAACACAGCGTACTGCCTATGATTTACGTCGTAAGCTTGCGGCTAAAATCAATCATTTGCCGTTTCGTTATTTTGATGCCAATTCTCATGGTGATGTCTTGTCTCGTGTCACAAATGATGTCGACACGCTGGCACAGTCTTTATCACAAAGCCTGAATACGGTGATTACGAGTGTTGTCAATATTATCGGTTTTTCGGTCATGATGCTTTCGATCAGTTGGCAAATGACTTTGGTTGCGTTTGTCAGTGTTCCGCTTTCCCTTATTTTGGTGCTGACGATCGTGAAGCATTCACAGAAATACTTCAGTCGTCAACAGCGTTATCTCGGTGAGGTCAACGGGCATATCGAGGAAATGTACGGTGGTCATATCGTTATGAAGGCCTTTAACGGCGAAAAACGCAGTGTTGAGGAATTTGACGGTTATAATAAGAAGTTGTACGGAGTCGGTTGGAAATCACAGTTTTTCTCAGGCCTGATGCAGCCGGTCATTGCCTTTGTCGGCAATATCGGTTATGTCGGTGTCTGTATCGTCGGCGGTTATTTAGCTGCGGCAGGACGTATTGAAATCGGTGATATTCAAGCGTTTATACAATACGTTCGTAACTTCAATCAGCCGATAACGCAAATGGCACAGGTCATGAATATGTTGCAGTCTACTGCGGCGGCGGCAGAGCGTGTGTTTGAATTCTTGGCTGAAAATGAGGAAATCGCAGAATGTGAAAATCCGGTGGAAATCTATGATGAAAACGGAAACTGTAAGCTCCAAGGTCAGGTAACCTTTGAAAATGTGCATTTCGGATATCGTGAGGACAAGATCATTATTCATGATTTCTCCATGTATATCAAGCCCGGCAAAAAAATTGCGATTGTCGGTCCGACCGGTGCCGGTAAAACAACGATCGTGAAGCTGTTGATGCGCTTCTATGAATTAAACAGCGGTACGATTTATATCGACGGCATTAAAACGACCGATATGCGCCGCAGTGATTTACGCTCATTGTTCGGCATGGTACTGCAGGACGCTTGGTTGTTTAACGGTACGATTATGGACAATCTGCGTTACGGCAAGCTTAACGCAACGGATGAAGAGGTCATCAAAGCCGCAGATGCAGCCTATGTTGATCATTTTATCCGCACACTGGATCATGGCTATCAAACTGAAATCAATGAGGATTCCACCAATATTTCACAGGGTCAAAAGCAGCTTTTGACAATCGCACGTGCTTTCCTGGCCGATCCTAAAATACTGATTCTTGATGAAGCAACCTCATCGGTAGATACACGTACCGAGATTTTGATTCAAAAGGGGATGCAGAAGCTGATGGAAAATCGCACAAGCTTTGTGATCGCTCATCGCTTATCAACGATTCGTGATGCCGATTTGATTTTGGTTATGAAGGACGGCGATATCGTAGAGGCAGGAAATCATGAGGATTTAATGAAGGATAACGGCTTCTATACACAGCTTTATAATTCACAGTTTGAAAATGCGTAGATATTGAGTATATAAAAACGATGCGCTCAGCATCGTTTTTATCTGCCTGTCCAGCTTACAGCTGAATCACCTTTGTTCCGACAGCTTTTTGAAAATATTGATCATGCTCAACAAGCACCATTGTTCCCTCAAAGCTTTTCAGCAGCTCCTCCAGCTGCATTCTCGTGTAAATATCAATATAATTTAACGGCTCATCCCATAAATATAAATGTGCCTGTTCACATAAGCTTTTAGCGATCAGCACCTTCTTTTTCTGTCCGTCGGAATAACGGCTCATATCCTGTTCAAACTGCTGCCGTGAAAAATCAAGCTTTCTCAGAATTGCCTTAAACAGACTTTCATCCATATGATGAAGGTGAATAAAGGACGACAGACTGCCGCTTAAGAAAGAACAGTCCTGCGGTACATAGGATATCTTCAATGATTGATTCATAAGCAGTTCACCGTGATATGAGACAGCTTCCTTATTCAAAAGCTTCAATAACGTGCTTTTACCGCTTCCGTTTTTACCGTTTAAGATAATATGTTCACCTTGATGAATCGTAAAGCTTAACGGTGAGGTTATGGAACGGTTGTCATATTGTAAAACTACTTCCTGTAATGCGGCAATCGTTTTCGCATGATATGCAAGCGGCTTCAGCTTCAATACCTGTGTTTCCTCTTGGTTCTGTAACAGTGCTTCTTTTTGTTCGACAGAGCGCTGTTGACGAGCAGCCGCAGCCTTTGAGCGCTTCATCATTTTAGCAGCCTTGTGTCCGATAAAGCCGCGATCCACCGGTCCGTTTTGAAACTTTGTCGCCTCGATTCGATCGGACCATGCGGCAGTTCTTTGTGCCGACTGCTTCAATTGCTTGATTTCCTTTTTTAATTGCGCGCTTTTTGAAGCCTCATGCTCCTGCTGCCTTTGAAAATCATTCCACCATGAGGAAAAATTACCGCTTTGGATCGTCATATCATTTCGATTTAACGATATCACATGGTCAATACATAAATCTAAAAAATGACGGTCATGAGAGACCAATAAAAAGCCCTTTTTACTGCGTAAATAAGCGGCAAGCACCGCTCTGCCTTCACTGTCTAAATGATTTGTCGGCTCATCAATCAATAAAAAGTAATGCTCATTCAAAAATAATGCCGCAAGCTGAATTTTTGTTTTTTCACCGCCGGACAGTGTATCAAAGCTGCGCTCCAGTACTTCCTCTGACAGCTTCAGTGCAGCAAGCTCACGCCTGAATTCCCATTCCTCACAATGCGGACAAAGCGATTGTAAAAGCACAAGCGTATTGCTTGCTTCATCATTGATCGGATAAGGGAAATAAGCACATTTGACATTTTTATTTATTTTGCCGCTGTAAGAATATTCCTCTAACAGAAGCTTTAACAGTGTTGTTTTTCCTTTTCCGTTTCTGCCGATCAGTCCTATTTTCCAATCAGTATCAAGAATCAAATTCAGATCATCAAATACATTTTCAAAGCTGTACGGATACGCAAAGCTTAAGTGTTCGATTTTAATCATTGACATAGTAATGCCTCCTTCCTGTATTTGTAAGAGGGAGCACACTTTACGCTTTGAAAGCGATAATAAAAGTTGTTGTTTGTATAGACTGCATATAAAAAAGCTACAAAAAGGAAATTTGCAGCTTTTGTTTGCTATATTAAGTATAGAGAAAAGACGTGCTACCTTCTTACATGATGAAATACCCGTCAGGTATTATAATTTAATTGTATCAGTAAGAAACAGTCTTCATCCTCTCACTCCTTTTCAATGCGACAGTATTATCTCACGGTTGACTGTAGAATGCAAGAGCAAATTCCGGCTATCTGTGTTAATTACTTACAAGCAGAAGAATATTGATGTAAAATGAATTAGAAAAATTGTATATTATTTTGCTCATAATAAAAGCTTATTATAGATAATTGTTGTGCCTAAACAAAAAAAGCTCTGATAAAAAGTATAAATATTTTGTTAAAAAGTACAAATAAAAGCAACAGCACATGTGATATACTTTTAGCGTAAGTAAGCGCATACATTAAATGTGCTTTCGTCTATAAAATTGTACTTTTGTAAA
>CANSQL010000005.1 GCA_947649125.1 uncultured Erysipelotrichaceae bacterium | reverse complement strand
ACAACACTCTTGTTTCTCTTGTCAATCTTTTTCTTTACTTTTTTTCCTTTTTTTTGGTATTTTTAGTCAGAAGATGATTGAACGCACAAGTAAAGCCCTTTCATAGCGTTGCCTCAATCCTCATAGGCTTTCTTTTCATCAAAATCCTTATCATTTTTCATTTGATTCGAGATTGACAACATCAATTTTGTTGATTATTTGATATCACTCTTTTGCGATTCGATGATTACCCCCGATGATCATCCCTAGGAAAGACTTCCGATTACCATACTGATCAAATACTTTATAATAACTGCTTAATAACTACTTAAATACTAATGTACCATCACTATACAAAAAAAGAACGCTATAACAACGACAGATAGCGATCATACAGTTCCCATATCTCTTCCTCATTAAACGGAGAAACACCGCATTCTATTTTATGAATCAACTCCTCCATCTCACTGCGCAGGATAATATCAAGTTTCTTACCGTATTTCATTTTCGCAGAGTGCTGTTCATATTCATCCTCATCTAAGATGAGGATTTTACCTCTCGGTGTAACCTTTACATCTAAATCATAATCAATATTTTTAATTGCCTCTCCGTCATAAATACTCGGAGATGCCATATTGCAGTAATAGTGAATACCGCTTTTTCGAATCATACAAATCACATTATACCAGTGATCCGGATAAAAAAAGCATATGGCCGGTTCTCTTGTAATCCAACGGCGTCCGTCTGCTTCACTCACCAGCGCACGATTGGTTACCGCAACAATGCGGATCGCATTCGCTTCAATCACAAAGCCCTTGGCCCATGTTCGATGCAAACTTCCGTCATGCTTATAGCTTTGTATATAAACTCGCTCTTTTTCTTTCACAACCACAAGAACACTCCTTACCGTCAATCAATTATACCATACATCAACTCATTATGTATAAAACTTGTCCTTTCTCCCATAATAAAAATGAAGCAGAAAGGAGGACATGACATACTGATTGTCATGACAAATGATTATGAAATCTCAAAATTCGTTTATGTTAACCGCTAAGGATGTACTGTACTTATCTGACATTCTTGATCAAACGCTTGTATTGAATAAGCGTGTTGGTAATGATCTTACAATGATTAAAGAAAAAGACGTGGAGAAGTGTTTTCAACATGTGAATGAAGTGCTTTGCGAATGCTATCGCACCTTGTTAAAGCAATTAGAAAGAGAGGCAAACTAGTATGGCAAAAAGTAAATACGCAGATAAAGAGATTGCCACAAATTTATTGGTTACACTGAAGCATATGAAATCGGAATTAAATCTGTTCACCCAGGAAGCAAGCAACGAGGAACTGTTTCAGGAAATCAATCAAGTCTATACGCAAATTTCAGATGTACAGCGTGAGGTATTTGAGATGATGTGTGCGCAGGGTTGGTATAAGATGAAATCTGACACTAAGGACAGCATCTCTAAAGCATATAAAAAATTCTCTGACAGTGAAAGCGATTTGTGTGAAGGCGAGTAAAGCCTTCTTTTTTATTGAGTAATCAGGCTATGGATATAGACAGGTCCGGCATATTTAGCAGATACAATTAAAGACGTTGAGCCTAATATGCTTCATTCTGCATTTTCACGGTATGGGAAATAACCAACATATTTGTATTGTGTATATTTATGATATAATATAGCGTAGTTTTATAACTGATCTCTATATAACAACAGTAAGGCCGATAAGGATTCAAACAATGCCTTTCTTAACTATGCCGTAACGTGATATATAGGAATATATAAATATACGGGATATATATAAGGAGTGAAGCCCATGGATAAGGAAATCGTTTACGCTGAAATTGCCAAACAGCTAACCGCACTTTTAAATGATGAACATGATATAATCGCTAATATGGCGAACACAAGTGCATTGTTGTATCAAAGCTTACATGATATTAATTGGGTGGGCTTTTACCGCAATGTAAATCAAGCGTTATTGTTAGGACCGTTTCAGGGAAAGCCGGCTTGCTTTCGGATTCCGTTTAATAAAGGAGTATGCGGAAGCTGTTTCATGAAACGACAAATCATGCGTGTTGACAACGTAAAGGGATTTCCGGGACATATCGCATGTGATTGCGCCAGCTTATCGGAGATAGTCATTCCTGTTTATCACAAGGGAGAAATTATCGCTGTTTTAGATATTGATGCACCGATTTTGAATCGCTTTGATGCAGAGGATGAAGCCGGACTGTCTGCAGTCGTTG
Organism: uncultured Erysipelotrichaceae bacterium; assembly: GCA_947649125.1. Classification (GTDB taxonomy): domain Bacteria; phylum Bacillota_I; class Bacilli_A; order Erysipelotrichales; family Erysipelotrichaceae; genus C-19. Next base: position 89,366 of record CANSQL010000005.1, on the reverse strand, counting down.
ATATTTTGGAGCGTTCATTAAAATAACTTTATTGCACGTTGCCTAAGTAACTCATCATAAGGATTAAAGCCGATTAACTTTAATTCATACAGAATATTCGAAAGTTTTCAAATTGCTTCCCTTCATTAGAAGTCCCTGCATACAAAAGTAAAATGATACAAATAAAAACGAATGTATTTGACAGGCATCAATATCCATGATGATCCTAGCGAACATTCGTTTTTTAGATTTTATCTTATGCCGTACCGAGATAACAATTATGGTGTACGCCGCCTCGTTACGACTCGTTTACATAAAGGTCGATTTCATTTAAATCAATTTCATTACCGCTCATCCGTTTTCATAGAATCATCTCAATTAATATGGAAGTAAGCGGTTGCGATATTCACTGCTTCACGAGCGGAAAAGAAGCGACAGCGGGCTGTATTCAAATACATATTCTTCACGATTTTGCGTTCTTCCATCACCTGACCGATTACTTCAAATCCGCTGTTTTCCAATTCCAAATCAAGCATGTCTTTCCATACCATTTTGTTATTTTGTTCAATCGGTGCCGAAAGAATCTTTATCGGCAGTTGGTCTCCGCTGTAACGTGCCAACTGAAAAGCTGTACAATCATCATATCCGCATCCCAACAACAAGGAATAGCCGTTCAATTCCGCAAGTTTTCCGAGCGGGGATTCCTTAGATAATCCAAAATGCAGCGGATGCTTATCGCAAATAATTTTGGCATACTTGCCCCATGCCGCAAAGGAATAAATCGGATGATAAGACCGTATAACTCCCTCATTGCGTAAGAACTGATGCACCAAAGCGTCCTTAGTATCGGGTTCACTGAGCTTACGATGAAACGGCAATGCGTGATCTCTTACCAAATCCCAATTTTCACGCGCAATCCGCTTTGATCCATGGCATGCCGGATCAAGATTATCGGAATTAAAAGCAGGCATGACGATTGTTCCTTCATAGCCAACCGTTTCAATCAATGCGTCTATCAATACCTGTGCGCCGCCGTTTATATATCCAAGCTTGGTGCAGTCGGCATCAATCATCAGCAGCATACCGCGTTGTACTCCCAAATTTGATAATTGCCTCATGATATCGGCCTTGGTTATGATATCTACTATTTCATCGTCTTTTCTCAGTACATCTTCAATAACTTCAGCCATTCTCGATAAGTCTCCAATTCTATATAATTACGCTTTATATTATCTTTTTTCAATACGCCCTTATCAAAATAATAGGTCATAGGCAAAGTATCTATATCTCCGAGCGTTATTTTTAATTCCTCCAGTTTGTCCTCATCTTCATTATCTACATCAATATAGTAAAGATCGAATTTCTTTTCCTTTTGCAGCTCCTCTACTACCTTCGCATATTCATCACAGGAGTAACAATTACCGGCGGTCAACACAAGTAAAAAGCTGTTTTCTCCGTCTATTTGGATACGACGAATCACCTCATCGGCAGATGTTTTTTTCATACTTTCACTGCCCGCAGAGGAACAGGCACTCAACAACAATACCAATGAACATGCAATCAACCATTTCTTCATAATCATTGCCTCCTTACTGCCTGTATTATACCGTAAATCGCAATTTAAGAAAAGAGCTTATGCTTATCTTTTCTGCAACTTTACTGATACACACTTAAATACAGCAGTATCACAGACTATGGGCAAGCTTACCTGCCGCTGCAGCCGCAATCGCACCGACGATATCATCGAGAAAGGTGTTGCATTGCTTTCGATGGGCATTCAGCTGTTGTATGATTCCGGGCTTACAGCGATCGATATATCCGTAATTCGTCAAGGCAATCGAACCGTATAAATTACAGATTCCGTATGCGAGCACTTCATCAATACCGTACAGCGGTGAATCGATTTTTAAAATATCGGTCAGCTGTTCATCTGCCAGCTTATTTTGTTCGGCGGCAATATCAAGGCAAATTCCGGTAATTACCGCATGCTGAACCTCACGTTTATGCAGAACCTCTTTGATTACCTTTTCACAGATTGCTTCATTCAGTTCCGGATGATAATCTTTCTGAAGAAACAGCACACATTGGACAATGTCATGGATTGTAACACCGCGGGAAGCTAAATAGGATACGCATTTATCGTACATAATATTCCTCCTGTCTTACTATGTATTGTATCCAATAATACTTCATTATATGAACAGTTGATATAATCACAGGATTAAATGAATAAGTGTTTTGTTTCATAGAAAAGAGTATGTGACGAATCAAAATGTGTCCATACTCTTTGATATTTATCTTTATAAATAATTGATTACTTTTCTTCGGCCGCTGCTTTTGCCTGTGTGATAATTCGCTCGCTGAGGTTTTGCGGGACTTGATCATAACGTTCAAATACCTGTGTATAGCTGCCTCTGCCTTTTGTCATCGCTCTTAATTCAATCGGATATTTCTGCATTTCTGCTAACGGAACCTGTGCATTGATGATTTGATAGCCGTCTGCCATGTCCATACCCATGATAGCACCGCGCCGCTTATTGAAATCACCGATGATATCACCGGTATATTCATCCGGTACTCTGACATGTACATTCACAATCGGCTCTAAAAGAACAGGCTTTGCCTTTGGCATCGCATCCTTATATGCCAAATGGGCTGCAAGCTTAAATGCCATTTCACTGGAATCGACATCATGATATTTGCCGTCTAACAGGGTTGCTTTGATATTCACGACCTTATACCCCGCTAAAACGCCCTTTTCCATGCATTCCTTTAATCCTGTTTCAACCGCAGGAAAATAGCCCTTCGGGATAGCTCCGCCGAATACTTTTTCCTCAAATACCATTTCAACAGCTTCCTCGTTCGGTTCAAATTCAATGAATACATGGCCGAATTGTCCGTGACCGCCAGTTTGTTTTTTATGTCTTCCTTCGCCGACGATTTTAGCTCGAATCGTTTCTCGATAAGGAACTCGCGGTGTCTTTAATTCGACCTCGACTTTATAACGAGCTTTTAATTTGTTCAAGGCTACCTCTAAATGCTGATCGCCGACTCCGTAAAGCACTGTTTGTTTGGTTTCCTTATTGTTTTCTAAACGCAGTGTTGCATCCTCCTCACAGATACGCGCCAATGCGTTGCTCATTTTATCTTCATCGTTTTTCGATTTCGGATATACCGCCATGCCCAGCATCGGCTCTGAGAACGGAATCGGTTCAATCGCATAGTGATTTCCCTTTTCACACAGCGTATCGTTTGTTTGGGTTGCCTGAAGCTTTACCACCGCTCCGATATCTCCCGTAAACAGCTTACCGACAGCGGTTTGATGCTTGCCTTTGACGATAAAGATTTGTGAAATTTTTTCCGTCTTATCCTTTTGGGTATTATAAACAGCAGTATCACTGCTTAATACACCGGACATTACCTTTAAATAAGAAATTCTGCCGACAAAAGGATCTACGATCGTTTTAAACACCTGTACGCTCAATGCTTCTTTTTCATTGGTTTCCAACATGATCGCATCATTTTTTTCCTGATCGAATGCAATAAAGCTGCCTGCTTCACCGTATGCAGGGAAATATTTAATAATTAAATCCATTAAGCGCTCAATACCGACAGTCAGATTTGCGGAACCGCTGAATACCGGACGTATTTCACCGCTTCGCACGCCTAAACGAACTCCTTTGGTAAGCTCTGCTTCACTGAATTCCTCACCGTTAAAGAATTTTTCCATTAATTCATCGTCGCCCATTGCGACTGCTTCGGCAATCTGATCCTTGTATGCCTTGACCTGTTCGACCATATGCTGAGGCACCTCACAAGCCTTATTCGGATCGGCCTTTTCGCCTTTAAAGTACCATGCCTTGTCTCTGAGAATATTTACGGAACCGATGACCTCATCGTTTTCAATGATCGGTACTTCAAAGGGAATCACACTTTTCCCGAACACTTCGCGCAGCTTTGCATAGGCTGCGTCAAAAGAGGCATTTTCCTCATCGGTTTTATTGATAAAGAAGATCGTCGGCAGCTTCCGCTTCTGTGCTTCCTCCCACGCTCGAATCGTTCCGCTCTGTACCCCTTCCTTCGCTCCTACGATAATCAGGGCGTTATCCGCGGTTGCGATTGCTGCTTCCTTTTCACCGCAGAAGTCGGCATAGCCGGGTGTATCTAAAAAATTGATTTTACATTCTTTCCATTCGATAGGCACGATAGAGGTGTATACAGAAATACCTCTGCGAATTTCCTCCGGATCATAATCGATCAGTGAACTGCCTTCGCTTGTATGACCGAAGCGATCGCTCGCTTTGGTGAAAAACAGCATGCTTTCCAAGACTGCTGTTTTGCCGGCGCCGCTATGTCCTAAAACGGCTACATTCCGAACCTCATGTGCTAAATAATCACGCATGATGCTTACCTATTTCAACAGTGGCTTTAACTGGTCTAAGCATTCGCCACGGACATAATGGACTGCTTTTCGACCTTCTTTATCGATCAATTCCTTATCGGCACCGTTCGCAATCAAATCCTCAACCAAGCCTGCATAACCGCCGTATGCTGCACGCATCAATGCAGTACAGCCGTTATTATCGCCGAGGTTTACATCGGCACCTCGCTCCAACAGTAAGCGAATGACATCTTTTTTAAAGGCGATGCAAGCTTCCATCAATGCGCTTCGACCTGTTTCATCCTGAGCATTGATATCCGCACCCGCATCTAGCAGCACCGTAACACAGCGGTCTCTGCCTAAAAATGCCGCGCGCATCAATGCTGTTCTGCCGCGATCGTCTTTTTTATTCACATCGGCTCCCGCTTCAATCAGCTTTTTACAAATTGTTTTGTTGCCTTTTTTCGCAGCTCCCATAATAGCGGTTTTTCCTTTATTATCCTCTGCATTTACATCGGCACCGTTATCCACCAAATAGCGAACGATATCCTTATGATCGCGCTTTGCCGCGCGCATCAATGCCGTTCTTCCGTCACCGTTTTGATAATTGATATCAGCGCCTTTCTTTACCTCTGCGCATACGGTTGTAAAATCACCGTTCGCACACGCTTCCCAAAATGTCTTGATGTCAATCTGATTCATGTCTCTTACCTCCTTGTATTATGATAACCGGACAAATAAAAACGGGTATTTTACATGATCCCGTTTTCTTTCAGATAAAAACTAATGTGCTTTGGCACAACCGCAATGTCATTTTTGAAGCATACGTTTCCTCGTTCCATGGCGGTGCACCTCCTCACATATTCATTATACCTATATTGTAATGGATTTTATGTTTGGTGCAAGCGTTTTCCCGCTTTCTTTCAGTGCCCGGCCCTAATCGGTCATATTATGGCATAATCGGTAGGATAGGATTGCCATATTTCGATATCTTGATTCATATACTGTAAACGGTGAAGCTTATGAATGTGGAGAAAGAGCGTGCTGCTATCATACATTTTTTATATTGGGGGATCGTGCTTTGTGTGCTGTATTTCTTTTTTAACTATGTGCTGTATGAAATATTACCGCTGTTTATCGGTTTCTTGATTGCCTTCTCACTGCGTCCGGCCATTCGCAACACTGCTAAGATTCTGCCTTTTCCGCAAAGGTTGATTGCGTTTTTTTATTTGATTTTGTTTTACGGTACGATCGGTACGGCACTTACCGCATTATGTGTTTATTGTTTTCATTATCTGTCTGCCTTTATCATTCAGCTGCCTTCTTTGTATGAAGCTGATATCGCGCCGATGCTGGATCAAGGCTTTCATTATTTAGAGGGGGAGCTGTCGAGGCTTCCGATTACTGCCGATATTGATATGAATCAATTTTTTTCACGGGCGTTGGATTCCCTTCGCTCATTTACCGTTTCTTCAAGCGCTTCCTTATTTTCGTTATTTAAAATGATTACCGCATCACTGCCCGGTATCATTGTTTCTTTTTTTATTACGTTATTGTCATCGATCTTTTTCACCCTGGATTTCAGTGTACTCTCGCATTTTATTATGCGGCAGATACCGAAAAAATCACATGAGCGGTTTTATCGTATCCGTATGATCGTAACGGATACGATTGCGCATTATTGCGGTGCATACGGACGCTTGATGCTGATAACGTTTTGTGAATTGTCAATCGGATTGATGCTGTTGAAGGTGGAGTATGCGCTGCCGATTGCTTTTCTGATCGCATTATTTGATATTTTTCCGATTTTGGGGACGGGAACGATTTTGTATCCTTGGATCGCGATTGCCTTTTTCAGACATCAGCCAAGGCTTGCGGCGGGCTTGTTGATTTTACATTTGATCATCAATGTCATTCGTCAGATTATTGAACCGCGCATCGTGGGTAAGCAGCTGGGAATTCATCCGGTATTGATGCTTGCGTGTATGTTTCTCGGAGTGAAGTGTCTTGGATTTTTAGGCATATTTATCGCGCCGATCTTATTGCAGATTGTGATACAGCTCAATCGGGAGGGCTTCATTCATCTGTATCGCTGACGGTGCCTTCAGTCTTTTAGCACCTTCTGATACGGTATCCCCCCTGTTATCTCATTCACATAACAAATGCGTTCTTATTATCTCATTCACATAACAAATGCGTTCTTATAAATATTTCAAAGACAACCGGCTGTTTTCATTTGTCTTTAAGCGCCTGCAATCTTTCTAATATATGACTGTAATTCAGAGGAAAATCCAAGTTGCGAAGAACATCGCTATGGGCGTATGTAGTGCCGTAACGCCTTGCTTGGGAAGCAACACCGACAGTATCTTGTCGCTTCGATCCATGTCTTCGGCGACATTAAAAGGCATTCGCTACTGCTGTTTTTAAACTCCTCTCGAACTCGAGGAGTTAAAAATATGGATTATGCAATTTTCTCATAGTCCCGGAAATTCTATAACATCACTTCGCTGTCTCATATCCTATATCGCCTTCTGCGCATCATACATTGTCATTTCTGCGTTGATTTGCGGTATAAAAGCACGATACTTCCCACATGCTTATCATTGTCCAAGCCCATATTTTACCGGCTTCTAAAAAACTATTTTATGGAATTCAATGCTTACCGTTTTTCGTTACTGTTCCGTAAATATTTTTAATATTATCGAAGTATTCCTTTTCAACCGACGATAAAATATGCACTTAATATTTCCTGTATTCTTCTGTTGCCTTTTCGATTGTCTGTGTATGACTAATTGTTCTGACTCCTTGCAATACTTTTTCGCCTGCAGTTTTTAAAACTTTATCGAAATTTCAATATCTATCCCTATTCCGCATTGATATGCTTCAACTCATTTGATTTAAGTTTTGAAAACAACACGATACTTTCCACGTGAAAGGACTGCTTCCTATAAATTACCGATTTGGGCATTAGTGTTTGGGAACATATCCACGAACCTTTTAACGATAGGTCTGAGCTATCGTTAAAAAGTGTACTGCCCTACCATCCAGCATTCATAGCGTAAAAAATCACCACTACTTGCATAACCATTATTAACGAAATACCAACAGTGAAATAATCCTTCTTTGTTTTATGACGCAATAAATACATTACCAACAAGCTAGCAATCGATCCTCCAACAAAGCTAGACCTAACAATGTTACAATTCCGATTCTTGAACGATGCTCAGCTGCAGTAACTTTGTCCACCGCAAAGGCAGCAAATGCTATAAAATTGATGATTGCTAAGTAAATCAATACTATTTTGTACTTTGCAAAAAACTCCCAAAATGCCAGTGTTACATTATCTGCATGATGCCCTTTTATCATCAGTTATATTATGACTTGTATCACAAAAACACAAACGATAAATACTCTCGACATCATATTATCTTTAACATTTTTACGATCAAATAAAAGTATTGCTAACAAAATACCTACCGATCCACCAATCAATGACCAGATAGTTAAAACTGCATCTACTTATCCAATTTCAAATGTGAATACAAAAACATATTAAGCAGATACAGAAAAAAGCCAATTATATTGGATATCTAAATTATTGTAGGGATAAAAGTAGGCTATAAATTATCATAGGGTCAAGATGAAGATAACCTCTAAATTATTAATAAGGGGTAGTGTGTAAAAGATTGTGTAAACCTCCAAAAGTAGTATGATAAAATATATGAAATTGGAGGTTTTTCTAATGAACAAAAGAAAAGAATTAATAAAGGAACTGATTAAAGAATTTGATCTAAAGGATACGAATGATATTTCAAGCATGTTTCGTGAATTGATGGGTGACACCATTCAAGAAATGCTGAACAGTGAGCTTGACGAGGAATTGGGATATGAAAAATACGATCAGTCCAATAAGAAAACCGTGAACTCAAGAAATGGCTTCTCTGAAAAAAAGTATGAGGAGTGAACATGGTGATGTAACAATCAAGATTCCAAGAGATCGTAAGGGTGAATTTGAACCACAGGTCGTTAAAAAATATCAAAAGGACCTGGGATCAATCGAACATCAAATCATAACATTATATGCCAAAGGCATGAGTAACAGAGAGATTGAGGATTTCATAAAAAACATGTATGGTGCAGAGGTATCACCTTCCTTAATATCGCGTATCACCGATCGTATACTACCGGAAATCAGATAATGGCAAAACAGACCGTTAAAGAGTTTGTATGCGATGGTATTCAGTGTAATGAATGAACTCAAAAACAGAGGAACAGAAAATATTCTGATCTGTTCCGTAGACGGCTTAAATGGCTTCTCACAATCCATTTAAGCCGTATATCCACAGACGATCGTACAACGCTGTATCGTCCATCAAATCCGCAACAGTACACGTTATGTGAGCTACAAAGATATCAGAGAATTCATGAAGGATCTGAAAAGCGTATATCAAGTAGCGACCTTGGAGCTGGCGGAACATCATTTAGATAAAGCAGAAGAAAAGTGGAAGGATAAATATCCAAGCAGCATCAAGTCATGGCGAGAGAACTGGGCAGAATTAAGCACATATTTTGTTTATCCGCAAGCGGTACGAAAAATGATTTATACCACAAATTCGATAGAGAATTTCAACCGACAATTACGCAAAGTAACAAAAACAAAATCCAGTTATCCAAGTGATGACGCCTTATTAAAATCACTGCACTTGGCAATCTTGGATATCACTAAAAAGTGGACGGGAACACCGTATAATTGGATGAGCATCGCAAATCAGCTAATGATTTATTTCGAGGGGAGGATTATCAATGATGACTAATCGTTTAAAATAATTTAACAGCGGTTACTACTTCCATTCTTCCTGATATTTACGGTTTACACAAAATTTGAGACACTCTCTCAACAACTCAAAAAATATCTTAAAAAATCGAATCATCGTCCTATGCGCCCTCTTGTTTTTTTATCTCCCATACAAGTTGTTTACAACTTACTTAATGTGTAACATATTATTGACAAACCTACACTCACAAGTATGTTCAGATATTATTTCATCGCATTTTCAAATGCTTGTGAAAAAATCTCTTCATCAAGTTCTCTTCTCAGCTCTTTTTTTATTCTGAAACATTCTGCTTGGTATTTTTTTGATCGTCTCGCCTTACTCTTTATTTTTGCACTGTTTGGAAAATCTTTAGAGAACTGACCAAATGAAATTCTCCAGTATTTAGCCATCTCCAGAATTGATTCATATATTGCGAACAACTCTTTATCCGTAAAAACTGATGTATCTTTATTTTTTAGATACAGATGTAATCCTTTTTCAAATTCACGCCAATCGTCTTCTCTAATTTTTTCACTTTTATGGCGAATCCATTCAAAGATTCTTTCATCTTCTCTGTTTCCAACACGATCTAAAATATCCTGCCATTGCCTCCATGATAGCTTTTCAACAATCTCTTGATCATATTTTGAAAGTCTATAGCACTGGCCATAAAAGCTACGCGTCTCCGCATTAGTGCCTTCGTTTCTTTTTCTGTCTTCTTTTGTAGCAAAATTCTTTATCTCATCCCAGAACTTTCTACGTTCAGCAAATGAGATATCATACTTTGTCAAAAGTTCTCCTAAGATTTTACCTAGATTATACTTGTATAATACACTTTTACCATATGTCTCTTCTAAATCAGCTTCTATCTGAGGAATTTCTTCTTTTAAAGCGTGAAGAATCTCATCTATAGTTGCAATTTCTTGAGATGATAAAAGTCCTTCATATAATAAATGCCCTTCAGCATCTAATCTAACTATATGTCCCATTCTCCATCACCTATGATTTCAAGCTTTGATAATATACACTTTCAATTTTCTGCAAAACCTGCTCCGCCGCTTCCTGAGGTTCAAGTTCCACAAAGTCCTTTCCAACATCACCGAACATATCATATCTTCCTTCAGAAAGATACAATAGCACGAACTGTTTCAACATTTGCTCGCGCAAATAATCATGCTGAATATCTGCATAATCCTCCAAGTTAGTATACGCAGCATGTCCTATATTTAATGTAATGGTTCTTCCATTTCCAGGAGTATTCCAAGACCTTCTGTAATCTTCCGAAGATTTTACAAGATTAATATCAAATGAATCTGCACTTCCGTGTTTTTCGTCTGAATTCAAGAAAATCTTATAATGATAAAACGTAATTTTGTCACCTTTCTCATACTGTGAATCGTCCTCGTTAGCAATCAATCTTGCTCTGAGTTCCAACACACCCTCCGTTAGATATTTTGAATATGTAGCCTCGTCAAAAACAATTTCTTTAACCGGATCTGTAACTATCTCTTCAAACGGAGCCAATACTCCTGTAAGATGCGCCACATCAATAATATTAGGATTAGTAATATCGCTTGCATTATGAATACTGATATTAAGACGGTAATTTAATGTCTCATTTCTCTTATTTTCAATCAAATAGGTTACATTTCTTAATTTCTCTCCGAAGTTTACCCTACGACTGCTCTCCGTTGGGAAAATACATTCATGAAGTGCTAATTTAACCTCTTCCCTGTTATTATTTGGTCTATCAATATCAAAGAAATAAGGTAATTCCTTTCGTTTTTCTTTTCCACTTCCTATTACTTTTACAGAAAGTAAAATTCTATTTTCTGCGAACTGAACAGAGTTATCCTTCGTAATTCTATGTTCAAAGTCAAGCTTTTTCACTGCACCGGATTTAATAGATATTTTATCTTTTTTTATAACCGAAACAACAGAATCAGTTTGAGGGTTCACAACAGATAAGTTATATTCAAATTTCTTACTAACTGTATATGAGCTACTCATTCTTACAGAAAATTTGATAGTATCCCCACCAGTTACTCTTTCAGAATTTTCTTCAGGGTATCTAATGTTCTGCCAGCGAACATCAAAATCTGCCCTCTTAGGTCCCTTGCCAAGATCCTCAAAATCAAGCTTTCTAAACAGATCCTGAATATCTTCTTTTATTTGGTTCAATTCATCTTTTAGTTTCTTATCTTCACTTTCTTTATCTTTAATGTAGCCCCATTCAGTTAAACAAGTTGTTACTTTGTTTTGGATATAGTTCTTGAGGTGTCGATATTGTAGCATCCCCTTTTTTCCTTTACTTACGCCAAAGTGAACCTTATCTTCAATATCAGAGAGTTCTTCTTCCCACTGTTCATCAACCTCAATATATCCCCAATACTTACCATCCACTTTCTTAGGTATCTCTTTGAGATCAATCTCTCCGATTTTCATGCCTTTTCTATAATATGAAATACCTTGCCATCTATTACTTCCATCATCAAAAACATATAATCCAAAATGCTTTACTTTATAGCCTGATAGATATTTCTCTGGTGAAGACAATTCATATGCATGTGTACACTTTTTAATATCGTTCGGAACGGTAACCCTATCCCCATTTACAGTAATAGCAGCATCATCCTTTAATCGTTCAATGATAATCCACCATGATTCTTGGATATCATTTATAATAGTTCCATCATTTATTGCATTCACAAGTTCTTCTTTTGGTGAAACTATAATAACTCTCGTTCCAACGGTTGTTTTTTCGCTAAGACCTGTTTCTTCAAGAATAAATTTCTTAGCTTCATCTCCTTCATAAGCAACAGATTCTACTTGACCTTTTTTATTAACATTGGCCACGTATATTCCATCTTCTCGTAAAGAATCAAAATAGTAGGTATAGTCTTCAGAAGCAACAGAGTACACACTCTTTCCGGCTCCATACAAACCGCTTCCAGTAGCATTACCACCAGAGTTAAACATAGATGTGAAACGAGATAATCTTTCTTCAGCTGGCAATGTTTCTTCTCTTGCCATCATTTCATTAATCTCTTCTGCTGGAGTATTTTTACCAGTTAACCCCATTGTCCCACTATCTGATACAACAATAAATTTTCCTTTATTATTTTCAATATACGAAATATCACATTTCCAATTTTTCCAATTATTAGTCCGTCTTGCTCCTACAGCATTTTGTATGGCATCTTTCTGGAATCCATTAGGAAAATCTACTCCAGCATCTTCATATGCACCGATAATCCAATCAACATTTCGCTTGTAATTTTGCGGAATAGGTGTAAGTCCCATATATACCCTCCTTAATCTAATGTGAATCTTGTGCTTTTCTTACCTTCAATCTTGTTAAATTTCTTTCTTGCTTCTTTAACCTCAGATTCAATAGCAGAAAAGATTTTGTCCACATCCTCTTGCGAATAATCATACGCACTTGAATTCGAACAATTTCCAAGAAGTTGTAGCATATCTATTATTTTGTTAGTACGTGCTTCCGCAAGTCTTACAAATTTTTCTCTTTTAGTTTCACGTTCTTTTGCCATATAACAACCTCCATTTTTTATATCTTAACCACATTATATTTGACACACACGTTTTTGTCAACAATATTTTTCATATATTCGTAATATTTTTTATATATTATCACTATAAACATATGCAAATAAAAAATAGCCGTAGAATAAATATGCTCTGCGGCCACATATATTGTTTGTTTTTGAGATTTATTTCAAATATTTCAGTAATATTTCAGCTATACCCTTTGCCAGCAGAGGTGGAACAGCATTTCCGACTTGCTGATATTGGGAATCCTTTGTTCCTATAAACTCGAATGAATCTGGAAATGATTGTAATCTAGCAGCTTCTCTTACAGATATCGCCCTATCCAATATTGGATGAATCCACATGGACTTTCTTACATTCACAACCGTACCGCTTGGTTTACTTGGATCAAGTCTCAAATAAATCGTATTCTGTGTTCTCTCTGGCTTAGAATAAGTATCCTTATCCTCAACATCCAAACTGTGAAAATTTTTACCTTGCTTTATTTTCCTAAATCTGTTTAACGCCTTTTCTGTCGTTTTGGTAGTAATATGATTTTTGACTCCTTCACTACCCGTTCTCATCAACATTGCATATTCACATAAGTCATCATCTTTCTTATATGGTTGCAACTCCTGCTTTTTATCATACCCAACATCGTAATCTGTCAGATCGGCGATTGCATCTCCGACTGTAGGAATCACTTCAGCTTTCCGTATCTCGCTATAGTCTAATTCCTTTCCTGTTAAATCATATATGTCTTTTCTAATTCCAAGCACTATAAATCTTCTACGTTCTTGCGGAACACCAAACCACTCCGCATTAAACACATTGCCCTTTTGTATATACTCGTTTCCGAGAATTGCATTCACATAATCAATAACAGAATACGATTGAGTAATGAATCTTAATCCATGCTCTTCCGAATACTCATATGCCCCTATCAATTCATTACTTGATATTTCACGAATAAACTCTATCAATTTTTGTAAATCAACCACATAACCAAGATCTGTCTTAATAGAATCCCAATTCCCCTCTTCCAGTGATGACAATATTACCGATAATTTATTTGTCATTATAATGGTTCCGTTATCTGTGGTAGCCTGATTCTCAGCTAGATAATCTGAAATCATTCTTTTAATAAGTGATGCATTCTTGGTCAAAAAATTGGGAAGTCTTCTATCGTTACCTAAATTTTTTCTCAGAACACTTAATAAATGCTTTAATTGTGAAGGTATATCATACGACGTTAAACTTTCCTGTGCAAACTGTTCCAAATCTATATCAGCAAATACTCGGTCAGCCAATACTAAGGAATCCTTTCTCTTCGGGATTTTAAATCCTTGTGCAATCAATGCTTCAATTTCAGCGTTGTCTTTATATGAATCATAGAATCTGTGTGTATCAGACTCTAGCATGCTCACATTTTCCATAACAAATGCTTTCGGCCTTATCTGTTTAATCGCTCTGAAATATTCTTTCACAAGACTATTGTTCATGCTAATAAGGTGGTTTTTTTGTCTGTTTGCGTTGGAGAAGCCTTGGCAAGGTGGTCCACCAATCACAACATCTATCTCACCACCTTTTCTTTGATTTAATGCGCCAAAGTCATATCCTATCACATTGTCTATGAATTCAAATCCCTCTGTGTGTTTCGCAATATTCTGTTTATATGTTGCTTTGGCATTCTCATTTATCTCTGCCGCTGCAACAAGCTCATACTCCCCGGTTAAATAAAAACCATAGCTTAGGCCACCCGCACCCGCAAATAAATCAATAGCCTTAATCATCTGATTTACCTCGACCTTCTGTGCCAGTAACTCGGGTTTTACTACGCACCCACGAGTCTACTTCGCTAATTTTAAATTTCCATTTTCTATCTATTTTATATCCTGGGAGCCCTTGAGTGTTAATCATCTTTTTTACCGTGTCTCTGCTACTACCAAGATGTTTACATATTTCATCCATTGAAACCCATTTCTCTTTAATCATATCATCCCTCCAAAACATCATTTTATTTTAACTCATTTACCAGCAGAATTCAAGTGGATTTATAGCCAATATCTACTATTTATCACTAGTATACACTAATAATAACTAAAATCATAATCGCATTTTATAAATATTTATTTTGAACCCCTTAAGTGCTCAAATCCTTGTCATCCATTCTGTAGTGTCAACTCTCCCTTGTAGATATGTTCTTACTTAACTATATCTGAGCAACAAAATAAGGCTTTCCGAGAGGCTCGTTATACCTTTTACGATAGTCTTTCAGAAAGCCGTATAATTACTACACCCTATTTACTTATTAGGGTTCACCTTTGACATCAATACAACGCTCTCAACATGATTCGTATGCGGGAACAGGTCTACCGGAATAAGCTTATCCCCCTCATACCCCAGCCGCTTGAACACCGCCAAATCACGAAGCTGTGTTCTCGGATCACATGAGATATACACAATTTTTCCTGCCCGCACCCTTGCACATGCCTTAATAAACTGCTCACTGCTTCCGCTGCGCGGCGGATCCATCACCACCACATCAAAGCGCTTTTTCCGCACCGCAACTTCCTCCATATAATGTGCGGCATCGTCACAAATGAACCGTGCATTCCCAATCCTGTTATTTTTCGCATTAGATATTGCATCACGCACCGCCTGTTTATTGCTTTCCACACCGATCACCTGTTTTACATGCCCTGCCGCGCTCAACGCAATCGTTCCGATTCCGCAATAAGCATCCAACAAGGTTTCCGTACCCTTCAGTTCCAGCAGCGCAAGCGCCTTACGATATAGTACCTCACACTGCTCATGATTGATCTGATAAAAGCTCTTTGACGAGATTTGATAACGATTGCCCAAAAGAACATCCTCAATCTTACCGCTGCCGTATAATATCCGTTCCTCTTCTCCCAACACCACACTGGTGCTGCGCGAATTGATATTTTGAACGACTGTCGTTATTTCAGGATGCCTTTTCAGCAACGCCCCTACAAAACCCTTGCGCCCCGGAAAGGAAGCAGCGGCAGTAACAAGCACGACCATCAGCTCCTTACTGACTCTGCCCTTACGTATCAACACATGACGTAAAAAGCCCCTTCGCCTTCTTTCATCATAAGGCTCGATTCTTTGCTTCTCCGCAAGCACGGCAATTGAATTTATCACATCATCCATCAAATCATCATGTAACAAACAGCTCTGATAAGGAATGATACGGTGTGAAAATTCCTCATAGAAGCCCTTCTGTAGCTTACCGCTGCGATCTCGCTGAAAGCTGACGATTACCTTATTGCGATAACCGAAAGGCTTTGCCATTCCGATGAGTGGCTGTACGCTCAGCGGCAATCTGCTGTTTTTCACCCAATCCTTTACCATTTCCTGCTTAAAAGCTAATTGCCTCTCATATTCACAATGCAGCAAGTGACAACTCCCGCAGCCTTGATAAACAGCACAGGGACTGCTCACACGATGCGCATCACGCACATGCCATTTAACGATTTCACCGACATATCCCTGCTTCAATCGCTTTGTGATTTTCACACTTACCTGTTCCTTCGGCAATGCCTGTTTCACATAAACCGACTCTTTTTGAATACGCGCAAGACCGTATCCGTTATCCGCCAAAGACGCTATTTCCGCTCGATAAATACCGCCTAGCTTTACCATAAAGCAGCCTCCCTTTGTGCCTGTGTACAGTTCTCAAAAAGTATCCCCTTCATTCCGAGTGCACACGCATTTTGAATATTCAACAGATTGTCGTCAAAGAATACGCATTCCTCTGCGTTTAAACGATATCGTTCCATTAAAAGCTGATAAATCCGTACATCCGGCTTGATACAGTGATGCCGATAGCTTAAGGTCGCCCCGTCTGCCTCATCGAAAAACGCATAGCGCTCACTCAAATAACGATGACTTTCCGCTCCGATATTGCTTAATAAGAATACACGGAAACCACGCTGCTTACACTCCTTGAAATAAGCATACGTATCCTCTTTCAATGACATCATTTCCTTCCAATGCGCATACACATATTCAATTTCCTTCGTATACTGCGGATGCCTCTGTATATGTTTTCGCTTTGCCTGTTCACAGGTCAGCCTTCCCTCATCGATTTGTTCCCAGATTGCATCAAAGATCAACGGGCATATCACGTTCATATCACTGCTCGGCAACAGGCATTGAAAATACGAAATCGGATGAAAATCCACTAAGACATTCCCGATATCAAATATAACATTATTTATCATCCTACGCCCTCCTTGATCTGAGCGAAAAGCAGTAATGCTTTTTCATTCCTGTTTCTTACCAACATTATACATGAGGAAGCCTAAAATAGCTACTTCATACAAATATTAATTCATACCGATGTACAAATATCAACGATATACTTAAGCCTTTTTCAAACGCACCGCGCTTAAACACCATAGCCTCATATCAACTGTCCCAAGCATACGCAAACAACTCCTTGTTTACTTCCCCTCAACCAATGAGTAGCTGCCTCGAAGCAGCTCCTTCGCTTTTTCAATATCCGTATTGCGATCCAACAGAATCGAAACCCAATATTTTTTGTTCATATGATAAGCCGGAAAATATCGTTGTTTATCAATCAACTGTGTAATCAGCGATGGATCTGCCTTGACATTAACGATATCAATACTGCCCTTGCGCTCTATTCCCAGGGTTTGATAAGGAATACGCATAAAAATGGCATACCACTTCTTTTTCACGGCACTTTTTAAGACACAATGAGAGATCCCTTCCCAAGGATACTCCGGCATCGTTTGAAAGTATTCTTTGGCATAGGATAATAATTCCTGTTTAACTTCGCTTTCCGTAAAGCATTGCTTTAACAGTCGGGCAATAAGCTCATCGACTTCCGCTCTTATCTCGGAAACGAATGCCCCTTGATTCTGCTTAATATAAAACGGCAGGAATTCCTCATGTTCCGCCGTCTCATAAACAAAGACCGACAGTTCGTCATTAACGACTTGAATTTCACAAAGATATTCTCCCTGATGCAGCGAGTATTGACACGAATATCCAAGGGACTGTTTTTGAAAGCCGTACGCCGTTAAGTTTTCCTCTGTATATGTATATTGAGTCAAGTCTAAATATTTCATCGCAGCTCACCTCTTGATGCTTTACGTACATCGCATCGCTTACCATTGATTTTTTTAATTATAACATAGAAATAAATCATCCGCTCAGCTAATGCTGACACTTCGTGATTCATCACCTGTATCCTCGCCCTCGTTTATCCCTTTGTCATCACTTGACTCCCCCTACACTGTCACAGCCCCTTCCTCCGATCAGCTCCTAAATGATTCCTACATTCCTTTCCCGCCATACTTTCTTACAACTTTGTAAGCAATTTGTTACGAAAGGATATGGTAAAACAATCGACCTTTTGGTTATAATATCATTGTCATCAGAAACAGTGCACAAAAAATGACAACGCATTCTAAGCCGTCACTGAGACAGCGCACTGCCTGCATATCAACACATATGCACCTACACATAAATACAGGCAAGAGCACTCCTCAGTGACAAACCGAAACCCAATCAACTAAATCAGACAAGGAGGAAAAAACAATGACACCGATTTTAGACGTAGTGGATATAGAAAAATATTACGGCAACAAGGGAAATCTCACAAAAGCCGTCAATCACGTATCCTTTCAAGTAGAAAAAGGAGAATTCATCGGCATTATGGGACCGAGCGGTTCCGGCAAAACGACCCTGTTGAACTGCATTTCCACAATCGACAGCGTTACAAGCGGCCATATCTCAATTAACAATAAGGACATCACCGCTTTAAGAAAAAACGCCTTAAGCAAATTTCGTCGCGAGGAGCTGGGCTTTATCTTTCAAGACTTCAATCTGTTAGATACACTGACTGCTTATGAAAATATTGCCTTGGCATTAACGATTCAAAAAAGAAAGCCGAGTGAAATAAAAAAACAAGTCATGAGCGTTGCACAAAAGCTTGATATCGTTGATGTCCTGCAAAAGTATCCTTATCAGATGTCAGGCGGACAAAAACAAAGAGTTGCGAGTGCCCGCGCATTGGTAAGTGAGCCATCCTTGATACTGGCCGATGAACCGACCGGAGCCTTGGACTCAAAATCAAGCCGTGCTTTGCTTGACAGCTTTGAGCGCTTAAACGCAGAATATGAAGCAACGATATTGATGGTAACACACGATGCCTTCACCGCCTCTTATGCAAAGCGTATTCTGTTTATCAAGGACGGTCGGATCTTCAATGAATTAATTCGCGGCAATGATTCCAGAAAAGCCTTTTTCAATCGCATCATTGAGGTTGAAACACTGTTAGGAGGCGACTCATCCAATGTACTTTAAGCTCGCAATACAGAATGTGAAGAAAAGCTTTAAGGACTATATGATCTATTTCTTAACGCTTGCCTTCTCTATCTGTCTGTTTTATTCCTTTAATTCCTTTCAGGCACAACAAGCAGTCATGGAGCTCTCTCAGGGACAAGCGGATATTATTGACTCTGTAATGCTGATCATGAAAATACTTTCAGTGTTTGTTGCGATCGTATTAGGCTTTCTGGTCATTTATGCCAACAACTTTTTAATCAAACGCAGAAAAAAAGAGCTTGGTTTATATACACTGCTCGGTATGCCAAAGAATCATATTTCACGAATTCTTGTGTATGAAACCTTTATCGTCGGTCTTGTTTCACTGATTGTCGGTCTGTTGTCAGGCTTCTTTTTATCACAGCTTTTAACCGTAATTACCGCCAATTTGTTTGAAGCTAATCTGAATTATTCCTTTATCTTTTCCTTGGATGCAATGCTTTTGACGATAATTGCCTTTGCACTGATCTTCCTTGTGATCATGATTTTCAACACATTGATTTTAAATCGCTATAAGCTGATTGATCTGATACATGCCGGACAAAAAAATGAAACCTTGAAAATCAAGAATATTTATATATCGATCCTATTATTTATCGTATCTTTATTGATACTTGGATATACGTATCATTATGCCTTATCACTGGGAATCAATGCATTAGTTCATCTTAACATCATTGCGCCGCTCGGCATACTCGGTACGGTATTATTCTTTATGTCACTGGCAGGCTTTCTCTTACGCTTTGTCCAAAGCAGTAAATCACTGTATTATCGCAAACTGAATATGTTTGTGCTTCGTCAGGTAAATGCTTCCATCAACAGTAATTTTCTTTCCATGAGTATTGTCTGTATTATGCTGTTGTTTTCTATCGGTGCTTTGGCAACCGGATCGAATTTAAACCGAACCATCAACAATACCCTGTTATATGCGACCCCATACGACTATACGTATTCAGCCTATATTGATCCCGAACATCCGATGTATGCAGAGGATTTTACGCATATGAGCGAACAGCTCAAGTTGAATCCGAAGGATATCAAGGAGGAAGCATTTGTCCATGAATATTGTTCGGATATTACCACAAAGACTTATCAAAAACAAATAGAAGCACTTTTAGGAGAACCGGATAGCTCCTTTTACGAACAAAGCATTGAAGTAATTCCTCTTTCAGAATTTAATAAGCTGCGCAAGCAATATGATTTAGAACCGATCCGTTTAAAAAATGATGAATGTTATTTTTTCACAAGCATAGAAATGCTGAAGGAATTGATTGATGAAATCATAGCTAAGGAAAAAGAGCTGACGCTCTACGGTAAACCGCTTCGCATCAGCAACACCGACTATGAACTGATAAATTTAGGCACCTCTTCCAATACCGGTACTGCCGCTTTGGCTGTTGTTGTAAATGATGACGCAATACCGAAGGGGACCCCTTTATACAGTGTTTATTGGAATGTTACCTTAGCAGATTCCGTAGATATACAGGGCTTTGATGATTATATGAGTACAAAAATCAATGCATATCAATATCATCAAGCACAAGAGGTAAATAATCAACCTGTTTCCTACAGCTCTGTAACAAGTGAACACGTCAAAGAAAACAGCAAGGGACTCGCCGTTATTATGACATATATCGGTATATACTTGGGATTGATCTTCTTAATGGCCAGCGCCGTTATATTGGCACTTCAGCAGTTATCACAGGCATCCGATAATAAACAGCGCTATTTGATATTGAATAAGCTGGGGGCCGAAAAAAGAATGGTGAATCAATCGATTTTGTTTCAGCTCAGCATCTATTTCTTTATGCCGCTTTTATTGGCTGTCGTTCACAGTATTGTCGGTATTCAGGTAGTAAATTCTATCGTTGTCGCATTCGGACGCAGTGACTTATTCATTGCTTCCTTATTTACCGGCGGTATTATTCTGTTGATCTACGGTGCTTATTTCTTTATTACTTATATTGGTTATAAAAGCATTTTATCTAAACGATAAGCAAGCGATACTGTCCTCGGACGGTATCTTTTGTTTTTCAGTATCTTATTTATCAGCTTCGCATTTTCTTATCCTTCCTTATTTGCATGTTTCATCTGCAACCTGTATAATAAGCATCAGAAATGAGGTATCTTATGGAATTACAAGTATGTTACAACGAACAACAAATTGAAGCACTCGCTGCGTGTGCCAAGGAAATATGGAATGAATATTTTACTTCTTTGATTTCTCAGACGCAGATTGATTATATGGTGGAAAAGTTTCAAAGTGCGCCGGCATTAAAAAAAGCCATCTTTGAGAACAGCTATACGTATTACATGGTGTGTGACAATGATAAGCCGATTGCTTATTGCGGTATTCAAGTACAGAAGGATCGATTGTTTTTAAGCAAGCTGTATGTGAAAAAGGCTTATCGCAAACAAGGTATTTCCTCTTGGCTGTTAAAAAGCTGCATCGAGTATGCGAAGAAGCATCGCTGCCATGCGATTTATTTGACCTGTAATAAATACAACGAAAATTCCTTAGCGATGTATCATCATAAGGGTTTTCAAATTATTGATACACAGGAAGCGGAAATCGGAGAAGGCTTTATTATGGATGATTATATTTTAGAGCTTGCCCTTGATTAACGCTTGATTTCAGAAACCGTTACGAAATCACGATAGCTTGAGATATGGAAAAGCGTATCATCATGATTTGCGGCATGAGCACAGGCACAAACACCGCCGTTGAATAATGCTGCCGCTGCAGAATGGGATTTTTGATATTCACCGATAAAGCCCGCAAGCATTGCATCTCCGCAGCCTACGGTATTGGCTGCTTGAATCGGCTTTTGAGATAAGCGAAGCATGCACTTTGAATCACTGTAGATTGCTCCGTCTGCACCTAAGGATACAAGCAGCGAACGTGAAGCCTTTGAAAGCTCCTTGATATCCTGTAACAGCGTTTCTTCGTTTACCTCACGCTTTAATAATAAGGATAACTCATATAAATTCGGTTTGATGATATCAGGCTGAATTTTTTTCAACAGCGCAAGTGTCAGCATCTCTGTATCCACCGCAAGATACGCTTGTTTGGCTTTGATTCGCAAACACAGCTCTACAAAATCCGCTGTCAAAAAGCCCGGTATCAAGCTGCCGCTGAGTATGACATAATCATCTGCCGTAAGCTGTTCGATACAATCAAACAGCTGCTTCTTCACATCTTGATCGATGGGTTTCCCTGCCGCATTGACGCAAAGAGAGGTATCCCTTTGTAGAAGCTTCATATTGATTCGATTTTCTGTTTTTATCGTAATTTCTGTGACATTGATATGCTCAGCCTTTTCAAGCTCAGATTTTATATATGCACCGCTGAAGCCGCCCAACAATGCAATCGCAGTTGACGGAACCTTTAATGTATCTAACATAAAAGAACAGTTAATGCCCTTTCCTGCTGCCTTGATGCTCTGTGAATCGGCTCGATTTACTTCAATATTTTGAAGCGGCTTGCTTACGGTGAAGTATACATCAATTGCCGGATTTAATGTAATTGTATAAATCATATTACGCTCCTTTTTGCTAATCTTAACACTTTCGATTTCATGATGCAATAAAAAAGCACCCTTGCGGATGCAATTAATCAATGCATTTAAAATACTGTACCGCCTGTGTTCCCTGTCCTGTATGCAGCGCAACAACACTTACAAGCGATATCATATGATGATCGGCATCGGGAAACGCTTCCTTCAGCTTGCCCTGCAGAAGCAATGCGTTTTCCAAATCATCGACATGAGCGACCGTAATATCATAGGAGTCGTCAACTCCGTCTGCCTTCATATGATCGATCACCTTATCCATTGCCTTAGACATGGTACGTACCTTATCCAATACATCGACCTTGCCTTCGGTATGCTCATTGATCTGCAGCATCGGCTTGATTTTTAATAATCCGCCTAACGCTGCCGCCAACGGTGTCAAACGACCGCTACGCTTTAAATGCTGTAGATCATCAGGCAGAATCAATGTATTTGTAGAATGCACGATTTTTTCCAGCACTGCTTTAATTTCGTTTACACGCTTGCCCTGTTCATACATCGCCTTTGCCTTGCGCACCATATAAGCCTGTACGACTGCCGTTACATAACAATCGACATATTCAAAGCTTAAGTCGAGTGAGGTCGCACACATTCGCAATGCACCTAAGGTACCTGACAGCCCTTCACTGATAGCGACCGCAAAAATCGTATCATAGCCTTCCTCCTTCAATTCTTGAAACAAGGCCTCAATTTTGCCTAAGGAAGGAAGTGAGGTAGACAGAATATGTCCCGCTCGTAAACGCTCATACACCTGTTCAATCGTAATGTCCTCTAAGTCGTAGAAATTTTCATCGCCGTCATTGATTTGCAGCGGCAGTGAATAAATGCCCTCCTGTTTCCACAGTGCACTGCTCATTCCTGTTCCGCTGTCTGTAATAAATGCAATTTTCATCTCGTTCTCCTAATTGTGTTAACAACCTGCTACCTTTTTCATATATTGAATTCCTAAGCAACCGATTCCCGTATGAACGGAAATAACTGCACCGATATAACCGAAGTAAATTTCTGTATTCGGTAATGCTGCCTGCAGCTTATCCTTTAAAGCATTTCCTGCCTCAAGCGCATCGGTATGCAGACAGGAACAAATATAATCACCGTCTACATGCTCATTCACAAAGGTATTGATTGCTTTTTCCTGTGCCTTTGACATCGTTCTTACCTTGTCATAGACATCGATTTTACCCTCACATGATTGATTCAGCTGTAACAACGGCTTGATTTTTAATAAGCCGCCTAAGGCTGCCGCAACCGGTGTCAAACGACCGCCGCGCTTTAAGTGCTGTAAATCATCGGGAATAATCAATGTATTGCTTGAAGCTATCGAATCATTCAAACGCTTTACGATTTCCTCAGCTGCGATTCCCTGATCCGCAAGCTGTTTCGCACACATTGCTAAATAACGCTGTAAATAACATGTGCTGTAACAATCAATCAAATGTACCTTAATGCCGATTTCCTCCGCAGTAGCTTGAATCAAAGCCATACTTGAGGATAATCCGGATGTAATCGGTATACATATAATACTGTCATATCCCGCTTCCTTGATCTTTGTCAAGGTTTCCTCGACAAGTCCGATCGGCGGCATTGAGGTGGTAAGCTTTGCCTGTTGCTTCAATAAATCATAGACCTCATGAAGCTGTATGCTTACACCGTCCAAATACTGACGATCCTCATGTAAAACCTGAAGCGGTAAAAAGAATAAACCTGCTTCTTGTGCTTCCTTTTGGGTTAAGCCGGTACCACTATCTGTTAAAACTGCTGTTTTTTCCATAATCTACCTCCGTTACTTAACAGTATCATTATATCAGATATAATTTGAAAGTCAAACTATTTAACAGTCCTTCTTGTTTATCATATCACTGTTATAAGAAAAAGTCATCTGTTTATGAAGCTTTTACAGCTATATCAATTCAGCTAAGCTTATTATGAACCGAATGAATTATTTTATTGAAGGATAGACAAAAAAAGGTTTTCGGTTATAATAGTATCAGGTGATATCATGTATCATATACAAGCTGACACAGAAACAGAAATAATCATTAAAAAAAGCCGTTTTATCACTTATCTTCATCAGGTAAGCGATGAAGAAGAAGCTAAGGCCTATATCCAAGCGATCAAAAAGCTTCATCCGAATGCCAATCATCATTGTTATGCCTTTGTGATCGGTGAATACGATGAAATACAGCGCAGTAATGATGATAAGGAGCCGAGCGGTACTGCGGGTGTTCCGATGCTGGAATGCTTACGGCAGCGTAAGCTTCAGGATATTCTCGCTGTTACCGTTCGCTATTTCGGCGGCATCAAGCTTGGTGCGGGCGGTTTGATTCGCGCTTATTCGCTCAGTGTGGCGGAAGCGATCAATCATGCGGTGCTGACCGAAAAACAGCGGCTGAATAAATGTCGGATCGCCTTTCCTTATGATATGCTGGGAAAGCTTGATTATTTCTTTCGCAATGAAGGCATGCAGGTACTTGATAAACAATATGAGGAACAGGTCATTTATACGTTTCTTT
This sequence comes from uncultured Erysipelotrichaceae bacterium, assembly GCA_947649125.1. Lineage (GTDB taxonomy): Bacteria > Bacillota_I > Bacilli_A > Erysipelotrichales > Erysipelotrichaceae > C-19. The sequence continues at coordinate 64,174 of CANSQL010000005.1, read as the reverse complement.
GTCAAACGATTCCCGATGACGCAATCAATGAATTAAGCAGCGGTACGCTGCATACAGAGCTGATTGAGGAAATCATCGTTGATGTCCCAATAAGCGAGAAAAGCAGCGAATAACACAATTCGCTGCTGTTTTACTCCTATATGATTACTACTGTACATACTGCAATGATAATCTTCTAAAAAGATAATTTTTTATATTTCTCTATATAGCTCATTAAAAAATGCTTCGCTAAAGAATTCGGCTTTATCATCTGTATTGCCTGCGCAAAGGGAAACCATTTCGCCGCATCGATTTCCCAAGCGCTGATATTCGCTAATGATACAGAATCCGCAACTGCCGTAAAACAGCACATCAAGGTATTGCTCGGTTCATAATAAGCACTTTTCAAAAAACGAATCGAAGTCAACTCTCTGCCGATTTCCTCACGGCATTCTCTTTGAAGCGCTTCCTCAAGTGATTCCTTTTGATTCACATAGCCGGCCACAAGAATATAATCCTTTTTTTGATATTGCTGAATCAACAGCACCTGATCTTGCTTGGGCGATAATAAAATCAATGACACTGCTGTATTCGCATAGGGAAAACGATATTCACCGCATGCCGCACAATAAGGTATCGATCCCTCATGCTTCAAGCTGCGCATTCGTAATTCATTGCCGCATTTCATGCAGTATTTCATTTCAAACTCACTCATAAAAGAAAAAGACCGTTATTGGTCCTCGTCCTTATCTTTACGACGTTTCAGCAGTAATATAAACAACAGGAAAATCAATGCCAGCGCCGCAATCGCAAAATACAACGTGATATTTGTTGAATCGCCCGTAAAAGCTCCGGTACGCATATGCAATCCCTCCTTTATTTCTCTTACCATTATAATCTTTTTTTATGTAAAAGAAAAGGATATTTTTTTGATATCCCTGATTTTTTCTATTTTTGTTTGATTTCTTTCACTGTCCGCCATAATTCACTGTAGGACAGAAAGCCGATCGAATCACATTTTTCCTTTGCGCTTTGTCTTTGTTTTTTCACATTGTCATCATGCTCATGAAAATGCTTTTTATCCATCATATACTGAACATATACGAATTTCTTTAATAAAAACCATGTGGCAATCAACTGATTTACCGTCTGTTCACAATTTTCACTTTCCGCTAACAGCTGCTTCACCTCATTTTGACGCTTTACTCCTAATGCAAGCGCTGTTTCATACATTTCCTGATAGTCCGTAAAAAGCTTTGCGTCAAGGCTTCGCTGTACGATTCCTGCCTTTTCATTCTGCCAAAAGAAGCGCTCGATTGCCTGATTAGTGATGTCTAAGCAGTTATCCGCAACATTACATGCGATGATCTCATTGCGTGTTCCTTCATATTCATTATCCGGTTCACTGATTACATAATACAGTGCCTTCGCTGTAATATAGGCTTCCTTATCACCCCATGTAAGAATGATTGCTTTTTGCATCTGCTGAAAGCTTCCGTAAATGATATACGGACAAAGTATTGTGCCCTTCGGCAGCTTAAACGCATCCTTATAGCGAATAATTTGATTCGCAATCGCATTTTTATTGATATTTAATTTAAGTCCTGCACAAATACGCAAGTCTTCATCCTTTTTCAACAGTGCTTGAAAAAACGCTGTTTCTTTCGGCATCGTTTCCTCAATGGTTGTAACATAATCCTCTAAATAACCGTTAAAGCTACAGATACCGTCAGGCTCTCTTTGATCCTTTATCTCATGCAGCAGCTCATAAATTGCCATAGAAATCCCTTCCTTCTGTTTTCTTGTCCTCTTTATCTCAGGCATCATAAATAACAGTTTATTTATACTTTGATCGTTTATCGTTATTGTATCGCTAAATTATATGATTGGAATAATACAGTTATGCGTTGCCGTTTCTTTATAGCTTCATTTTACAGCTTTATCCAAAAAGAAGCAATATAAAAACGTAAACTTTTCAGATAAATTGAAAGCGTTTACGTGTTATGGCTGATTTATTTGTCTGTAACAGGTATACTGAAACAGATGCTTTTAGAATTGCTTATTGCTGAGTTCTACCTTAAGCATACGATTTTTTATCGGACGCTTTTGAAGCTGTTCACAAACATAATGTCCCTTGCGATTTAAGATTTCCACATAGCTGCCGTTTTCTTGAATCTCAATCACTCCGATATCATCAAATTCAATGCTCGGAAGCTGACAAATTGCTCCTACGATATCCTTAGCTCGCAGCTTTTTATTTTTTCCGGCATGAATATACAGCCGTAAAATATCGTTTTGAAATGCTGCGCCCTTTGTCTGCTTTTGTTGTCGTCGGGCCAAGAGCTTTTGAAGGGACGCTTCATCGTCAGCTTGGACATGAATAACGCTCGCATCACATAAGGTAAAGGGACATTCTGCGATTGCTTCTAACTGCTTCAGCTGTTCCTTGTCTCGCTCTGCGGCTAAGGTTATCACATGACCGCTTTCCTTGCCTCTGCCGCTTCGACCGGCACGATGTAAAAAGCGCACAGCATTTTCCGGCAGTTCATAATTGATGATCGTTTCGACCTTTTCAATATCCAAGCCGCGGGCAGCGATATCGGTGGCAACCATGATCTGTGCCTCACCGCGATAAAACTTCGCCAGTTCATTCTCTCGCTGTTGTTGGTTGAGGGCTCCGTGATACAATACCACCTGCTTCAATCTTTTTTTGATGGTATGATACAGTGTTTCACTTACCTCTCTCGTATTACAAAATATGATGGTACTGTTGCTTGCCTCATGAAGTAAAAGCTTCCACAGAAAGCTTAGACGCTCTTCATTCTCTGTGATATACAGCTCATTGATAAAGCTGTTTTTCAGCTTATCCTCCTGAACGGAAACTGTTTCATAGCTTTTCGCATAGCGATCGGCAAGTGCTTTTACATGCGCATCGATCGTCGCTGAACAAAGACAGTATTGACAAGGGTGCTCTATAGAGTCTAATATCTCACATACAGCATCATAAAAGCCCATTGAACAAAGCTCATCGACTTCATCAATCACGACATGTGTAATTGAGCTCAATGACAGATTTCCTTGTTTGATATGGTCTAACAGCCTTCCCGGTGTAGCGCTGATGATATGATGCTTCTGCTTCAAATCATGAAGCTGCTGCTCCATCGGCTCCTTTCCGATCAAGGCAACACATTTGATTCGCTTATATTTCCCGATATGCTCCGTATCTGTTTTGATTTGCAAGGCAAGCTCTCTTGTCGGCGCAATAATCAAGCACTGGGCATATTTATCCTCCCATTGGATATCAGAGATCACACTGAGTCCGTAGGCGCCCGTTTTTCCGCTTCCCGTATCTGCCTGCATAATCATATTTTGATGACTGCGTAATAAAGGAATTACCTTCTGTTGAATCAATGTCGGCTGCTGCCAATTTAATTTAGTGATTGCCTTTAACAGCGCTTCATCGTGTATCAAATCTTTAAAATTCATGATAAGCCTCATTTCTTTCCTTATTATCGCTGATACCGTAGTGAAATGCAAGCGGTTTTTCCATTATAAGGGCTTATCTTTTATATATAGGATTCTGTCTTTGACGTAAAAAAGTGCGACACACGACAGTTTTCTCTTTACTTTCCCATAGTCTGTATAGTAAAATATATGACATCGGGATGTAGCACAGCTTGGTAGTGCACTGGCATGGGGTGCCAGGGGTCGCAGGTTCAAATCCTGTCATCCCGACCATTACGAATGTTTTTATGAGCTCTCTTTCATAAGTGCATTTTTTATTTTATGCCGATCATTTAGGTGCATATTTTACATAGCACCTTTTCTTGTATTTACTGTTATATCTACATTACATGGCTTCCTTTATATAAAATAATCCCGATTATTTATAAAGGGACTTTAATTTTACAGTTTCTATTTTTATTCGCTGTTAAAACCTCTTAAGAAGTGTTATAATTAAATAACAAAAGTGATGCAGAGACAGTAATTTGTGAGTGAGGGTACTCCGGAGGTAACTATGAAGGAAATAGCAGATTTTATTGTTTTGATAATTTTATATGTTTTCATACTGTATAAAAAATGGAAAGCAAAAGGAAAAGATGTATTACTTGTAAATACTGCAATGTATATATATTTATCATTCGTATTATATTTTACTTTAATGCCGATACTGACAGCTTTGCCATATATATTTAATCACCCGTATACTTCAATGAATGTAGTTCCTTTTATTGATGTTTTAAGTAGCAGAGGAGATTTTATCAGACAAGTCGTATTAAATGTTGTGATGACAATTCCTTTTGGATTTTTATTGCCTTTAGTAAAAAAAGCAAATGTTAACATGCTAAAAGTTGTTTTATATACTTTTTTATTAAGTTTATCCATAGAATTGCTGCAACCTTTAATAAATGGTTTTCGATCATCAGATATAACGGACTTAATAACAAATGTGATAGGTGGATTTATCGGGTATCTGATATATTTAATATTCAAGCCGTTAACAACCAAAATATTAAATTATATAAAAAACAGTTAAATAATTTCTATGAAAGATCAAAAGCGAAAACCGAGTTCTCGGTGATTAGAATAGTTCTCGCATAATAATATACGTAATCGGATGCTTGTATCCGATTTTTTTAACGGAATACAGACAAAAGAGTTCTGTCCTTTGTATTAATCGTTATATTGAAAATCCAGTCTCAGCAGCTCCTTATGATTGGGCAGACTTTGACTGTGTGTAAGCAGTAGCGTATAGCTCAATTCCTGCATTGCCTCACTCAACCGCTCCCCGTCAATTCGCTGATGCAACTGCTGCAGACCTTGAAAAGCATCATGATAGGCTGTATTTGAAACCCATTCATCATCATGATCTATTTGAATAATACATGATATATATTTCGGTTTCACATGACGAATGATGTCTTTGAAGCATTCAATACCGATATATTCGATCAATAAATCTGCGACGATGAAATCAGCATGAGGTAACAGTTGATATTGCGTACACAGATCAATACATTGTAGCTTTAGAATATTCGACAAATGGGCATATCTTTGAGAGGCAGCTTGTAAATAATCTTCATTAATATCAATGCCGTAAACTGTTCGAAAATGATCGGGATCAATATGTTCCAAGCCGTTTCCTCCGGCAACTCCGAGAATCATTAATTCTTTGACAGGATAGCTGTTTAACTGCTGCTTCATCATCGCATTCAATGCCTGTAATTGTTTGACATCCTCCTGCTTCATATGTGCTTCATAGATATCCAAGCTGATTTCTTTCCAAGGGTTGTTTGTCATATACTTCACTCCTTACTGCTTCATTGTGATTGAATCAGTGTAAGTCTAACAAATCAAATGCTTTTTTACAAGCTTATTTCTTTGTCGGCGCATTTATCATAGTTCTTAATGGAAAATGGTTGAAACAAGCTTTACCGAAAAACTTATATGATTTATAAAGTTTTTACTGATTTTGAGTAAAAACTTTTGATTCGCTATAACTTTTTTGGTATACTATATAAAAAGAAGGTGTTTATATGGTAGAAAGATCCTATTATTTAGAACTATTAAAAACCTATCGTGATGTTCCGTTGGTAAAGGTACTTGCCGGTATTCGCCGCTGCGGCAAATCAACAATTTTGACAATGCTTCATAATGACTTAATGATAAACGGTGTATCTGCAGATCACATCATTCATATCAGTTATACCTCAGAGGATATCGATAATCATATAACGGATAAAGAGATGTATCAAGGCATCAAAGCGAAAATGAATGAGGAAGGACGATATTATTTATTGCTTGATGAGGTACAGGAAATTACAGGCTGGGAAAAAGCAGTAAACAGTCTGCTTGAAAATGACAATACGGATATTTATGTTACCGGTTCTAATTCTAAGCTAATGTCAAGTGAAATCTCTACTTACTTAACGGGAAGGTATGTATCTATTCCCATCTATACTCTATCCTTTCAAGAATATATGAATTTCAAAAAAACAAGCAAAAAAAGAGAGAAGGAGCTTCTGAATGAATATATTCGCATGGGGGGCTTTCCAATTGTAGCCGTAAGTAATTTAGATGAGAATTCTTCTTATCAAATTGTGGAGGGTATTTATCATTCCGTGATTTCAAACGATATCACAAGGCGTCAAAAAATAGTCAATGTTGATTTATTCAATCGTGTAGTAAAGTTTATTGTTGAAAATATCGGCAAGACTTTTTCAGCAAACACGATTGTGAAATTTATGAAAAGTCAGGGGCGCTCGCTCTCGGTGGAATCAATATATAATTATTTGAAATGGCTGGAAAAGGCTTTTGTTATCTATCGCTGTCAACGCTATGACTTACAGGGAAAGTCAGTGCTGAAAACACAGGAAAAATTCTATCTTGCCGATGCTTCGCTCAAATATTGTATGATGGGCTTTCACACACAAGCGATTGCCGCAATGCTTGAAAATATTGTGTGTTTTGAATTGTTGAGAAAAGGCTATAAGGTTTATATCGGCAAAAATGCGACAAAAGAAATTGATTTTGTGGCGATAAAGCGCGATGAGCGCATTTATGTACAAGTATGTCGTCAGTTACCTGAGGACTCCGACCGTGAGATCACTAATCTGCTTGAAATTAAAGATCATTATCCAAAATATGTGGTAACACTTGATGAGCTTGCGAGCGGTAATATCAACGGAGTTAAAATAATCCATCTGTCCGACTTTCTGTTGAAGGACACTTATTAAAATCAGTTAACAGCTACAGTTGCGGATACAAACTATTCAATAGAATTATTTGCGTAATTATTTCTCATTACGTCATTGCATCTGTCTGAAAGCAACAAAGACACAGTCAGCGACCTTTTACATAGTCGTTACTGTGTCTTTTCGTTGCTTAAATTGCTATGATTTTCAGCTTACTCAGCGGTAGCCTTTACCATAAATGCACAAATCTTACGTGAGAATTCCATCGGATCATCAATCGGGAAGCCTTCAATCAAAAGTGCCTGTTGATACAACAAATCCGCATAATCACTCACTGCGTCAGGATCTTTTTGGTAAACAGACTGTAAAGCCTTAAAGATTTCATGCTTCGGATTAATTTCCAAAATACGCGGTGCTTTCATACCGTATGGATTTCCTTCCGGCATTGCCGATAATACTTTCTCCATCTCAAAGGACAATCCTTCCTCGGTAGACAGACAAACCGGATCATCAATTAAACGCGCAGAGATTTTTACCTCTTTGACTTGATCCTTTAACGCTTCTTTAATATGAGTTAACAGATCCTTGTTTTCCTCTGCTTTTGCTTCAAGTTCCTTCTTTTCGTCCTCAGTGGCTAAATCCAAATCACCTTGAGAAATATTTTTGAATTTCTTTTCTTTATAGGTATTTAATGTCTGCATCACAAACTCATCCACATTATCGGTCAAATACAGAATTTCATAGCCTTTTTCCTTTACCAATGCACACTGCGGCAGCTTATCAATTTTATCAACACTGTCACCGGACATAAAGTAAATGTTCTCCTGTCCTTCTTCCATACGATTGATATATTCATCAAGCGTCACAAGCTTTTGTTCCTTTGAGGAATAGAATAACAGTAAATCCTGCAGCTTTTCCTTATCCATGCCGTAGTTATTATAAACGCCGAATTTAATCTGAAGACCGAAATTACTCCAGAATTTTTCATATTCTTCACGATCGTTATTCAACATCAATACAAGCTCACTCTTGATTTTCTTTTCGATGCGTGATGCGATGACTTTCAACTGGCGATCATGCTGAAGCATTTCACGAGAGATATTCAAGCTTAAATCCTGAGAATCAACCAAACCTTTCACAAAGCGGAAATATTCGGGAATCAACTCCTCAGCCTTATCCATAATAAAGACACCGCGGCTGTATAGCTGTAATCCCTTTTGATAATCCTGTGAATAATAGTTATAAGGCGCTTTGCTCGGAATATACATTAAGGCATCAAAGGAAACATTGCCCTCAACACTTGTATGAATCACCTTTTGCGGATCGTTAAAATCATCAAATTTATCCTTATAGAAAGAATCGTATTCCTCTTTGGTAATTTCTTTTTTCGGACGCTTCCACAACGGAATCATGGAGTTTAAGGTTTTTGTTTCCTGTACCGTTTCATATACAGGTTCTTTATTCTCCTCATCTTCGGATGCTTCGCTTTCCACTTCCTTTTGAACCTCTACTTCCATCTCAATCGGATAGCGGATATAATCGGAATACTTCTTAATCAAGCCTTCAATTTCATATTGGCTTAAATATTTATCATAATCCTCATCCTCACTGTTATCCTTTAAATACAGCACGATCTCGGTACCGTGACTGTCCTTGGCGACCTCGTCAATCGTATATCCGTCACTCGCATCGGAGCTCCAACGATATGCAAGCTCTGCACCGTATTTCTTACTTGTCACATCGACACGACTTGCAACCATAAAGGCAGAATAGAAACCGACACCGAACTGTCCGATAATATCGACATCTTCATCCTGCTTTCCTTCCTCTTGTGCCAGCTTTTGTTTAAAGGCCAAGGAACCGCTTTTCGCAATCGTTCCTAAATTCTCTTCCATTTCCGCTTTATCCATACCGACACCGTTATCCTGAATGGTAATTGTGCGGTTTTCTTTATCCAATGCAATTTCAATCTTCAGATCATCACGGTTAATATCCTGTAAGTTTTCACTCAATGCCTGATAGTACAGCTTATCAATCGCATCACTGGCATTGGATACCAATTCACGTAAAAATATTTCCTTATGTGTATAAATAGAATTAATCATCAAATCCAATAAGCGTTTCGATTCCGCTTTAAATTGTTTTTTTCTGCTCATCTTCATACCTCCGTTAGCACTCTTTTATTAAGTCTGCTAATAGTATAGACCAATTTATTAGCAGAGTCAACACCTAAGTGCTAATTTTGTTTTATTCAATGTTATAAAGTGTTTGAAGGAGATTGTTTGGAGTATATCACATCATTCATTTTCATTTAATTCTTTAATTAATGCCTGATCCTTAAATCCGGAAATTCATATACAACAATCAAAAAAAGACACCCATGTGAGTGTCGAAATAAAAATCATAGAGAGCGAAGCTTCGCAACCAATGCTTCCTGTAATACCTGTGAGAAATTAATTCCTTTTTCTAAAGCCTCACGATTAAGCCACTCAGGAATGCTTAAGGTTTTTTTGATAGATTTGTTGAAGTGTAATTTCGCATAATCATCAACATCTACCGTTACAAGATTTACAAAATATTCTCCTGTCTCAGTATCAAGCTCTTTTGCTACCTTCACAGGATCAACTGTTTTAAGCTCAGAGGGCTTAGGAATCGCTTCATTGTCTCGCTTGGCTGAATACAGATAGCCGGCCAAACAATCAACAGCCATCGCAAGTGCCTGTTCTAAAGTATCTCCGTCTGTAGCCAAATAATTGAGGTCAGGAAAAATAACGGAATAACCGTTTTCCTCTTTGTAAAATATAGCCGGATAAGCAGACAACATAACCATACCTCCTTTTTAAGAGAAGCAACCGGAGTTCATCTCAGCCCGGCTTGCTTCAAAATGGAAAGCTCAGTTTTCCGATTCAAGTCCTTAGAATGAAAAGGGATGGTGACCTTTCCGGTTTTGGCAGGATGTATGTAGTGTCTGTGAGAGCCCACTTGATTTTTTAACACCCAGCCGTGAGCAAGGATAAGTTTTTCCATATCCTTTGAAGTCATCGGCATATGACTTACCTCCTTGCACAATAATAATACCGCACAATATGATACGTGTCAATGATATACGTATTAAAACAACATACATTCCTTGTGTATTGGTTTTGATACCGTCACTTCAAAGCGTTATGAATTATCTTGTCAATCGTTCAAGCTTATCTTATTTCCTACATTAGTATATGTGACAACCAATCGGTTATCACAATTGTAATCATCCGTTCCAGTTTTATATTGATATATTATCAGATATATCAAATTTTATTAATACCTCGCTGGTCCCTATAAAAAAGACAACTGCCCATGTACAGCTGTCCTTCATTACTGAATATCTCTTAAAAGATTAAATTGCGCGTGTATATATTTTCAACCATTCCTTTACTTCATCACTCAAATACGGAGAAAGCTTTTCATACACTTCCTTGTGGTAAGCATTCAGCCATGCCTTTTCCTCACCGCTCAACAGTGTGACATCGATACCGTCCAAATCGATCGGCGCAAAGGTAATTGTCTCAAACTCCATAAACTGACCGTATTCGTTTTTAACTCCTTTACGACAGATCAATTCGTTTTCGGTTCTGATACCGTATTTACCTTCTAAATACACACCCGGCTCAATCGTTGTGACCATGCCCTCTTGAAGAATCTCGAAATCATCACGCTCAGGCACACGCTTCCAACGGAATCCGTTAGGACCCTCATGAACATTCAGCACAAAGCCGACACCATGTCCTGTTCCGCATTTATAATCAATGTCCTCACTCCATAACGGCTGTCTTGCCAGAATATCAAGATTGATTCCGTTACAGCCGTACAGGAATTTTGCTCTTGAAAGATTCATCATTCCTCTTGCGACATTTGTAAAATGTCTGCGCATATCATCACTGATATCACCTAATACAAAGGTACGCGTAATATCCGTTGTTCCCTCAAAATACTGACCGCCGCTGTCTACAAGTAAAAAGCCGCTCGCTTTGCATTCGGCACAATTTTCTTTTGTCGCATGATAGTGCATCATGGCCGCATTTTCATTATACGCCGCAATCGTATCAAAGCTGATTTCAATAAAGTTATCCTGCTGCTTACGGCATTCCTCTAAATAATCCGATGCGCTTACCTCATCGATTGAAATTTTACCGATATTGTTTTTTAACCAATACATGAAATTCGTAACCGCAACACCATCCTTGATATGGGCAATGCGATTATTTGCGAGTTCTGTTTCGTTTTTGATTGCCTTCCAAAGCTGACTCGGATTTTTTTGATTATGCACCTCACACTCCTTAGGCAAGGATGCGGTAATACGATAGTTCACACAGCCCTTGTCTAATGAAATATGCTTCGCAGGAATCGCTTTCACATATTCATATACCGCATCATACGGATGAAGCACGACATTATCCTGTGCAAACTGCTGCTTGAAGGCATCGTTCAGCTTTGCTTCCTCAATAAATAAATGTGCTTGATCAGCCTCAATAATCAAATAAGCAAGCACGACCGGATAACATGCGATGTCATTGCCGCGAATATTCAAATACCATGCGATATCATCTAATGTAGTTACGATATGCGCATCAAGCTTATGCTCCTTCATCCATGTACGTGCTTGATTCAGCTTATCGGCACTGCTTTTACCGCAATATTTTATATCAAGCAAAAATGCCGGTTCCTGAGGCAGCGGCGGACGATCTGTCCAAATGATACCGACCAAATCCTCATCACATTTCAATATCGCATGCTTATCATTCAGCTTTTGCTTCAGCGCTTCCGCCAACTTTGTATTAATCACACGACCGTCAAAGCCAAGCGCATGCCCTTCACTCATATGATCGTAAATATACTGAGCCATCGGCGGTGTCGCTTCCTCACCCATTTTCATCAATTCGATACCGGTACCTTCCAGCTGCTTTGCCGCTTGAATAAAATAACGCCCATCGGTCCATAAGCCTGCACAGTCCTTACATACGACTAGCGTTCCTGCCGAACCGCTGAAATTGCTCATCCACGCTCTCGCCTTAAAATGCTCTCCGACATATTCCGTTTCATGAAAATCACTTGTCGGGATAATATATACATCGATATTGCGCTGTTTCATCTCATTTCTAAGCGCCTGTAGTCTTTCCTTAACTTGTATCACATTCAATCCTCCTTATAGCTTCTCTAATTGTATCGCAAAACCATAAAAAAAGCCATGAGAAACCGTTGTTTTTATGAACATTCACCGCCTTGGCAGTAGTACGGCATTTCAAACAGACACATTGTTTCCTGAATCAGTTTTATCTCATAGGATATCAACAGCTGTATCAGAAGTGATGAAAACAAAAATAAATGCCAAACTGCCGAACAAAATATGTCCAAACTGCCGAAAAATATCCAGCCAAACTGCCGAAAAATTTTGAGCCAAACTGCCGATAATTATTGAATAATTCATTAAAAGGGCTTATACTATAGATATACGCATGCAGAGGAGACTTCATCAATATGAAAAAATATAAAAAACGAATTGCTGACGAAATACTGAAAAAACGCTTATCAGGCAAAGGTGCGGTATTAATCGAAGGACCGAAATGGTGCGGTAAGACAACAACAGCCGAACAGATGGCAGGGAGCATTCTTTACATGGCCGATCCCGAAAAGGAAAAGCAGAATTTATCGATGGCCGACTTAAGTCCTAAAGTGCTGTTAAAGGGCGCAACACCGCGATTAATTGATGAATGGCAAATTGCTCCGAAGCTATGGGATGCGATTCGCTTTGAGGTAGATCATCGAGATGAATTCGGTCAATTTATTTTAACCGGCTCTGCAACCCCTGCAAGCAATGAGCAAATTCATCATACAGGCACCGGTCGTTTTTCATGGATCATGATGCGGCCTATGAGCCTATATGAATCCTTAGATTCTACCGGTGATGTAAGTCTTAAAGAGCTTTTCGATGCACCGAAACAAATTGAAGGAATGAATCCTATTGATTTTAGCAGGCTGGCTTTTCTTGTTTGTCGCGGAGGCTGGCCGAGAGCTGCCGATTTAGAAGATGAAATCGCGTTGGAACAAGCGTTTGATTACTTTGATGCAGTTGTAAAATCAGATATATCACGTGCTGACGGCGTGTCAAGAAATCCTGAACGAGTAAAGCGTTTGATGCGCTCTTATGCACGTAATCAAGGAACTCAAGCAACAAACTCACTTATCTGTGCAGATATAGCCGCAAATGAAGCTGATACTCTTAATCCTGACACTGTATATTCCTATATCAATGCTTTGAAAAGAATATTCGTAATAGAGGAAATGGCAGCTTGGAATCCGAATTTACGCTCTAAAACGGCTTTACGTACCTCAGATACTCGTTATTTTATCGATTCTTCCATTGCCACAGCTGCATTGGGACTGGGACCCGAAGACCTGATCGGTGACTTAAAAACCTTCGGATTATTCTTTAAAACAATGTGTATTCGTGATTTGAGAGTATTCAGTGATAAATTAAACGGGCAAGTGTATCATTATCGAGATAAGACTGATCTCGAATGTGATGCAGTCGTTCATTTAAGGAACGGTTCTTATGGTTTAATTGAAATCAAACTCGGTGGTGACAAGCTGATCGAGGAAGCTGCCGAAAATCTGAAAAAGCTGAGTAATAAAATAGATACAACAAAAATGAAATCCCCTTCCTTTTTAATGATTTTAATTGGTATCGGTGATTATGCTTATCGTAGACAAGACGGTGTATATATCGTACCCATCGGATGCCTGAAAGATTGATCGTATCGAAAGTATTTGAAATTATCGAAAACAGTTCATTTTTGTGATATTCTTCATTTATAAAAAAGACAGTTACTTTTTAATCCTGTATCATTTACAGCATCTTAACACTATCTCATTTTATAAGCATTTGATTACCACGAAATAAATCCTGCGTATTTTCTGGTTTTTTTTCGGGTTTTCTATATCAAAGCACAAAAAAAGCCTTTATTCAAAGACTTTTATTATCATATGGCTGGGGTACTTGGATTCGAACCAAGGAAATGCCAGATTCAGAGTCTGGTGCCTTACCGCTTGGCTATACCCCAATATCAGAACGGTACTATTTTACTTGGAAATACGCCGTTTGTCAAGCAGATTACATAAATTTTCCTGACTAGTACCTTATCCGTTTCATATCCTAATGAAGGAAAGCGCAAAATTCTCTCCCGTTTTCACATCTGATACATATTCTTACCCATAAGCCTATGAATTATGATATAATTGTTGTGATTATTCGACAATAAAAAAACAGCTCGCGCTGCTTATCTATAATGGCACCCTCTGTAGGAATCGAACCTACAATTAGATCTTAGGAGGATCCTGTGATATCCATTTCACCAAGAGGGCATAAAAATGGCGCACCCGACAGGAATCGAACCTGCAACCTTTTGAATCGGAATCAAATGCGCTATCCAATTGCGCCACGGGCACGGGTGCTTATATTTTAACACAAATATACGAAATAGAAAAGCGTGCAGTGAAAAAACAGAAAGGAGCAGGACAATGAGAAAAAAAGCTAAAATCATCTTCCTATGGATATTTGCCCTATGTCTTTGTACCTGCTTTTTTCCTGCTTCTGCGGCACAAACCTATACGATATCAAGCTATCAGATTCATGCCGATATTGATAAGAGTGCCGTCATGAAGGTCGAGGAAAACATCACCTTTAAGGACAATCCTTCCATGACCTTTGAAAAGGATATCCTGCAGGATTACAGCTATGATGCCGATCGGGACGGCACACCCGAGATTTATGCTTATGAAATCAGCAGTATTCGCGTAGAGGGTGCCGATTATACCACAAGCTATGAAAACGGTGCCCATCGTTTGCGGCTTACCCTAGAAAAGCCCGATGCAAATATCATTATCCACTATCAGGTGCGCTTTCGCCGCTATGATGCAGAAGACGCCAATATTTTCCTTTATCAATTAATTTCTCCCAACCACAGCGGAACCATTGAAAACTTCAATGCCTCGATCACACTTCCCAACCGCCCCGATACCGGCTTTGATGTTTATCAGGTCGATCAAGGACTGAACCGCAGCAACTCTTTAAATGCAAGCATCATGGATAAAACGATTCAAATCACTTCCTTGCAGGCTTTAAAGGCAGGACAGGGAATCATGGTCTTTGCGACATTAAAAAACTTCTTTTTCAACTATTCTCATCCGCTGACGCTGCATTTATTCTTTTCGATATTTTCTATTATTCTTGTGATGGGCTGTTATTTCGGCATTATCCACAGCAATCGGTTTCATAAAAAAGACATGCTGAAGGAAAGTTACCCGATCAAGGAAATAGAAATCGGTTCCTTAGGCTATATTCTTGACGGCATTGTTGATGAAGCCGATATCATTTCAATTTTAATTGAATGGGCAAATCAAAACTATATTCAGATACGTGATGAAAATCAAACGATAGCACTTGTCATCATCAATGAGCTGCCGCAAAATGCAAAACCGTATGAGCAACATTTATTTGACTTGATATTTACCCAATATACAATGGTTACGATCGATCAATTAAAGGAAAGAAATCTAAAGAAGCAAATGCTTGCGATCGAAAAGGAAATACTTGCCGCACAGGAGCAGCAAAGGAAAAAGCCGATTTATGCGAATACCTCTTACCTTTGGCAAATTCTTTCCATACCGGCAGTCTGTATACCGCTCGCATTGACGATGTTTGCCTGTATCTATGAGCAGCAATATCAGTTTTCAAAGAGTCTCAGTTATGCATTCAGCTGTGCCGGTATTATTTATGTAAACTGTCTGCCTTGGGTATGGTTATTTAAAAAGCGCAGTAAGCAATCAAAAAGCACACAGGATGTGTATCGGGTGTTGACAATGCTGATAAACTTTATAACCGGTGCACTGCTTTACCGCTATCTATTAATGAATCAAACACCGGTCGTTTATGCCGCAATCAACTTTGTTTTAACGCTGCTGTTTGCCTGCATCATTATCTTTATGGACCGCAGAACCTTTTACGGACGTAATCTGTATCTGCGTTTATTATCCTTACGTCAATATATCAGAACGGCCAACAGTGAACAGCTGACGACCTACTTATATGATAATCCGTATTATTTTGAGGATATGCTTCCGTATGCGTGGATATTCGATATTACGGATATCTGGGGAAAGAAATTCACATCAATCCCCTTAGATGCACCGATATGGTACTTCCATGCCAATGCCGATGCACAATCAACGATCTACTGGATGCGCGCCTTAGACAGCTCTTTGAATACGATCAAAAACGCACTGTATTATGAAGCAGGCAATAAGAATAAATCGAGGCTGTTTCAAAAGGACAGCAAAAACAAAGACAGTAAGAATAAAAAAACAGCGATGAATAAACCGTACGATTATCAAAAGCTGTCAAATAAATAATTGTATACCTGTATTCATCCTGTTGCATTGCTTTAACGATATAACAGCTCTATTGATTGATACAGAGCTGTTTTCTTATTCCTATTTTAAAACCTTGTCTTGATCCATACCTAATTAGTTGAAACCTCAGATTCCTTAAGCTCAAGCATTTCCAATATATAATATAAGCGCACACGCTCTTTATCGGTAATTTCAATTTTAGGATTATAAAAATAATGAGACATAACATCTGCATCCTTTAATATTTCCGCATAAATATTATCATCCTTTGTCTGCTTATCGGAATGAACCAATATCGCATGCGTAATCAGTTTGATTTCCTCTTTAGAAAACATATCGCTTTCACTCAACAGCTTTTGTGCAATCTCAGCACTTTTTTTCGCATGCTCCGCCTCACCCACATTATAAGCATAGGAAGCTATATCATGAAGCATTGCCGCAACAGCTGCTACTACTGCATCTACATGATGTCTGACAGCAAGCATTGTCGCAAACTGTGAGGTGCCGTAAAGATGAATATAGGCAAACTTACGCTCACTTTTACTCGCTAAATCCTGAATCATGCGATCTACCTTCATTCGTATCATCTCTAAGCGATCCATATCATCACTCCCTTTTCTTTATTATAGCATTTTTTTATAAGTATGTGCACTATAAATATGATACCGTTTTCTTTTATTGAAAAAGTATGCAATTATCCATTTCTAAATTCTTGCATTTGCGGTATAATAAGAATATATGAAATGCGGAGGAATAGTATGCTGATAAAAGATCATATGCTGGCAGAAGCGATTGCGCGTTCACTTCATAAAGAGAAAGCCAACATCACAACCGATGATTTACACACAATCACAGAAATTCATGCGCGAGGAATGGAAATTCAATCCTTGGACGGCTTAGAGTACTGTGAAAATTTGACCTATCTCGATTTATCGGGCAATAACATTGAGGTATTAAATCCGCTGCGTAATTTACGCAGTCTTGAGGTAATTGACCTCAGTAAAAACCTTTTGCGTGATATTACGGCTCTTCACAATGCTCGTAATTTAAAACGCTTGAATCTTTCAAGAAATAATTTGTATGTCATGGATATTTCGGCAATCAATACAATGAGCAATCTTGAGGAATTGAACTTGAATCGCTGTAAGGTAGATTCCATAACCTATTTAGAGGGCTGTCATCGCTTGAAACGCTTATGGCTGGGTATTGAAGGCGGGCGCTTTCCTTTCGGTATCTTAGGTACGCTGAAAGAATTGAAGGAGCTTCATTTAAGTAAAATGTGGATGTATGAAATCTCTGATTTGACTTATTTGGCACAGTTGGAAAAGCTTGATTTATCGACGAATCTGTTTTCCGATCTGTCACCGATTTCCTCAATGAAGCATTTAAAAAGCTTGAATTTGGCGAATAATTGTTACTTGAAGGATTATTCTGTTTTAGCGGATTTGCCTGATTTAGAGGAGCTGAATATTTCTTATAATGAACTTGAGGATTTCTCGTTTCTAAGCAAGCTGAAGCACCTAAAGGATTTAAGGGTACTGCAATGCGGCTTCAGTGATCTGCGTATTTTATCAAAGCTTGACGATATGGAGAAATTGGATATTTCGGATAATCGCATTCAGCACTGTGAGGCGTTAAAGCATATGAAGAACCTGCGTTATTTTAAGGCGAGCAGCTGCGGAATCAAAAGCATTGATTTCTTAAAGAATGCGAAGCATATCAAGGAATTGAATCTGTTCAACAATAATATTGAAACGATTGAGGTGTTGAAGGACTGTGTGGAAATGACGAATCTTGATGTGGGAAACAATAATATCAAGGATATCACTTGTCTTTCTGAGATGAAGAACCTGGAGGGCTTGGGCTTAGCCAACAACAATATCAAGGATTTAACACCGTTGGCCGAATTAAGTAATCTGGGAACACTGGATTTATACGCAAATGTAATTACCGATCTTAAGCCGTTAAAGAAGCTTATCAATCTTGTTTCATTGCGCTTGGATCATAACGGTATTTATGATTTACAGCCGTTGGAGGGCTTGCGTTATTTGACATCACTGACATTGAAGGCAAATTATATTACGGATGTAACGCCGTTATTGAAGCTGAAAAATCTGATTGAGCTTCGCTTAGTAGATAATCCGATTGAAAATATTGAAGTATTAGAACCGTTAGATGTCTATGAGAAATTAACGGCATAAAATATCAGTTTATTTGATAAGCATCATAAAAGACTGCGGCTGCAGTCTTTTATTTATTCATTTAAATACGATAGGCCCATGTCAGCTGCATACCGCAGGACAGAATCTTTTCATCAGTAATTTTGATTGCCTCACCGCTTTCAGGATTCATTTCAAAGACAATCAGATTATCGCTGTCCTTATGGAGTACAAGCATCCACCTGCCCGTTTCATCAATGAGTGCATCATAAGGATTCAAACCGCCGCTTTCCATCATACCGCACTCCTTCAGATTTCCGTGAACGATTTCAAAACAAGCAACTGCGGATACACCGTCTATTAAAACATATAAGTATTTTCCGTTTGGAGAAAGCAGCATTTTGCGGCTGATACAGGACTTACGCCACCCTTTCGGCAATAAAGAACAGATTTGTTGACAGCGATAGGTTCCGTGCTTACCGATCTTATAAACATAGATTTCATTGGCTTCCTTGCTGAGGATATAGAGATATTCTCCGCTTTGATGAATCAACAGAGCTTCGGGAGCACTTCCCCTTGCCAGCTCGATATGTCTATCAGATGGCTCCAGTGTTTCTTTATCATAGCGTAAAATCATATCACTGCCTTTACATACGATATAGATGGTATTTTCATAAATCAGTATCTGCTTACACCGGGCATTTTCCTTTAGCTTGATGCGCTTCACGAGTCTTAATTTACCGCCTTCTTTTTTATAAACAGTAATAATATTCGATATATCATTTGCCGTATAAACAAATTGATCCGCTTGGATAATATCACAGTCAAGGGAATCAGTCATCATCCGTTTATCCATTTGATAGGGCTTTTCCTGATGACAATCTAAGTAAATGACTGCAGGATCGTTTTCCTTTTGTGCCGATACCAATAATTCAAAACGAGAATAATGAAATGTTTGAAAGGAAGAACAGTCGTAATAAAGTGAACCGCCTTCGATAGCTCCCTTCAAGGTATCAAGCTGATATCGATAGACTCCGGCTGATTGATTATGATTTGTGCCGACATAGAAAATAACCTTACTCATGATCTGTACCTGCCTCTAATCGCAGCAGAAATTCCTTTCGCTCTAATCCCCCGCCGTAACCGCACAGTGTTCCGTTTTTCGCAATCACGCGATGACAGGGAATTATAATTGAAATCGGATTATGATGGTTCGCTCCCCCTACCGCTCGTACTGCCTTCGCATGTTCAATGCTTACAGCCTGTTCATAGTAGCTGCGTGTTTCTCCGTAAGGAATTTTAAGCAATGCATCCCAGCATAAGCGCTGAAATGCAGTACCCTTTAAAATATGAAGCGGTAAATCGAATTCCTTTCGTTTTCCGTCAAAATATTCCCGAAGCTGCTGCTTTGCTTGTTCAAGCAAGGGATTAGTGCTCTCCGCTTCTGTTTTATTTTCACAAAAAATTACCTCGCATATTCCGATAGAATCCGCACCGATTTTCAACAGACCGATCGGTGTTGTTAAATAGCCGTAATTCATAATTATCACCCTTTTTATTTTACACCATTCTGCGTATGAAAGCTACCATATAATAGAAAAAGGTAACAGATATACTTTCATACATCTGTTACCGATTTGTTAATACATTACAGTGTAATTAATCAAGAAAGATTAATCCTCTAACACTTTCTCCATTTTCTTAGTGACAAAGATCAATACTGCACCAAGCAGGATAAATGCAGGAGCACTGCTTACCGGCATTGTCGTTGACGTTGCCGTATTTACGATCGGAGAATCACTTGAAACGATTGCATAATAGGAATTATGGTTTGTCTTGAAAGTGATATATCCGTTTTCAATCTTAGATGGGATTGTTGTTGCTTCGCCATCATCGGAAATATAGACAATTCCCAGATAACGCTTAGCTAATAATTCATCATCTAATTTGATTTTTATCGTAAAGCTTCCTTTCGGTGTATAGCTTACGCCCTTGCGAAGCATATAGATATCAAAGATTTTCTCGAAGTTGTATTTAGCTACATCATCTTTATTCTTGATTGAATCGATGATTTTCGCCTTAACATCTGCCGCTAAATCCTCAACGATCAACTGAACATCTGCAGGGAATTTACCAACTATTGTAACATTGTTTTTATTATTTACAAGTTGATCTACATAGTCAGAATTTCCGGTATTCGGCTTGCTTGGCTTAGACGGCTTTTCATCAGGATTGCTTGGATTTCCGTCGACTTTTACAAGTCCTTTTATAGCTTTATTCAATGCTGCAAGTGCTTCATTCACTTCATCCTGAGTAGCTGTTTCTTTTTTCAGAACTTTCTTAGCATTTGCGATTGCTGTCTTAAGTGCAGATACACTATCTTTTGTATATTTGCTTGTATCAATTGCCTCTGCTTTTTCTACTGCTTTTTCCAAGTCAGCTTTCTTAGCAGTGGCACGTCCGAATAACTGCATTTCGGCGATACGAGCATACATGTTGTCTTGAGCAGGTACGCTACCTACAGAACCGGTTACTGTTACCTTGATGAATCTGGCTGCAACAGAATTAAATCTTGCATTTACTACAACATTTTTCTCTTGCATGTATTCAGAAGCATCAACATGACCTTCTGTTACCTTAAGCCAAGTTTTACCGTCAATACTTACTGCTACTTCATAATCAGTAACACCACCGTTTTTAATAGTATGAGAGATGAAAGAAATCTGTTCTAACACATAAGAATTATCCAACTCTACAATAACATCCTGTGGTAATTTAGCATCTGCCCCATAATATGGGGACTCCCAATAAGTGCTGAGATCCTCATCAAACATTTTGTCTGCTACATTATCTTCGCTGTATAATCCATTAGCTCCCGAAACTATGCTGTTCGGTAATTGATTTTCAGATAAAGTAATTACCAGGCTGTCACGTGCAGCTAACAATGCATCGGTTGCGTTATCAACTTCAGGACGAGTTGCTTCTGGATCATTCATAACTGCGATAGCATTGTCCAATGCTTCCTTGAATGCAGCATAAGATTCCTTAGTATAAATCTCGGAAGTAATAGCTTCGCATTTTTCAATTGCAGCAGCTAAATCTGCCTTGTTCACACCCTCTTTTACAGTAATTTCATAAGTAGCTGTTATAGAAGGGTCAGCTGCAGATGCTAATGTGATCGTTGCTTTTCCTGCAGAAACACCGCGAACCTTATAAATTGGATAACCATCTTCATCAGCCAATGTCATAATAGATGCAATGCTTGAATCACTGCTTGTAACAGTAAAGAATTTATTCGGGCAGTTTTCCGGAGAAATTACAGCCTTTACATCCTCTAAGTAACCTACATAGATTTCTTTAGGTGTATCTTCAGAAGGCTCAATCTTTGTAACAGGAACAGAAGTTGTATGAGTAAATTCAATTTCACGCAATGTCAACATTCTGTTATCTGTGTTTGTGCAAACTCCATCTGCAGCATCCGGATCAGGTTTATAGCCTGTTGCTTTTCCTAGTGAAGTCAACGGAGTAATTTCAACCTTAGTAACCTTCTTGCCGGCATTTGCTTCGCTTACTGCAAATGTGTATATATCTTGAGCAGTATCATAATCGCCGCCTTTAAACTCCTGAGTAGTTCCATCCTCAAAATAGATTACTGCTTCTAACGAAGTTACTCTACCGTTACTGCTTACACGGTTATATACATCTACCTTGCTTAATAAGCTAGGCACTTTATATTCAAAGTGCATCGTTGTAGGAAGCTTAACATGAGCAGGAAGTTGACCTTGTTTGTCCGGTGCTCCAGTATCAAGATTGACCCAATTAGACTCTACATCCCACAAGTATTCAAATTGAGCATCTAACTTACCATCAAACAGTGCATTAACACCCCAACCTGCATATTGGGCATTTTGCAGTAATTTACCGGCATTAGTACCATCGTCTGTTGTTAACACATCATTTGTAAATGTAATATTGAAATCATTTTGTCCATACTTCGTTGTAGTTGAAGTCGGAATATCAGGGATTTCCGGCTCTCTGGAAGTATCAAGATTGATAACACTGAAGTCAGGCCCCATTAAAGTTGACTTATCCAAGTCAATAATAAAGTCAGCATCAGCAGTATCGGTAACATCATTTAAGGTAATATCCTTTTTTGCTTTCATAGTGATGGTAGATAATACCTTTGAACCGCTTACTAACGGCTTATCACCCATATTGATAGCATTATGGTTTACATAAGCTGTACCATCACTGTTCACCCAGTTACCTGTCATACCTTGTGTATACATACCACCGGTTCCGAGGTATTCAGCACCGATAAATTCAACCTTTGCCGGATTGTAATTGATAATAGAACCGTAAGCATTCAAGTTCTTAACATCAACTGCAGTAACATTAATAGTAAATGTATCTCCGGCTTTAATTTCCTTCTTATCTGGTTCAAGAAGAATTACACCGGATACTTTACCTGTCTTTTTAGTTCCGCCGTCTACATTAAATGCAGTGAATGCATAATCGTACACATCGGAAATACCGTTGAAGTTAATATCCCCGAATACTTCCTGAATTTCACCAACCCAAGTTTCATCTTTCGCAGAACCGTGAGCTGATGATTCCTTCTGATACATTTGCTGGAAGGTAGTAACTGTAGGAGCAGCAGTACCGATAGAACTGATATTACCTACTGTGAATGGATTCTGCGCACTACCGGCTGTTCTTTCACCCTCAATAGTATATGGCTTGATTTCACTTGCTGAGAAGAAATTTCCAAGAGAAGCTTTCGGTACGAATTTGATATAACGAGCACCGATAGCTGTCAGCGATGTACCCGGATAACTTAAATCCATTGTTTTTGTAGTTGCATCCCTGACAAAATCAAAATCACCGTGATCTACCCAATTAACACCGTCTAAGCTTGTTTCTACATGCATCTTAGTAACAGTACCGTTACCTGCATCTGTGCGTGGATAATACTCAATCTTATCAAAGATATATGCGTTACCGTAATCAACGATCAAAGACTGGCCGATAGCATTGGAATCTGTGTGGAAACCACTGCCTCCAATTTGGAATTCTTGGTCAAATGCAAGGTTAGGACCCTGATTGTTGAAAAGACCGCCTGACCAAGTAACATTCTTCGGTGTAGGAGTATTTAAGAACGGATCCTCTGCAGATTCAGTTTCAAGCTTATCACTCCAAGCAGAATGTCCATCTGCATTTACTGCACGTACCTGATAACTGTGTGCAGACTTGTGCTGTAAATCTTCATGAGTGAATGTTGTAGCTCCGCCGATAACAGAGTAAATAACTTCATCATCAACTAACAATTCATATGAAGTAGCATCAGCAACTGCATTCCAGTTCAATGTAATGCTTGTAGGAGATTTAAGATCCTCATCTTCAGTTAATGTAGGAGCACTTAAAGAGGAATTCTCAGCTGTTGAATTTAATTTGCCGTCATTTTCAAATCCGTTAATGACTAATTTCTGAATATTGCTCTGTGTATCAGTGTTAGCAAATTTCACATACAATTTACCGCTGACTTTTACATCCTTAACCATATCGGCAAGAATTGTTTCACTGTCAGGAGCGAATGTCTCAACAGTCGGATTTGCATCATAGAATGATACAAAGGTTCCTGCTGCTACTGTAGCATTATCAAAGTCTTCTTTGTTTGCAGCTACAACTTCTGTCAACTCAGTTGAACCGTTATAAGCTTGTAGAGAGTCAGGAGCTTTGCTTGCATGAACGATAAATGTTGTATCTTTATCTTTTTCATAACCGGCATATGTTCCTGTAGATTTTTCAGCAGTCAAGGTTGCTTTTGTACCTTCAACTACAGAAGTATATTTCGTCTTAACATGATTTCCGTATTTGATATTATCAATTGAGCCGTATTCTGAATCTGATGTATCCAAATCATTTTCGATATAAGAACCATCATCTTCAATAGCGTTGAAATCGGTTGTTCCTTCAGGCCAGAATTCTACTAAACGAACTGATCTGTCTAAGCCGTTATCAGCTGAGCTGTCTACAACATTATGCTCAGCAAACATCGGAATGATTGCGCCGTTCTTTACAAACAACGGCAGTTTCCAAATCGGAGCATCGAAATTATTCAATACTTGTCCGCCGCGATATTGATCACCTGTAAAGTAATCAATCCAAATGGTATCCTCACCGCCCGGTAAGTAAATGTTATTGCGAACATCATTACCCATCGCATCTGCATTGTTATCCTTATACAAAGGAGCAACTAACAGGTTTTCACCCCACATGTACTGATATTGTGATGCTGTTTTAGAATAAGCCATTGATTCTTCCGGATACTCTAAGAACATTGCACGAATCATCGGAAGTCCGGCATCACCGTTTCCTGTATCAATATTTGCAGCAGCATAGGCATTTGTATAAACGTACGGCATCATCATGGCTTTCATTTTCAAATACATACGGCTTACACCTGTATAAGGATCACCATGAGTGAACGGTCCTTTTACATAAGAACCCCAACCATCCATATCTAACAACTGCGGAGCAAAGCTCTTCCACTGATAATCACGTGTTGCGATTACCGGAGAACCACCCCAAATACCGTCCATATCGGAACCGATATTCGGATTACCGCTTAATGACTGTCCGATGAATGTAGGAATATGGAAGCGAATGTATTCCCAACTTCCGCCGGTCTGGTCACCGCTCCATACAGAGTTGTAACGCTGAGAACCTGCCCAACCGTCTAATGAGATGATATTAGGACGAGTGTTACTTCTGTTATCATCATAATCCATTGTTGTGATGATGTCATATGCTTGTTTTACACCGCCTAATTGGAAAGAATATCCCGGACCGACCCAAGCAACGTCTGTTTTTAAAGTTGTAACACCGGCTTTTACTTCGCTTTCAAAATCACGCAATAAGTGCCATTTCGTTTTCGGATCAGAATCAGGAGTTAAATTACTCTGTGTCCAAAGACCTGTAGCAATACCTCTGCTTGCAGCGTAATCGGCAAACACCTTTAAGTTTGCGACGTTCAGCGCTACTGCTTCCAAACGCTCAGCTGTGCTGGAACCGTCAGCATTCACACCGCCGGTCACATTGTAACCGTTCTGTCCGTAACCTGCACCGTATCCGTCATTCGGCAAGAAGAAGCCGAACGGCATATCGTTGTCTAAATAACGATCTAAGAATGCCTGTGCAGAGAATTTTCTGTCGTATGTAACACCTGCAGGAACCTGATCGGTATATTTCGTCGGTCCGGTACCGTTTAATGTTTCACCCAATTGACCTGCACTGATTTCAAATCCGGTAGCACCCTGCTCGTATTGAGTAGTACCTGCACTGTTATATGCATCACTTCCTTTTACGTTCCATGCGCTGCCGCTACCCGGATTGGTGTCAGACCATGCATCACGGTTATAGGCATTCAAATGACCCAAGTAGAAGCCGTATGCCGGCAATAATACCGGATCACCGGTAACCTTGAAATAACCCTTTAACAATTCTTGAGCTACCGTGCTACCGTTTGCCTGTGCAGAATTTACTTGATCTGATACAAAATAATAAGCATCAAATTCGTTTTCATTGTGAGTAGCAGTAACTGTTCCCGGTGTTGAATTTCCAAAATCATAAACACCGTTTTGCCAAGTATTTCTCAATACACCGTATCCGTTTGATGTATAGTAGAACGGACTCGGTGAAGAAACATTTCCGTCATTCCATTTGCTCTCGTTCGCAATATTGATGGACTGTCCGGTATGCACGAAACGTCCGTTCTGAGTTCCGCCTCCGAAATACTGCTCTGCAAGTTTGCTGTTATAGCTTGTTGCATCATGCTGTACCAAAGTCTGTACAGTTGATGAACCCTTGAAGTTCAGTGCAGCACTTTCCTCCATTACTACCTTACCGCCTGCCTTCACAGTCATTAATGCGGTATCTTTATCAAACAAAATGGAAGTTGCTCCATTAGAAATCGTTATAACCCCATTAGCTTCACTTACAGTTGCGTTAGGGTGAGAATATTTGTCAGAATCATCCGGCTGTGCCTGAATCTTAGCGTTATTCGGATACCCCGGACGCACTTTAGCATATTCATCAAATTCTCCGGAAGGATCTACGTTATAACGGAAAATGCCGTTTTCTAAGAACGTAATCTTTCCTTTTACTGCGCCCCCGTTGAAGCTAACCTCAACTACATTGCCGTTTGCTTTAGCTGAATCAACAGAATCGAGAGAACCGCTGAAATCAGCAGCATGCACTGTTGCAGTAGCATAAGATGATACTGTTGTCATTGCCATTGCAAAGGCAAGCAATGCTCTTGAAATCTTACCTAGTTTTATCATTTTTTTCTCCTTTCCTATCTTATAAAACTTAAGCTCTAACCTTTCTCTGCATTTAACACCCCTTTTCACTGTCTACAAAAGTACACCTTTATAGACATATCGAAACAGGCAATAATTGTCTGTTTTTTCTTGCGTTTTTCATCGATTTTATCAATAATCCCTCATGTTTATAATTGTGTACATTAAGATATATTAAGATATACTGTATCCACATTAAGCACACAAGACACTGATAACGCTTTCACGCACCTTAATTATACAACCTTACGGACAATTCGTAAAAAGTTTTTTTTGCATTTTTTAGTAAATGGTTTGCAGTTATTAACAATCTCATTTGTCTGCGAAAATTATATACATATGCAAGTAAATATAATACATTAAAAGGTAGTTTTATCCTACTAATCCATGACCGATTTTATGACAATATTTTTTTAATAACCAAAACAAAAGAACAAGATTTTTACAGTCTTTTCCATCACATGCCGATCCCTATATTAAGCCCCTCTCAGAACACTTTACAGCGTGATACAGAGGTTTTAAACTCCAAGCATACACAAACTCGCAACAACGGTTTTTCATTTCTCACAACAGCTGAAACAAGGCCGTATATCATTCGCATCGCAAGCTCCCGCTATTCTCCCTGACAGATAAAAAAAAGCCGCTCGTATCACAACGAACAGCCGTGTTTCATTCTTTCATTCCTTTTGATCCAGTTGATTGTCAACGACCCAGCGATCCAACAACTCCTCATGGATTCCGTTCGCATCAGGCAGAAGCTGAGACTTTTGGTCACCGTTTTCGATATAGAATACGCCCGGAGTGGTGCTGAAGCCGCTGATATGGCGATTGATTACAGCCAAGTTTTCCTGCTCGGTCGCATTTTCCTTATCCAATACCACCTCATAGATCACAAGATGATGATCCTTTAAATATTCATTCAACAGCTGATGAAGCTCCTGACAGTAACCGCAATAGGTCGTAGTCAGCATGACCGTAAAGCTTTTTCCCTGAGTAAACATCGTATCCATTTGAGAAAGTGTGATTTCCTTGATTTCACCGGCCGATGAATCTCTTTCATAGGTTGAGGAGCCGCAGCCCGCCAACAGTGTCATTACAGCCATTACAGCGCAAAGATATTTTATTATTCTCATATGCTTGAACCCTTACAGGCCCTTGATTTGATGAAAGGCATGCTGAGCCGCAATCGCACCGTCACTGGTAGCCGTGACTACCTGACGCAAGCGCTTGTGAATCACATCGCCGGCACCGTAGATGCCCTTACAAGCCGTTTCACAGTTTTCATCAACGATCATATAGCCGTTGTCGTCCAGCACGTTGAGATTTTTCAGGAAATCGGTTGCCGGATCCTGACCGATATACGGAAAGATACCGTTGCATTCGATCGTCATTTCCGCTTTACTTTCTATATCCTGAAGCACGATGCCTGTTACACGCTGCCCGTCATCTAAAATACGCAGCGGCTTATGCTTTTTAATGACATGGATCTTTTCATTATCTTGAATACTGTCCTGAATGATTTGATCGGCACGGAAAACATCGCGACGAATCACGATATGCACCCTTGATGCAAACTGCGTAAGATACTTAGCTTCCTCTAAAGCGGAATTACCGCCGCCGATTACTACTACCTCTCTGTCCTTGAAAAACGCACCGTCACATACCGCACAATAGGATACGCCTCGGCCGATATTGGCTTCCTCGCCGTCAATATTCAGCATGCGCTCCTGCGTTCCGGTTGCGACAATGACCGCTTTTGCCTGATAGCTCGTTCCGTCATCGCAAAGCACGGTTTTCCATTCACCGCCGTCCGCAACAGATACTACATTTCCGTATAAATACTCACTGCCGAATGCGGTCGAATGCTCAAACATATCCGAAGCAAGCTGTGCACCGTCTGTTCCCTTGATGCCCGGCCAGTTTGAAATTTCCGCCGTCTTGATCAGCTTGCCGCCCGGTGCGCCCATTTCCAGCATCGCCGTTTTTAATCCTGCACGACTGCCGTAGATCGACGCACTCATTCCTGCCGGTCCGGCACCGATAATAATTAAATCGTATTGTCGCTCCATTCACGATCCTCCTTTACCAAATCAATAATTTCAAATAAATCATGGATAATTACACACGGCTTTGCCGCCTTCAGCTTGGCCTCACGCTTTTCATCGAAAGCTGCGCCGACTGAAAACGCCGCCATATTCTTACATGCCTTGATATCACTCGGACTGTCACCGACATAAATCACATCATCATGATTATGATACAGCTTTTGACAAGCCAGAAGCAGTCCCTGCGGATCGGGCTTCGGCGACTCAATATCCTCAGCACCGACAATGACATCGACATACTGCTCCAGATCAAAGGCCGCAAGCCCCATACGAATCGTTGCGCCCACCTTATTGGAAACGACTCCCACGCTGTAGCCGTGCTCCTTTAAATACATCAGCGTTTCCTTTGCATGCGGGAACTCTTTAATATAGCGATCATGATACTCATGATTATAGGCCCGATAATAGGCAATGATTTCATCGACCTGTTCCTCACTGAAATACCTCAGAAAGCTGTCCTTCAGTGTCGGTCCCAAAAATGAGGAAAGCTCTTCCTCACTCAGCTTATGCTCAGGCAGAAATTTATGAAACGTATGAATAAAGCTGGCATAAATCAAATCCTTTGTATCCACCAGCGTTCCGTCCAAATCAAACAGCACCGCCGGTTTTTGGCGTCTGAAGGGCCATATATTTTTAAACAGACGATCGAACACACCGAGTATGCCCAATACTCCGACAACAATTCCGGTCAGTGATACAAGCTGTGCCATCTTTAAGGAACCGACCATCAGCGCATCTGTTCGCATCGATTCGATCCATAAACGCACAACGCCGTACCATGCCAAATACGCAAATGCCAAATCACCGCGTTTTCTTCTGCCGAAGCGCTTGTATACAAAGCGAATCAGTACCCACCCCAATAAATTCAACATACTTTCATATAAGAAGGTCGGTTCCCGATACGCATTCGATATCAGCATTTGATCTTTGATAAAGCTTGGAAAGGCATCGAAATAAGCTTCCGATACAATGCGCCCGTAGGCCTCCTGATTGATGAAATTGCCCCAACGACCGATTGCCTGCGCAATCAAGATATTAGGAAAAATCGCATCCATGACTCTGAGTCCGTCAATCGCCTTATTGCGGAAATACCATAAGCCGAAGCCGATGGCCGCTATCAAACCGCCGTGAATCGCTAATCCGCCCTCCCATATATACAGAATGCGGATCGGATCGGAAACATACATTTCCCATTCAAACAGCACATAATAAATACGCGCTCCGATAATGCCGATCGGCAGCATCCATATAAAGAAGTCCTCAAACATCGCTGTCTCATAGCCCCATTTTTTCAAGGTGCGAATACTGAGATAATACGCAAGCATGGCACCGGCCAAAATAAACAGCGCATACCATGTAATCGTAATCGAACCCAGTGACAGCACTGTTTTCATATCCGGAAAAAATTCCATAATTTAGCCTCCCTTACTGTTCCTTGTTTTGTTCGATATAATCCAAAACCCTCTGTTCAAATTCCTTGGCACTGTCCATACCCATTTCACCGAGAATATAATTGGTTACCGCAGACTCGATGATTACAGCCATGGAACGTCCCTCTCTTACCGGTATTACTATTTTAGGAATATCGACACCCAGAATGCTGTCGTATTTTTTCTCCTCAATGCCGACACGATCATAATCGGCATGTGCCTGAAACTTCTCCAAACAGATTTCAAGTGAAACCTCTGCCTTAGGAATGACCGATGTGATACCGAACATTCGCTGAACATTGATCACACCGATACCTCTCAGTTCCAACATCCCGCGTAATAGATCCGGCGCTTTGCCGACGATTTTATTATGAATACGGAAGCAGTCCACTCGATCATCTGCCACCAGTAAATGTCCGCGCTTGATCAGCTCCAAGGCAATTTCGGATTTCCCCATGCCGCTGTCGCCGCGAATCAGTACACCCTTGCCGTAGATGGAAATCAAACCGCCGTGCAGACAGTCACCCGTTGCCAGCTCCTCATCCAAAAACGCAACGATATCAACGATCAAGCGTGATGTCGGTGAATTTGCGACAAAAATCGGAAATTTTTTGCGCTTGGCGATGCGCTTCAACAACAGCGGACACTCATGATGCTTAGAGATAATGATTGCCGGTGTTTTTTCATCGGTGATAAAATCAAACGATTTGCGCTGTTTTTTCTCACTCATCGTTTGGATATATGCCATTTCCTTATCGCCGAGAATCACTAAACGACGAGCCTGAGAATGATCGAAATAGCCCGCAAGTTCAAGACCGGGACGATTGGTATCGGCAATTTGAATCATGCGGTTTAAGCTTTCCTCATTACCGCAGATTTGTTCAAAGCCGAAGTAATTTTTTAAACGGCGAACCGTGATTGCCTTTTGTTCCTCCATACGCTTACCTTCCTTCCATCAGTTTTTTTAAATACTGACCGGTATAGCTGTCCTTCACGGCACAAATATCCTCGGGAGTCCCCTCTGCCATCAGCGTACCGCCTTCATCGCCGCCCTCAGGTCCTAAATCGATGATATGGTCGGCGCATTTGATGATATCAAGATTGTGCTCGATTACTAACACCGTATCGCCGTTGTCGACAATGCGCTGTAATACCTCAAGCAGCTTCTTCACATCATGCGTATGTAATCCGGTTGTCGGCTCATCTAAGACAAACAGCGTTTTGCCGGTAGCCTTGCGCTGCAGCTCACTGGCTAGTTTCACACGCTGTGCTTCACCGCCTGACAGGGTGGTCGCGCTTTGTCCCAGCTTGATATAGCCGAGGCCGACATCCTTCAGTGTCTGCAGCTTATGACGAATCTTCGCGACATTCGCAAAGAAATCGATTGCCTCCTCAACACTCATATCCAAGACATCGTAAATATTTTTGCCCTTATAGGTTACCTGCAGCGTTTCCTCATTATAGCGCTTGCCGCCGCATTCCTCACACGGCACATAGACATCCGGTAAAAAATGCATGGAAATACGCAGGATTCCGTCTCCCTGACATGCCTCACAGCGTCCGCCCTTGACGTTAAAGGAGAAGCGACCCTTTTCATAGCCGCGCATTTTTGCCTCAGGGGTCTGCGCGAACAGATCACGGATATCATCAAAAACACCCGTATAGGTTGCAGGATTGGACCGCGGCGTACGTCCGATCGGATCCTGTGAAATATCGATGATCTTATCGATATACGCCAGTCCCTTGATTTTCTTATGCTTGCCCGGCTTCATTTTGGTTCGTCCCAGCTCATGCATGATGCCCTTTGATAAAACCTCGTTCACCAGTGTTGACTTCCCGCTGCCCGATACACCGGTAACGACGATCAGCTTGCCTAACGGAAACCTCACGGTAATATGCTTCAAATTATTTTCATAGGCATCGACGACCTCAAGACATTTGCGATTGCCTTTGCGACGCTCGCTCGGGATATCGATACGCATTCTGCCGGACAGATAATTGCCGGTAATCGACTGTTCATTGTTCATGACTTCCTGCGGAGTTCCTGCCGCAACCACGCTTCCGCCGTGAACCCCTGCCCCCGGTCCGATATCGATAATATAATCACTTGCGCGCATCGTATCCTCATCATGTTCAACGACAATCAAGGAATTGCCTAAATCACGCATATTTTTCAAGGTTGCGATCAAGCGATCGTTATCGCGCTGATGCAGTCCGATGCTCGGTTCATCAAGCACATACAGCACACCGCTTAAATGCGAGCCGATCTGTGTTGCCAAGCGAATTCGCTGTGCCTCTCCGCCCGACAGTGTTCCCGC
Organism: uncultured Erysipelotrichaceae bacterium; assembly: GCA_947649125.1. Taxonomy (GTDB): domain Bacteria; phylum Bacillota_I; class Bacilli_A; order Erysipelotrichales; family Erysipelotrichaceae; genus C-19. The sequence continues at coordinate 31,681 of CANSQL010000005.1, read as the reverse complement.
CAAACGATCTAAGGTCAAATAGGCAAGTCCGACATTGTTTAAAAATTGTAAGCGGTCCTTGATTTCCTTTAAAATCAGCTTGGCGATTTCTGCCTGTTGTTGTGTCAGCTGTAGTTCATCCATAAAAGCGATTGCCTGCTTGACTGACATCTGTGTCCATTCATAGATGCTTTTGCCGCCGACGCGCACTGCCAGCGCCTGTTCATTCAAACGCTTGCCGCCGCAGGTAGGACATGGTGCTTCAGCCAAAAAGGTCGCATACCATTCCCGTGACATCTGTGAGCTTGTTTCCATATAACGACGTTCAATTAAGGTACAAACGCCTTCAATGAATTCCGATTTCTTGATGACACTGCCGGATTTAGAATAAATATGATAGGAAATGATATCCTTTGACCCGTATAACAGAATATCCAATTCTTTTTTGGAAAGCTGCTTGATCGGCTTATCAATATCAATTTTATAATAATCGCATAATGCTTTAAAGCGCTGCCATTCTAAATTTTCCTTCGCAATGATATTTTTATAATAAATAATACCGCCCTGACGAATGCTTTTACTGCGGTCGGGAATCAAATAATCAATATCGACCTTTTGCGTAATGCCTAAGCCCTTACAGTGCTCACATGCACCGAAAGGCGCATTAAAGGAAAACAGGCGCGGCTCTAAGCGAGGTATTGTAAAGCCGCAGTATTTACATGAATAGTTCGTAGAAAACAGTTCTTCCTTACCGTCATGTTCAACAATCACAAGACCGTCACCGAGCTTACATGCGCTTTCCAATGAATCATGCAGACGTGAGCGATCGCTGCTTTTCACCAATCGATCGACAATCACATCGATGGAATGCTTTTTATTTTTTTCAAGTCCTTCCACATCCTCTAACAGCTTCATCTCACCGTCAATGCGAGCACGGATATAGCCTTCCTTACGCAGTTGTTCAAACAAATCCTTATGCGTACCCTTTGCCCCGTGAACAGCCGGTGCCATAATGATCAGCCTTGTTTTGTCAGGCAGCTCCATTATGCGATCGACCATCTGCTTCAGCGTTTGGCTTGTGATCGGTTCATTGTGATTGGGACAATACGGCGTACCGACACGTGCATACAACAATCGCAAATAATCGTAAATCTCCGTCACCGTACCGACCGTGGAACGCGGGTTGTTGCTGGTGGTTTTCTGATCGATGGAAATAGCCGGAGAAAGTCCCTCAATGGAATCCACATCGGGCTTTTCACTGTTGCCTAAAAACTGTCGTGCATAGGCGGACAAGCTTTCCACATAGCGGCGCTGTCCCTCCGCATAGATCGTATCAAAGGCCAGCGAGGTTTTCCCCGAGCCCGATACACCGGTCATAATCACAAATTGATTGCGCGGAACCTTGATCGAAACATCCTTCAGATTGTTTTCTCTGGCTCCCTTGATATCTATAAAGTCGTTATTCATCCTTATCACCTCAAATTACCTCTATATTATACATTAGTATTTCCAAATATCCTAATTATTAGCACGTATTTTTTACGTTTTTTTCCTTTTATGCACTCACATAGGTATTCGCCCAGACGCTGATTGCGATAAATCATATAGTAGTGTTGAAACAAAGCAATGTGTTTCACTCAGTGAAAGGAGAAGTTATCATGTATCGAAATAACTGCTATTACAACGACGAGTGCTTTAATGATTTTGATGACTGCGGTTGTGATTTAAATTCCTGTATGGATATGTGTGATGAGGATAGCGCTTGTCCCTGCGACTGTCAGAGACCGTGCCCTTGTCCGAGTCCTTGTGAATGTAAGGTAGGCCCTACCGGTCCGCGGGGTCCTAAGGGTGCCACAGGTCCGCAGGGTCCGCGCGGTATCCAAGGCATTCAAGGGCCGCAAGGAATTACGGGTGCACGCGGTCCGCAGGGTGTAACAGGTCCGCAGGGCGTTATGGGTCCGCAAGGCGCGACAGGTGCACAAGGTCCGACAGGCGCAACAGGTGCGACAGGTGCTGACGGTGCTGCAGGCGCAACAGGTCCGCAGGGGCCGGCAGGTGCGACAGGTCCGCAAGGTCCTCAGGGTCCGCAAGGCGCAACAGGAGCGACAGGTGCTGACGGTGCTGCGGGAGCAACCGGTCCGGCAGGTCCGGTTGGCCCTCAGGGTGCTCAGGGTCCGCAAGGTGTTCCCGGTGCCACAGGTGCTGCAGGCGCAACAGGCCCGCAGGGGCCGCAAGGTGCGACAGGCCCTCAAGGGCCGGCAGGTCCCGCACAGGGCTTACAGTCCTACGGCGGTGCTTATCATGACGGTGCCTTAGCCTTAGAGATACCTGAAGGCGGCAGTGTAACAATTCCTTTAGAGAATTCTATGGATCTGTTAAATGTCCTGCTCAGCAACAATATCTTGACCGTTACGCAAAGCGGAACCTATGAGGTAAGCTTCGTTGTGGATATCAACACCAACGGCGCAGAACCGTTATCCGTATCGGTTCGTAATCAGAACGCTAATATTCCGTCATTGATCGCTTCTAAAAATGTAAGCGGAAATGAAAACAATGTATTTACCGCTCAGGCACTTGTCACCTTAAACGCACAGGATCAGCTTCATTTAAGCATCAGCTCGCTGCAGGAATCAGATGTAAATCTGAACAGCGGCGTCAGTGCATCCTTGATCGTTAAACAAGTAAATATGTAAGAAAACGCATGCCGAAAGCACTTTCTTGTGCAAACAGGCATGCTTTTCTTTTTACATAATAAGCGATTGTTTCTCTCTCACAATAAATGTCATATTTTATTATTTACATAAAATGTAACATATATATTACTTTATGAGTCAAATAGTTTCATGTAAAGATTTGGGATTAAGAATAGCTCAGATTCACAGATTATGTTAAAATAAAAAACATGAAAAGAGGAGATACGAATGAATAACGATGATATCCGCATACTGGAAAATTTCAATTTTTCTACATTTTTATATCAACTGAAAGAGGAGATGGGAATCAGCTTTAAAAGGATGGCGGAATTGGCTGATATTCCGTATTCGGTTTTATATAAATATACGAGCGGAGCCAAAACAAGACCATCGTTAATTGATTTCTATAAAATCATGGAGCTTGCGAACAGAAGCATTGATAATTTCTTTTTAAAGCTTTTACATCGTCCCGATCCATATTCACAGCTTCGTTATTTTATCAATCATCAAGTAAGTGAGGAAGAGATATTGCTGCTGAAAAAACTAAATGCGTTAGACAGTGAGCATAAGCAAATCATTTTAAGCTTTCTGTGGGAGCTGCTTGATATGCTTTAATGAAATAGCATAAAAAAATAATCGCATTCGCTTTCAAATACGATTATTTAAACGGATATTGTTTCATTTACCATTTCCATCAGCTGATTCAGCATACGAAGTAAGGATGCCCTTTTTCTTTCATCTAAATGAGTTACCATTCTCATTATCTGTGTCTGAAGCGGATCATCACCGTCATATAAATAGGAATCGATGCGAATATGCAGAAGGATACAAACCTGCAGAAAGGTATCTGCTTCGGGAATCGCACGACCTACACACCAACGATTTACGGTTGCTCGTTCTATCCCAAGCATTGAGGCCAGCTCTGCCTGTGTCATATGATTTTGTTTTAACCCATTTTTAATTATTGTCCTGATCTCCGTATTATCCATATAAACACCTCATGTATATAATTGTATAACCTATTCACCCGATTTGCATAGACTATCTAAATATCACTGTAGTCTTATAATATAATTTAAGATAGTTTAAGTTTGCAGATCGATGAAAAGATCATTTGCTGATACAATGCAGCATGCTTTTTACTGGAAATTCCTTCCTGTGCCATTTTACCATAAACATTGTCTTTTTGATATGATATTATTTAAAATATTTCAATCTCCAAAACAGCAAGGCTGCATGATGAAAACAATATTAATAACACAGGGAGTACCAAAAAATAAAAAAAACTGATTTGTCTGAATATTAAATAAGTATAACCTTACTATTATGCCGCTTCCGGCCTTAACATTCATTTCCGTAAAAAAAGCCTCAACAGAGGCAATTTAAAGAATTGAAACACGAACTAAATAATTGTATATAGTCGGATACAACATCATGGCTTTGTTTTAACGTCCCCCATGCGGGATTTCTCTCGATTTTACGAAGAGCTACATCTCGATTTTTCAATCTATGTCGTGAAGCTTTTAGCTTCATCGACTATGAATCTCCAATCAGATTTTTTTCAACACATCCAGAGAAGACTCTGCTTAAAACCTATCGAATTCGATAGGTTTTAAATTGGAATTATGAATTTGTTCCCACAAACCCAAAAATGAGATCGTAGAATGATTTCGCATCCAGTTTGCCACCACAATAAAGGCATTGTCTGGATTATTATATTTTGCTATATCTGTCAGAGAAATGTACGCCTTATTAGACTTTATTTATTGAAATGTATCTTTCTGTTTTTTGTATATTAGATAAGCAATCAGTCCGACAGCGAATGCTATAGAAGTGATATATAACATCACATTCGTTGAATCTCCGGTCATTGCACCGCCCATACTTGTTGCCGGATTATAAACTCCCTTGACACTTGTATCGTTTTTCGGCGGAATCGGATCGGTTGTTGTATCATCTGATGGATCTTGTTCATTAAAATCCATCGTATCATAAGGTAAATCGCCGTCAACATTTTTATTCGGCTTCCATTCCTTGATTTCAACAATATTTTCATCTGCGATTCCGTCATTATCGGTATCTACATTTGTATCAGGCTGTCCGTCACCTGTACTGTCGATATTGATATCGGGTATCCAATCAAAATCGGTATCTATGTTAATATCGGGCTTACCGTCATTGTCTAAATCAATATTGACATCCGGTCTGCCGTCTCCGTCGGTATCTATATTTAATAAGACATCCTTTTTCTCATCAATTGCCATTGTATCAAAGCTGAAGCCGTTTGTTGTTTTGTTTAATTCTGGCTTCCATTCATGAATTATCGCAATATTGATAATCGGCGTTTTACCGTCCTTTGAGATATTGATATGTGGCTTGAAATCTCCCTTATTGTCAATGTTGATATTCGGAATTCCGTCATTGTCGGTATCTACATTGATTACAGGCTTTACGTTTGTACCTGTACAATATTCCTCTAAGATTCCGTTGTCAGGGTCTGCCTTGACACACTTCGTTGGCATCCATTCATCTTTCTTTAGAATTACTAGGTTAAGATCGGGCTTGCCATCTCGGTCTGTATCAACATTCAAGTCAGGCTTACCGTCGCCGTCACTGTCAATGTTTAAATCAGGAAGTCCGTCATAATTTCGATCTCCGTTTACCACGATCCATTTATCAGGATTTTCAGGGTCTTTCCACTTAATGTTTAAGTCAGGACAGCCATCTCCATCCGGATCATTGAAATCAGGCTTACCGTCGCCGTCTACATCAACATCGATTTTCTTTAGCTCTACCTCATGACAGCTCTCCGTATTTGTATTTCCCGCATTGTCAGTCGGTGTTACGCATACCTTGTAGCTTCCGGTCAACTCACTGATTGTGATGCTTGCCTTTTCTTTTGTGACAGTTAAGGTTCCATCCTTAATCAGCTCATCTCCGGCTCTTGATTGCTTCTCTGTTTTATATACCTTATAAGCGATTTCCTTTGTACCGCTGACCTTTAGGTCATCCTTCGCATCACTTGTCGTTACCTCAAATGACGTTCCCGGCTTAAAGAAGATTCCGCCGCTGATTTTATTGATAATATCCTGCAGCTTGTTGTTTGTATCCTTGGCTTTGATGTTTTTTACACTTGGTGCTGTCTTATCGATTCTGATTGTTTCCTGTTTCTCTTTGGTGATAGCCCCGCTGTCCTTTTTCATCCAAAAGCTTTGGTTGGTCTCGCCTTCGCTTGTGATTGTCACCTGACTTGGATTCCATGCACTACCATCTAACGATAAATTGATATACTCGTTATGGTCGCTGATGATATTGACGTTTTGATTTGTCCACTCTCCTGTATAGGCAGTATTGTTTCCGTCATCAAGCTCTAAGTGATACCAATCATCCTCAATGGCTTCCTCTTTGATTACCAGTGTTCCTTGCTTAAAGCTAAAGCTGTAGTTTGGATAGGTCTTGTTTAATGTGTTGGCATCTCCCTTGATCGGATAGCTTCCTGCATTACTGTTTGTTTTTGCGGTTGTACTCAGCTTGATATCATTTTCCTGTATCACATCCTGTACGCCGTTCCATGAAACTAACTTGTTTTTGAAATCACGATAGGTCAAGCTTGGATTCTGTTCTCCCTTTAACTTTTCTTTATCATCAATGACGATTTCGATCGGCTTCGGCAGTACCGATACCTGTACCTTTTTACTTAACGGTGATTCTCCGTCTGCCGTTCTCGTTACTGTGATTGTTGTTTTATTGCTTCCGCTGAATTGTTTTGCATCAAACGCGGCACTGTTTCCGTTTACGGTTGGATTTGAAATGTACGTTGTATCATCCACCTCAAATTTATACTGTACGTTCGTACTGTCCGCATCATATTGACTGCTTCTGATCGTGAAGTGATCGCCGTATGTGATTTTACCCGGACTTGTGATTGCCAGTACATTTTCATCAGGTCCCATGATATGAAGCACACCGTCTGCCTCTGCCGCTTTATAGTTTCGATTCATCGGCTTGGTCGCATGTATCTTGATATCCTTTGGATTTGGTTCACTGTAGTCATATTCGATTGTTTTATTATCACCGGTCCATGCGATAGAGCTGTCCTCGTTGTGATCTACCTCGATCAATACATCACCATCGGTATCAATGACACCGTCTACCTCTATGACAGGAGTAACACTGCCGTTTCCGCTTACTGCGTAAATCGGATTCTCTTTGAAGCTGATTGTTCTTGTACCTTTTTCTATATTGATCGGCAGTTCAATCGTCTTATCTGCATAGTTTCCTGTAGGATCATGGCTGGTTGCCTGTACGATGACCCTGCCCATTTGATTATTCAAGGAAGCATTTAATATCGTTACTAATCCATTCGCATCTACCGATATCACATCGGTAGGACTTCCTGCCTTTAACTGATACGTTACCGTTGAACCGTTAGGATTTCCTGCCGTATATAACTGTATTGTTTTATTGGGCGCATACGTATCTGTTTTCGCTGAATAGTTATTACCGCTTTTCGGAAGCTCATTTCCTGCGTTATCCGTATAGATGAAATTCTGTGCCCCTGCCGTTACCGTAAAGGTCAGCTCAGTACGCGCATCTGCCTGTCCACTCGCTCCTTGTTTCTCCGCGACAATCGTTACCGTTCCGACTCCGTGAATCGTAACCGCTCCGCTGCTTGAATTGACCTCGATGACATTGGTTGAACCATCCTTGATCTTATATGTGACAGGATTCATATTCGTACTTCCCTTAACTGTCGCATATACCACAACATTCGTATCTGTCACCTTTGCGCTTTTCGAGTTGATGATCGTACTTGAAGTACTGTTTTCATAAAACCTCAAATTTTCTGCCGCTGACATCCCGACATTGATTGTTACAGGGATTTCCTTTGTACTCCATTTATCCGATACCGTTACTGTTATGGAATAGGTTTTTACTCCAAGATTCGCTGTTGTCTTAATAACCCCCGTATTTACATCTACGCTGAAGAAGCCGGCATCACCCGCTCCTGTCTTTAGACCGTACGTATACGTCGTTGTATTACCGCCGATCGTATCCGGTGTTCCTGCACTTCCTTTGATTGTACCGATAATTCCGTTTACCTTGATATTTGAATCAGAGGTAGTAAAGGTCGGTGTTTGAGTACTAGATGAATTACTGTCCGGTGTCACACTGCCGTCTACTCCTCGATAGATAATGATTTCCTTTTCGCTGAAGGCCGGATTGTAGTTATCCTTGCCGCTGCTTGGATCGTCATCAGCCGTTGCCTTTATTTTCACCTTACCGTACGCATTATTCCCTGCATAGGTAATCGCTCCGGTATCGGGATCGATCGTTATCAAGGAAATATCTCCGCCGCTCACACTGTACGTCACCTTAGTACCCGCACTTGGATTCGCTGTCGCAGTTTCATTCCACGATGTTTTCGCTTCATCGATTGACTTTTTCGTTATATTCGCATCATCGAAGGCAACCGTTAAATTCGTTTTCCCTACTACGACATGGACAGTGGCTGAATTCACCCCGTTTATCGGATCGCCGTAGTTGTCTATCGCATTGATTTTGAAATAATAATCACCGGCCGCTAAACCGCCAGGTCCCTTTACGATTACATTTCCGTTAGACAGTGAGAACAACTGATAATCATTTTCATGTCCGCTGACACTTGTATCACTGACTAAAGTCGCCGTAATCGGTGAAACACCGCCACTTGTCGTATAGGTTGCCGCAACATCATTTTGATTGACATTCTTTCCTACCTCTAAGCCTGTTTTAGGAGTAACATTAACGCTTACCGTTTCCACAATTTCTAAGGGCATCGTATTACTGATCAAGCTGGAATCCGCAGGAGATGTCAACGCTTCATTATAAGCTTCATTTACTACCGCAACCTTATATTTTCCTGCCGCAATACCGCTCAGATCAAATTCATATGTTCCGCTTCCCTTTGCGCTTTCCAACGGCTTATAATAGGCAAAATTATTATTTTCATCCAACAGAATCACAGACAGCGTATAAACACCGCCCGCACCGTCATTTCCTGCATTCGCAGCAGCAGTCAGCTTCACAGTTTGATCTTTCGTTATTTTACTGATTGAAGTACCGTTAGAATGCTTAATATCATTCAGCTGTGCAGTTAAAGCACTGTTGTACATACGAAGCTTCATCGCCACATGCTTTCCGTTTGTTTTATCCTCTGTAGTTTCCGCATATAACGATGTATATCCGTTTGTAAGCTTTGTCAAATGAACCTTTCCGACACTTCCCGATGTTCCTCTTGATACCGCAAATACCGTGTTTTCAACATTCAGATAAATAGAAGGACGAATCACATATTGAACATTAACAGAGTTTTTGCTTAAGTTACGCGCATTACCGGTCGTTCCCGTGTTTTTAGTCGCAATATACATATAATAATCACAGCTGTTAGAGCTGGAAATAGGCGTATCGGCATATGCGTTACTATAAAAATAATCATCGGAAAAGGTCAAGTCAATCGGTTGAACAGGATAGGTGGTAAGCCCCAGTTCTCCTCGACCGTAGTTTTCATAATATGATGTAAGGAAAGCAGCTTTTCCCAATAAATCCGGGGTAGAAAATGTTGCCTTGTCCACTTGATCCAAATAATGAGGGGTGTTTTTTTCTGTTGCTTTTTTATAAAATTCATGAATATAATATAAATTTCGATATACAATCAGCTGATTGTCAACTGCTGATGCACTCAATTTATTGTTAAGATTGGTTAAGGAAGGATACATTTTTGTTTTTGTGAAATCTAACGTGTACCAAGGTCCTCTGCTTCCTTTTTCAAATACATTAATAGAATCAACAGCATTTGTTTTAGCAATCGGTTTATCACTCATTGCGAGCCATGCGGATATCTGCGGTTTTCCGGTACACGTTGTTTTCGTTGTACAGCCATAATCCGTATAGGTCTGATAGCTCAACAGCTGCCAACCAAGCTTATCTGAAGCATACGCATTATCGACATTCATCAAAATTTTATCGCCCTTTTGCAGGCTGCTCGTTGTTGAAGTTAAGCCGGAAGGCATTTTATTGATACGTCCGGTGATATTTCCGCCGGCATTATAGGTGGAATCAGCCGCACTTAAGCTATAGTTGTAGTAAGCATGACCTACAGAAACTGCTATTACCACCATCATCAATACTACAATTAACTTTTTCATAGCACTTCTCCTTTCTCTAATGTATACAAATGTAGACTTTAATAGAGATAGAAAAATGTTATTGAAATATATGTTTCTGAATAGAAAAACAGGCATTTTTACCTTAAAAACACCTGTTTATATAAGTCTACCTATTCAGACCTTTATTTATTGAAATGTATCTTTCTGTTTTTTGTATATTAGATAAGCAATCAGTCCGACAGCGAATGCTATAGAAGTGATATATAACATCACATTCGTTGAATCTCCGGTCATTGCACCGCCCATACTTGTTGCCGGATTATAAACTCCCTTGACACTTGTATCGTTTTTCGGCGGAATCGGATCGGTTGTTGTATCATCTGATGGATCTTGTTCATTAAAATCCATCGTATCATAAGGTAAATCGCCGTCAACATTTTTATTCGGCTTCCATTCCTTGATTTCAACAATATTTTCATCTGCGATTCCGTCATTATCGGTATCTACATTTGTATCAGGCTGTCCGTCACCTGTACTGTCGATATTGATATCGGGTATCCAATCAAAATCGGTATCTATGTTAATATCGGGCTTACCGTCATTGTCTAAATCAATATTGACATCCGGTCTGCCGTCTCCGTCGGTATCGATATTTAATAAGACATTCTTTTTCTCATCGATCGCCATTGTATCAAATTGGAAACTGTTAAGTGCTTTGTTCAACTCAGGCTTCCATTCATGAATTATCGCAATATTGATGATTGGATTGATCCCGTCCTTTGAGATATTAATATGTGGCTTGAAATCTCCTTTATTATCAATATTAATATTCGGAATTCCATCGCCGTCAGTATCAATATTAATTACTGCTTTGACACTTGTTCCTGTACAATACTTCTCTAAGATTCCGTTATCTGGGTCTGCCTTGACGCACTTCGTTGGCTTCCAATCACCTTTCTTTAGAATCACAAGGTTAAGATCGGGCTTGCCGTCTCCGTCTGTATCGATATTCAAGTCAGGGGTGCCGTCCCCGTCACTGTCGATATTCAAATCAGGTATCTTATCATTGTTTCGATCTCCGTTGATTACGATCCATTTGGTTTCATCATTTGGGTCCTTCCACTTGATGTTTAAGTCAGGACATCCGTCTCCGTCAGGATCATTGAAATCAGGCTTACCGTCTCCGTCTACATCAACATCGATTTTCTTTAGCTCTACCTCATGACAGCTTTCCGTATTTGTATTTCCTGCGTTATCCGTAGGTGTTACGCATACCTTGTAGCTTCCGGTGAGCTCACTGATTGTGATGCTTGCCTTTTCTTTTGTGACAGTTAAATTGCCTTCTTTGATTAATTCCTCTACAGCTCTCGCTTGGGATTCCAGCTTGTAGACCTTATACGCAATTTCCTTGGTACCGCTGACCTTTAGGTCATCCTTCGCATCACTTGTCGTTACCTCAAATGACGTTCCCGGCTTAAAGAAGATTCCGCCGCTGATTTTATTGATAATATCCTGCAGCTTGTTGTTTGTATCCTTGGCTTTGATGTTTTTTACACTTGGTGCTGTCTTATCGATTCTGATTGTTTCCTGTTTCTCTTTGGTGATAGCCCCGCTGTCCTTTTTCATCCAAAAGCTTTGGTTGGTCTCGCCTTCGCTTGTGATTGTCACCTGACTTGGATTCCATGCACTACCATCTAACGATAAATTGATATACTCGTTATGGTCGCTGATGATATTGACGTTTTGATTTGTCCAATCACCTGTATAGGCAGTGTTGTTCCCATCATCAAGCTCTAAATGATACCAATCATCCTCAATATTTTCCTCAGTTATTTTTAAGGTTCCCTCTTTGAATGTAAAGCTGTAGTTTGGATAGGTCTTATTTAATGTGTTCGTATCTCCCTTAATCGGATAGCTTCCCGCATTACTGTCTGTCTTTGCCGTTGTGCTCAGCTTGATATCATTTTCCTGTATCACATCCTGTACGCCGTTCCATGAAACTAACTTGTTTTTGAAATCACGATAGGTCAAGCTTGGATTCTGTTCTCCCTTTAACTTTTCTTTATCATCAATGACGATTTCGATCGGCTTCGGCAGTACCGATACCTGTACCTTTTTACTTAACGGTGATTCTCCGTCTGCCGTTCTCGTTACTGTGATCGTTGTTTTAATGCTTCCGCTGAATTGTTTCGCATCAAACGCGGCACTGTTTCCGTTTACGGTTGGGCTTGAGATATACGTGGTATCATCTATCTCAAATTTATACTGTACGTTTGTACTGTCCGCGTCATATTGACTGCTTCGAATTGTGAAGTGATCGCCGTAAGTGATCTTTCCCGGACTTGTGATTGCCAGTACATTCTCATTAGGTCCCATGATATGAAGGACTCCATCTGCCTCTGCCGCTTTATAGTTTCGATTCATCGGCTTGGTCGCATGTATCTTGATATCCTTTGGATTTGGTTCACTGTAGTCATATTCGATTGTTTTATTATCACCGGTCCATGCGATAGAGCTGTCCTCGTTGTGATCTACCTCGATCAATACATCACCATCGGTATCAATGACACCGTCTACCTCTATGACAGGAGTAACACTGCCGTTTCCGCTTACTGCGTAAATCGGATTCTCTTTGAAGCTGATTGTTCTTGTACCTTTTTCTATATTGATCGGCAGTTCAATCGTCTTATCTGCATAGTTTCCTGTAGGATCATGGCTGGTTGCCTGTACGATGACCCTGCCCATTTGATTATTCAAGGAAGCATTTAATATCGTTACTAATCCATTCGCATCTACCGATATCACATCGCTAGGGCTGCCTACCTTTAACTGATACGTTACTGTGGAACCGTTTGGATTTCCTGCCGTATATAATTGGATGGTTTTATTGGGCGCATACGTGTCTGTTTTCGCTGAATAATTACTGCCGCTTTTCGGAAGCTCATTTCCCGCATTATCTGTATAAATGAAGTTTTGTGCTCCCGCTGTAACTGTAAAGGTCAACTCAGCTACTGCCTTTGCCTGTCCGACTCCGCCATCCTTTTCCGCTATGATCGTTACTGTTCCTACTCCGTTGATTGTGACTACTCCGCTGTTTGGATTGATCGTGATGATATTTGTTGAACCATCCTTGATTTTATAAGTGACAGGATTGTTGTTTGTACTTCCCTTGACCGTCGCATAGACACTTACATTCGTATCTGTTACCTTCACACTCTTTTGACTTATCATGTTGACGGCAGCACTTGTTTCATAGAATCTTAAATCCTCTGCATTCGCCACTCCGACATTAATTGTCAATGGGATTTGTTTGGTACTCCATTTATCAGATACTGTTACCGTGATATGATAGCTTTGTACTCCTAAGTTTCCAGTAGTCTTAATGACTCCTGTATTTGGATCGACAGTGAATAAGCTCGAATCTCCGCCTGTCTCTATTCCGTACTTATAAGTAATCGTTGAGGAACCACCGATATTATCGGGTGTTCCTGTCGTACCTTGAATAGTTCCGATGATTCCGTTTGTCTTTACATTGGTATCTGTTGCGGTAAAGGCAGGAATAATACTGTCTGATGAATTCGCATGCGGTGTTACACTTCCGTCCACCTGTTTATAAATGATAATTTCCTTTTCTGTGAAAGCTGAATTATAATTATCATTTCCACTGTCAGGATCATCATCAGCGGTTGCCTTAATCTTAACTTTACCGAAAGCTCCGTTTCCCTTATAAGTAATCGCTCCTGTATCCGCATCGATATCAATCAAATACGTGTCCCCACCACTCACACTGTAAGTTACTTTAGCTCCTGTATTAGGGTTCGCTGTCGCTGTTTCATTCCAAGCAGTTGAAGCATCCGCTATTGATTTCTTTGTTTGATTCGGATCATCAAAGGCAGCAGTCAGGTTTGTTTTATCTATTGAAACACTTGTACAAATCTTAGTTTTATTAGTTACCGGGTTTGCCGGCATTCCGTCTGCATCGTGAGTTACTACACAAAATTTATAAACTCCCGCCTTTAAGCCTTCAGCTGTTAAATCGGGTGCATTCGCTTTTATTTTCACAGATAAACTTTTTGCGTTTGATGCTTGATTGGAATCAAGTCCGTCTATTTCAAAATTTTGATAAGAATTATCACCGTTTGCTTCTAAAGTATAAGTAATCGGAAAAACGGTAGTAACAGTATCACTTAATTTCAAATCACCGATACTGTCTCCCGCATTTACATTTTTTCCGTGCTCTAGCCCTGTTTTCTTCGTAAAACTTACTGTATGCGGCTGATATTCAACAACATTGATATTCTTTGACTTTAATTGTGATGAATAAGTAGCTGCATTACCGGCACTCACTGTTTCATCTACCAAAGAGATACGATAACTTCCGATCTCAAAATTAGAAGTGTCAATTTCAAATGAACCGTTAGGGTCCTTACTTATATTCTTATAATAAACAAAGTCATATGAGCCTGATGTATTTTGTTTTTCAATTAATACCGACACATAATCATCACCGGTATAGCTTAATTTATTACTCCAAAATAATTTTAGCTTCTTTCCTTTCGTAATTGAATTAATATCAGAAGACGCCGCTGTTCCGTTAAGATCTGTTAATGCATCAAAATCCACGTTAAGATTCACATTATCCAACAGCCTTATTTTCATCGGCTGATATAAAGCTGCTTTATCATAAAGCGAGGTATAATTACAACCGCCTGTACAAGATAATTTTTCATTATCAATATTAGACACTTGCATAAGCTGACTTGTCGATGAACCGCTCGGATCTGAAACAGCGAAGACAACATCACTGAGATTAAACAAAATTGCGATACGCAGCGGAAATTCCGAAATCCATGAATTGACTGTTCCCGAGTTAGCCAAAGGAGAAAAAGCACCGTTTCCGTCCACATATCTTCCGTTGCTTCCGTCGCTGCCGACTACATTCCCGTTTCCCGAAATATACGGTGTTTGATTTTTATAAACACGATCTTGGTTTTCCAAATGACCATACCTGCCTACAAAATTATATATTTCATCGTCGAATTCAATATATGACTGAGGAAAAACATATTTTATAACTAAAGGATCTGTTAATGACATTGTTGCTAAATCTTTATTTACATAATCTTTATCATATCTATCCATAGACATATCTAAAGTATGAACTACCAAATATCTTTTTTGGACACTGTCAGCATCAATAGCAGTATTGATAGCTTTATAAATCGGCGGTAAATTACTCGTACTTAATATTGCATTTTCATATATATTAGATTTAAAACTATCACGAAACTTGATATTCATAATACTGTCAAATGAAATTGCATACATGCCGTTTGAGGTATTAGCCACTTCAGCGGGAACACTGTAGTGACCGCTCTCATTATTTCGCCACAGCAGTGAATTATTTAACAGTAACCAATCAATATTCGTACCGTTATGCGATATATCAGTAATTAAGCGATCACCTTTTGAGAATGCTCCGCCGTTACCTGCAGGACCGATTCGTCCGGTGATATTCCCGCCGGCAGTATACGTAGAGCTTGCCGCCCTTAAATAGCTGTTGCAGTACGCATATCCAACAGTTATAGTAATCATCAACATTGTAAGTACCACAATCAATCTTTTCATACTCTTTTCTCCTTCCTGCTCTTGTCCGTAAAGCAAACAGTTAAATCAAGCGTTATTACGCTGAAATCATTTTGAATGAATTTCTGTTTATAAACAGCTTTGAAAAAGCATACTATCCCCTTTGTATCAATCAGACGGATTAAGTATCAAATCGGTTTCAAAAAAATTCAAATTTATTGAAATATTTTTTTAAGTGAATAAAAAAGGGCTTAAAATAAGCTTATATTTACCTATAACAAAGACAATTTCACTGATAAATCAAATACTTTTATAACATTTTATATACATGTGATATTCTAAACTACTCCTCAGATATCAAATAAAAAGCACTGAATGCTTCAATACTTTTCCTCAATCATTGCTTCAAATTCACGATTCCATTCACGATACACAAGCATGCGCCAATAAACACCTTGATAACGCTTCAATTCCTCATATAACGGTTTGATGCTTAATAATTCATCCTTGTCTTTTTCACTCATTTCCTTTTTACAATGCGCAAATAAAGTAAGTTCATAATACGCATCCTCAGGATTGGTAAAATCACTTCCCGCATAGGAAACAGGCCCGAAATACCGTGTTTCCTCTGTTTCATAGGCGGTTGTCGCATCATTCGCAATACCGCTGAGCTGCAGGATTCTGCCGGCACAAAAGACAATAGTCACAGTTAAGGCTGCACATACGGAAATACCCGAAAAGCTCCATGAATGAGCATGCGGCTTAGGTAAGGCAAAGCCTGTAAATAAGGGTGTCGATATATGCGTTTGGGCATAATCGTATAAGAAATACGCACTGAAAGCAGCACCGAGCTCATTGCTTCTGAAGTTCAGTTCAACACCCTCCTGTTTTTCATAATCATGAATCAAATCCCTCAAAACCTCACGACCTCGCTTTAAACGTGTCTTTACCGTACCCTCCGGAATATGCAGAGCCTCCGCAATTTCCGCAATGCTTAATTCCGAAAAATAACGCATGACTAAAACAGTGCGATAACGCTCATCGATTTTTTCCATAAAATAATCCAACAGCTCATGATCGGATTTAAAATGCAGATTCGCTTCGGGAATAAAAGACTTACGCTCCTCCTGCTGCGTTTGAAACAGCATATGATCCTCAGGAAGTGTCGTTGTTTTATTTTTTCTGAACAGATCGCTTGCCTTACTGGCAACGATACGATTGAGCCATTGAATAAACAAGCCGTTGTCATTCAATGAATTGATGGATTTATGAACCTGCAGAAAGGTCTCCTGTGAGATATCCTTCGCATCTGCTTGATTTTTAGTGATTTTCAGAGCTGCATAATAGATTTTTTTATAAAAGCGCTGATAAAGCTCTTGAAAGGCATTTTCATCGCCCTGCTTTACCAATTCAACTAATTCCTCTAATATCATATCGCTCATAAAATCACTTCCTTTTATTTAGCATAGTATAATTGTATTTTTATGTCAATAATAAAATTGAAATATTTTTAACAATGTGCACATATGAAAACGCACATATAAAATAAATCTTTATTTTTTTACAATATTTTCAATTATTGAAATGATACTATAAACTTTCATCATTTTATTCCCTTCACGTAACTTACGGTAATACAAATAAACAAGAATGCTGCATCGAACAGCGTGTTTTTATTTTAAGTATATTTTCATTAATTATTTTTACATTTCAAGCTATTCAACAGATGATTTCATAAATAAAATCACTTGTATGCTTCGATTGAAAAATACCGTAAAATCATTTTTCGCGCACAAGTACCGCTAAAAAAAGCTTCTCTTTTCCATGTCGTAAAAAAGAAGTGTACAGTATCGGATATAATCATTTTATTTATTACTACCTCTTTCAGTTTGACTCTTTCCGCAGCGAATGAATCAAGGGAAGAAAACGAAATAAATATGATTAAAAATTATCGGTCGGGAAGACATAAAAAAAGCTTCATAAGGTCTCCTCCCATGAAGCTCTTTGATTACAGTTCGGTAATATTACCTTTTTTATCAGCCAAGATTACGCTCATATTTAAGCGTTCCTTTACCATTGTCGGAATTTCATTCCATTGACGACGATAAGTAAGTGAATCATTAAAAGCCATACTGTAATGCGTATTTAAATCATCGATATGCTTTATCACTTCACCTAGCTTTACCGGTAATGTCTGCTTTCTGCCGCGCTTGATGCCCTGTACGTTGATCACCCATTTTTTCTCACCGTTGAAGGCCTCTAAAATACCCTTGTTTTCCTCATAGCTCCAGCCGTGCTCATTCAGCCATGCCTTGATCAGATTAGTTAAATCCTCGGTATTGCGCTTCATTTTTGCCTTGCGGGCAGCCAGCTTTTCCTCATCGCTCTTTGCCGGGCGGCCTCTTTTCTTGCCCGGGTAAAGCTGTGCTCTGTTCTCCATGTTCTGTAATTGGAAACGAACGGTCAAATGACTGCCGAAGCCTGTCGATCCCTTCGGTCTCTGCAGAATTTCGTCCCCCTCAAGCATCAGCTTATAGATTGCCTGACAGCAGGTCGGCATTGTCGCATGATTCGGCGACACCTCTGCGTGCAGCTCCTTTGAATTGATTTCGATTTCGCTTTGTCCCTGTTTCAGGGCATCTGCTTTTTTGTCTTCTATTACCTTTAAGTAATCTTTAATGCCGGGTCCTTTCATAGTTTTTCCTCCTTATGCGTCTACATTGTAAATGTTTTGTTTTGTCGAATACACGCAAACGCTGTCATTATACAAAAATTTTTTTGTCTGATAATAATTTTTATAGATATCTTTTGTTTTTTCCTTGTTTTATGCACATAATATAGGCATGAAATGAGGGATACACTTGAATAAAGCTTTTTTTAAAAATTGCCTTTCGATTTTAGATATCGTGGAAGCACATGCGATTTCCTATGCGGCATTGGAAGCGGTCTTGCTTCATGAACTGCAGGATGATCATGAACAGCGCTTGACGGCACAGGTGTGCTCCTATTTGCGCAGCTGCGAATTTTTAAAGGATACCAGGAGAGGTATCGACCTGTCCGCCTGTGCCACAGTGTTTGCGAAGGCAGAGGATGACAGTCAGACAGAGGCATTAGCGTTCTTTGAATGCCTGTATCGTGTGGAAGCATATCGCAGTACGCTTCGTCAATGTGCTGCGCAAAAATGCGCAAAGACTTGGCTTGAGGAGCGCTTGGATGCGGTCAGCCTTTCCCTGCTGACACAGACCTCACTCCTGTTATCAGACCACGATTATTATATCATAGAAAATGAATATCGCAATAATATTTTTACAATAATTGGTGAATATAGCACGGGAAGTGACTTTTTGATTTCTAACTGCCTATGTGCTTTTTATACAAAGAGTGTCTTAAAAGACCATAAGGGAGTACTGTCCTACAAGAATACGCAGCTTTCGCCGATTGCCTATCCGAAGTGGGATATCATTCATCGAATCATTGAAACAAGCGGTGTACCGACAGAGCGTGAGGCAGTGAAGAGTCTGCAGATATTTTTCAAGGATACGCTGTTTCATGAATGCAATCACGCCTGCGTTTTATGTCAGCTTGATCTGGCACAGCTGTTAATTGCGTCCCATATCAAGCCGTTTCGTGAGTGTGCGCATATTTATGAAGCGATTGATTATCATAACGGACTGCTGCTGTGCCGCAATCATGACTTCTTATTCGATCAAGGCTATATCAGCTTTCATAATGACGGTACACTGTTGATCAGTAAACAATTGGAAAAGCATGTAAAGGACAATGCTTCTGCCTATCAGCTTCACACAAAACAGCGTTTACCCGCTTATTTATTGAATGAGGAGCGCAGGCTGTTTTTAAGCTATCATCGTAAGCATATTTTCTTAGATACAGAATGTTTTTAACAACTCTTTTTTACTATCAATAATTAGTATTCTTAACCGCAGTGTCATTTCCCGGGCAATAATCCTACAAAAAAAGCCTCGTTTGAGGCTTATCGTTTCGCTAATTCCTGTTTGATGAGCTGATTTGTCATGGCCGGGTTGGCGGTTCCCTTGGAAGCCTTCATCACCTGACCGACAAGGAAGCCGACAGCGCGGTCCTTGCCGTTTTTGAAGTCCTCGATCGATTTCGGATTATTATCGAGCACTTCATTGACAAGCTTCAATAATTCATTGCCGTCAGACATCTGCTTCATGCCCTTTTCCGCTACGACCTGTTTCGGGTCCTTGCCCTGCATGATTTCCTCAAAGACGATTTTGGCCTGTTTAGAGGAAATCGTGCCTTCCTTGATCATCTGCAGCATTTCCGCTAAATGAAGCGGGTTACACGGATTGTTTTCCGGCTTCACATTCAGCTTATTCAAGGCTGCGGTAAGCTCTACGATGGTCCAGTTTGCGGCCAGCTTATATTCGCTTGTATGGGCGCACACCTCATCATAAAACTCAGCCAATTCTCGATTATTCACCAGCACACCGGCATCATAATCATTTAAGCCGTATTCGCTTTGATAACGCTCCTTGCGCTGATCGGGCAGTTCAGGTAAATGAGCCTGAATATCCGCAATCCAATCGGATGCTAAACGAATCGGCGGGATATTGGGTTCCGGAAAATATTTATAATCGACATTGCCTTCTTTTTTACGCATCGATACGGTCGCTTTTTGTGCTTCATCAAAGCGACGTGTTTCCTGAATGATCGTACCGCCCTGTTCAAGGATTTCCTTTTGACGCTCTACCTCATAATCCACCGCCTTTGATACGTTCGCAATGGAATTCAGATTCTTGATTTCCGTCTTAACGCCGAAGACAGTGCTGCCTGCTTCACGAAGCGAGATATTCACGTCACAGCGCATGCTTCCCTCTTCCATTTTTACATCGCTGACACCGAGATAATTTAAAATGGAGCGAAGCTTTTCGACATAAGCGGCTGCTTCCTTACCGGAACGCATATCTGCCTCTGATACGATTTCAACAAGCGGTGTACCGGCACGATTAAAATCAATCAAGGTGCCTTCCTCATTATGAAACTGCTTCGCCGTATCCTCTTCCATATGAATACGGTTCAAGCGAATTTGTTTTTTGCCTTCGTCTGTTTCGATTTCGACATAGCCGCCGCTGCCGATCGGGTGAAATTGCTGGGTAATTTGAAAGCCCTTAGGCAGATCGGAGTAATAATAATTCTTTCGATCGAATTTCACCAACGGATCGATTTCGCAGTGAAGCGCAGTCGCAGCCATGATCGCTAAGCGGACCGCTTCCTTATTTACACAGGGCATCGTTCCCGGATGACCTAAGTCAATTTCATTTACACAGCTGTTTGCGACAGCACCGAAGGATACGGGTGCACCGGAAAACATCTTTGTCTTTGTTTTCAGCTCGCAATGGATTTCAATGCCGATGACTGTTTCGTAATTCATGCCTTCACCTCCGCAGTTATTCCCTTTAAGCCGGTTTCTGCTTCAATCGTCGCTCCGATATTGAACAGCGTTTGTTCCGCAAACGGCTTTGCCATCATATGAATACCTATCGGCATGCCCTCGACAAAGCCGCACGGCATCGTCATACACGGATAGCCGGTAAAATTGCCCATAATCATATGATTTTCGGCAATCAAATACGTATCGCTTAACGCTTCATCTACGCTGTCCTGCGGATGCGGCGCAATCGTCGGTGCTGCCGTCGTAAGAATGATATCATATTGATCCAAGACTGCCTTTACCTCATTGACGATCAAACGGCGGACCTTCTGTGCCTTACGGAACAGCTTATCCTGATTTTCCACGAATAAGGAGTAGCTTCCGATCACAAAGCGCTTTCTGATGTTTGCGGAAAAGCCCTTGGTACGGGAGTTGATCATAACCTCTTCCACGCTGTCTCCGTCCTCACGAACACCGTAGCGGATGCCGTCCAGATTGGAGTGATTTGCGGTTGTCTCTGCATTCGCAATAATGAAATAGGTCGGAAGCAGCACTGACAATAAGTCGTCGTTCAAGCGCACATGTTCGATCTGTGCACCGCGCTGTTCAAGCTTTTGTGTCAGATCGTTAAAGCTTTCTACGATCGCCTTGTCTTGAATTGCTTCCTGTACATTATCAATGATCGCGATGCGCTTGCCCTTGATATCCTGATCCAGTAAAGCCTCATAATCTGGTACCGGCTCATAGGAGCTTGTCATATCGCGGTCATCACGTCCCGCAAGCACATGCAGGGCCTTTGCCGCATCCTGAATCGTCGTCGTGAAATATCCGACATGATCCAAAGAAGAGGCATACGGAATAATACCGTAGCGGGAAATTCTGCCGTAGGTCGGCTTGACACCGATCACACCGTTATAGGCCGCCGGCTTTCTGATACTGTCACCGGTATCGGTTCCGATCGTCAGCGGACTCACATCGGCCGCACATAAAACGGCACTTCCGCCGCTGGAGCCGCCGGAAATTCTTTCGGTATCATAAGGATTATGGACCCAGCCTGTATAAGCGGATAAATTTGTACCGCCCATGCCGAGCTCATCCATGCTTGCCTTCGCAATAATAATTGCGCCCGCCGCCTTCAGCTTTTCACAGATTGCGGCATCATAAACCGGAATATAATTGCTTAAAATACGTGAGGAAGCGGTTGTCAAAACTCCCTTCGTATTCACATTGTCCTTTAATACGACCGGAATGCCGTAAAGCGGCGCATCACTCGGTATACCTTCCAGTTGTTTGAGCTGTTCCTCAACATCGACAAAGGTAACGACGGCATTCAGCTGCGGCTGAAGCTGCTTGGCCTTTTCGATTGCATCATATACACGCTGTGTGATATCCTGCTTCATCATATTTGTGATATCCATTTATTTCACCACCTTCGGCACATGAACGTGCCCTGCCATTACAGCCTTTGCGTTTTTCAGCGCATCCTCGCGTGAAATCGTCTGCGTGATTTGATCCTCACGCAAAAAGGTCGTTTCCGCTTCAAACGGATAGATCATCGGTTCTGTATGTTCGGTATCGATTTTTTCAAGCAGCGCAATTTGTTTATTCAGGATTTCAAATTCCTCTTGAAGCTGCTCAGCCTCCTCGTCGCTTACATCAAACATCAGCTGACGAGCCAGCTTTTGAAAATAAGCCTTATTCATTTGTTCCATAGCTCCTCCTTATAATAAAGTATTTACTTCGACATCTTTATCGCCGACTGCGCGCACCATCGTCGCAATCGTTACATCCTGACAGCGTACCTCTACCACAAGCTTATAATCTAATGAGGAAAAGGTAGAAAGCAGGGTTTTTAAATACTGTGTCAGCGACAGTGCCTCAGTCGCTGTTTTCGCATACATTTCAACGGTGATATGCAGCTCACTCAGCTTATCGTCAACGAATTTTCCTCTGCCGATCATGCTGACATCATCGGGCAGAAAGCCGGAAAAGGCATTTTTTATCTGAGTGAATTGGGCGACCGTCGAATTATCTAATTTACTTGCTTCCTCACCGGGAAACATCACCCATTTTTCCTGAATCGATGAAAAGCTTGCGCTTCGCCCTTCAAAGAACGCTTCCGAAAAGAAGCTTCCCGGCAATGTGCTCTCCGTCGATGTGTTTTTATACAGTGCGATATAGATCGGCATCGAATCACCGATTTCGGGCATTTTACGCATATAGGTCACAAGCTTGCGGGCTGCTTCCTCACCAAATGCCTGCAGCTTCGCATCGGAGACCTTGATTTCACTTTCTCCGACATAGCTGTTTAAGACAAGTGCCAAGCCGACACCTCTTGTTTCCTTATCGCGAATGAAATCCACCTCATAGATATCACGCACAAGAACCGGGTTCTTGACCTTGCCGTTTCCGGTGTCAAAGCTTGTGCCGCTCGCAGGGTTCAAGGCATCGGAGTTGTTTTCGGATTCTCTGCCTAACAGATTGCTGAGCTCATCATAAATTAGGAATTGTCCCTCTTGAATCGTATAATTATTGACTGAAAAATGAGCCTTTGTATAATTCAGCAGTCCGGTTCCGATATAAAGATTATCAATGAGTGAAACCGAGCGAAGCTGATGCTGCTGTCGTGAATTGGAGCTTTGAAACGGCAGAGTAGTGCCGTATTCCCCTGAGGAAAGCGCCTTGGTTTCAATCATCGTTTCCGGGTTTTCCGCTTCCTTGGAACAGCCGCACAAGAGCACAGAAATACAAAGTGCGCCGAGTATACAGCTATGATTCATTTTCATATTGACTCACCTCTTTCATAAAGGCTGCTTCATCCATGACTGCGACATTTAACTGCTGTGCCTTAGTCAGCTTACTGCCTGCCGCTTCCCCATAGATGACCAAATCGGTTTTGGCCGATACCGAGCCGCTGACATTTGCGCCCAAACGCTCTAATATCGCCTTTGCCTCATTGCGTGTAAGATTTGTCAAGGAGCCGGTCAGTACGATTGTTTTACCGCTGAACATGCTGTCCGTTATCGCTTCACGCTCACTTGTCATATTTAAGCCGAAGGAGCGAAGATGCGCAATCAGCTCTTGATTTTTTGTTTCTTTGAAAAAGGCAACCACTGATTTTGCGGTGATTTCACCGATATCCTTAAGGCTTGTAAGCTCGCTTTCATCGGCTGCCATCAGTGCATCGATCTGTAAATAGTGCTTGGCCAACAGCTTGGCTGCTTTTTTACCGACCTGACGAATTCCGAGTCCGAACAGGAAATCCTCTAACGGGCGCTGCTTGCTTGCCTCGATGGCCGCCAACAGCTTTTCCACGCTTTTTTCCTGAAAGCCCTCTAATTCCTTCAGCTCCTCTTTATGCTCATGCAGTCGATAGATATCCTCAATCGTTGCCAACAGTCCCTGATGATGAAGGAATTCAATTTTTTTATCACCGAGTGTATCGATATCCATCGCATCACGGCTCGCAAAATGGATCATGCTTTCCACGACACGCGCAGGACAATCCTGATTGATGCAGTAGTGAGCTGCTTCATCGGGAAAACGCACGAGCGTTGACTGACAGATCGGACATTGGGTCGGAAAGCGGTAGGGCTGTTGGGTTCCGTCGCGTTTTTCACTTAAAGCGCGAACGACCTCGGGTATGATATCACCGGCTTTTCTGATGATGACCGTATCATGGATTCTGACATCCTTTTGTTTGATCATATCCTCATTATGCAGTGTTGCCGCCGCTACGCTTGTTCCCGCAACACGTACCGGCTCTAATACCGCATTCGGTGTGATTCGTCCGGTTCTGCCTACCGAAAGAACGATATTCAACAGCTTTGTGGAAACCTCCTCGGCCGGGAACTTATAAGCGATGGCCCATCGCGGTGTTTTTACCGTATAGCCCATTTGTTCCTGATCGCTCAGCTGATCCAGCTTTACCACGATACCGTCGATTTCATACGGCAGCGTATCGCGCTGTGCACTCATTTCCTGTATATATTCCCATACCTGCGCAATCGAATCACAGAGTTTGCGCTTGGGATTGGTACGTATATGCAGCTCATCCATTTTCGCCATGGCTTCATGATGGGAGCTGATCCCGTATTCAGACGCATTGACAAAGTAATACCAAAAGGCATCTAAGCCTCGGCTTGCCGCAATCGCGGAGTCCAGCTGTCTGATACTGCCGGCTGCCGCATTGCGCGGATTCGCAAATACATCTTCCTCGTTTTGTTTTCTGATTTCGTTTAATTGTTCAAAGCTGCGCTTGGGCATATAGACCTCGCCGCGGATTTCAACCTCACCGTCAAGCGGAATCGTCATCGGAATCGATTTGATCGTTTTCACATTGGCACTGACATCCTCACCGACAGTACCGTCGCCTCGTGTCACTGCCTGAATGAAGCGGCCGTTTTGATAGAGAATCGACATTGCCAAGCCGTCTATTTTCAGCTCTGCGACATAGCGCGGATTTTTTACCTCATTGCGTACTCTTTGATCAAAGGCATGCAGGTCCTCAAGATTATACGCATTGCCCAGACTCAGCATCATGCGCTTGTGCGTTACCTTCTGAAAGCCCTCCAATACAGCTCCTCCGACGCGCTGTGTCGGTGAATTCGCATCGAAAAACTGCGGGTACTGCGTTTCCAACTGCAGCAGCTCCTGATAATAGCGGTCATATTCCCGATCGTCAACGCTCGGTCGGTCGAGTACATAGTATTCATAGGATAAGCGCTCTACGATACTTCGAAGCTCGGCAATTCTTTTTTCTGCTGTTTCTTTTTCCATATGATCCTCCTATTTTTTTGATAGGGAAGGATGACTTGCCATAATCTTTCGAATTCCGAATTTCTGTTCAAAGGCAATCGTTGCCAAATCGTCTCTGATACTGATTATAACACCTTCTCCAAAGGCAGTATGTACCACTCTGTCACCTTTATGCAGCTTGCTTCGCTTTTGCCTTACACCGCCCGGCGCAATGCCGCGCGCTTCCAATTTCTTTTGCGTATTCGCAATCGTTCCCTGTGATTTCAAAAAATCCTGCGCGCTGATTCCGACACTTTGGCGCTTGATCTGCTGGGCTCCCTGATAGTCGCTGTTCGCATAGTTTCTCAGCCCTACCTCTTCACGATATTCCTCGGGAATTTCCGTTACGAAGTTTGAGGTCGTTTTAATGCGGTCAAGCATATAGCTGTAGCCTCGCGCATCGCTTAAAAACAGCTGCTTTTTCGCTCTTGTAAAGGCAACATAGGCAAGCCTTCGTTCTTCTTCCATCGCCGCTTTCCCGCCCTCATTGACACTTCGCTCATTGGGGAAGATACCGTCGCACAGGCTGTATACGAACACGTAATCAAATTCAAGTCCCTTTGCCGCATGGATCGTCATCAAGGATACGAATTGCGCGGATGGATCGTCGTCATCTTTATCGGTATACAGCGTAATCATCTGCATATAATCGTCAAGGCTCGCTTCGGGATCGCCTTGAATAAACAGCTCCATATCGTGCATCAATTCCTTGATATTTTCAATGCGTTCGATTTCTTTTTCATTTTCCAGCATCTGCATATAGCCGCTTTTTTCCAAAACGGTTTTCAACAACAGATCGATGCTGAGCGTATCGCGCAAAGAACGGCATTCCTCGATCATTGTCACAAATGCGCCGATGCTTGCCGCGGCCTTGCCCTTTTGTTGACTCGGATACAGCTTACATGCTTCGTAAAGATTGGTATCGTTTTCTTTCGCAATCAGTTCAAGCTGTTCCAGTGTTTTATTTCCTACTCCTCGGCGCGGTGAATTGATTACACGCTTAACTGCCAGATCCTTGAATTTTTCCTTCGGATCGGCATCATCGCTTGTGATCAACAGCCGCAGATAGCTGAGGGCATCCTTGATTTCCGCGCGATCGTAGAAGCGAATACCGCCGTAGATACGATACGGTAAATTGGCATCAAGCATTGCCTTTTCCAAGGAGCGTGATAAGTAATTGCTGCGATACAGCACTGCGATATCCTTAAATTCAATGCCGTTTTGATGCAGCATGCGTATTTTGGATGCGACCCATACCGGCTCATTATAATCGTCCATTGCTGAAAAGTGAATGATTTTTTGTTCGCCCTCATTGCGAGTAAACAGCTCTTTTTCGATTCGATTTTCATTATGGGCGATCAGTGCGTTGGCACCGTTTAAAATCGCCTGGGTACTGCGATAGTTTTCATTTAAAATTACGGTACGGCTGTTAGGAAAATCCTTTTCGAAATTCATTATGATATCGACCTGTGCACCGCGCCATGTGTATATCGTTTGATCGGGGTCTCCGACAACGCATAACAGCGTATCCTCACCGCAAATATATTTGATAATGTCATACTGCAGATTATCTACGTCCTGAAATTCATCTACATGGATATAGGAAAAGCGAAACTGCCATTTTCGGCGCAGGTCTTCGTTGTTTTTCAAAATATTATGCGTAAACAGCAGCAGGTCGTCAAAGTCCAGTGCCATCATTTCCTTCAGGCGCTTTTCATAGTATTCGTATACCTGTGCCTTGATTTTTTCCGCCTGCCAGGAGCCTGCCATATTCATCGCTGTTTCGGCATCGATAAATTGTGTTTTATTGTGCGATATATAGCTGATGACATTTGCGTAGCTGTAGCTTTTCACATCGATATCGTATTCGCGATATGCTTCTTTTAAAATACTTTTCTGATCGTCGCTGTCTAAAATCGTAAAGTTGCGCGGATAGCCGAGCACATAAATGTCCTCTCTTAACAGGCGCACACAAAAGGAGTGAATGGTGGAGATTTGAATGCCGCGGGCGATGTCGCCGAGCATGGAGAAAACACGCTCTTTCATTTCCTTCGCTGCCTTGTTGGTAAAGGTTATTGCCAAAATCTGATTCGGCCATACGTAGCATGTGTCGATCAAATAGGCTATTCTTGTGGTTACTACTCTTGTTTTGCCGCTTCCGGCACCGGCTATAATGCGTAAATGGGTATCGTTGCACAGCACTGCTTCCTTTTGCTGCGGGTTTAATTCATCTAATATCGACACAAAATCACCTCATCTTTAATTATATCACAAGTGCCCTTTAAGTGCGATAAGAAAACGTCCGGCGCGGTGTATTTAGAAAACGTCCGGCGCGGTGTATTTCACCGCGGTTTTTTGTTTGGTGCTTCCGCGAGTGATCGGCGCTCAAGACAAAGTCAGGCGAAACGAAAAAAAGAAGGAAAAAAGAAAAACATCCCAAGCGGTGAAAGGGATGTCTTGTGCAGCGCCTGATACGGCGACTTTGATGCTGCTGTTTTGTTTTCGCTATGCTTCGTCGATGGCACAAAGCGCATAGCTTCTGCTTCCCACATTCAAATCGGCAGCGGCTTCGATCGTATGAATTCCGTTGCGTGATTCGATGCGCTCGATCAAATGGGCTTTACCCGGATCCTCACTTGCGTATACTAGGTCTACACAGGCCTGATCCAATGCCACCGGGTCAAAGGATGCCAAAATTCCGATATCCTTGATTTTCGGGTCCTCGGCTACGGCACAACAATCGCAGTCCACTGACATATTTGCCATTACATTAATATAGACAATGTTTTCCTTATAATAATCTACGATGCTTTTTGCGGCATCTGCCATTGCCTCTAAAAAGCTGTCATGATCGGCATTCCATATTTTTTCTGCATCTCCGGCACCGTGAATATGTGCCTTGCCGTGAGCGGATGCAATTCCGATCGAGATATTTTTTAATGCACCGCCGAAGCCGCCCATCGGATGTCCCTTAAAATGAGACAGCACCAGCATCGAATCGTATTCCTTTAAATGACTGCCGACGAAGTTTTCTGTAATTTGACGGCCGTTCGGCACAGGTAAGGAAAACTCGCCTTCCTCATCCATAATATCGACCTTCGCCACATCACACCAACCGTGCAGCTTCATCGTTTCCCAATGTTCTTTCGTCGTATTGCGCTTGCCTTCATAGGCGGTGTTGCATTCAACGATCGTTCCGTTGACGCTTTGAATCAATTCCTGAAAAAACTGCGGACGAATAAAGTTCTGATTTCCGACCTCGCCGGAGTGTACCTTTACCGCCACCTTGCCGTTCAGCTTTGGCTGCAGTGCTTCAAACAGTTGCTTCAAGCCGTTTACTGTCAATTCCTTTGTGAAATATACCTTTGCCTTTTCCATATAGCCTCCTAATAACCTATCGGTGATTGATTTCTTTCTTTATTATAAGCCTTGGAGTATACTTCAAGTCAATTCTTTTTTGTTGTTTTTTCAAAAATCAAGGGAAAGAGAGGGGTGATTGTGAGGATTTGTTAAAATCGGCGATTATTTGTTGACAATCGCAGCGCGGCATGGTATATTATGGATGTTGAGACGTGGGCTGTTAGCTCAGCTGGGAGAGCACCTGTTTTGCACGCAGGGGGTCAGCGGTTCGATTCCGCTACGGTCCACCATATTAAGAATAAACTCACTTCGGTGAGTTTTTTTACATTATCTCATAATTATCGCATTTTCTTATGCTTCGCTTTGATGATTTTTATTTCTTTTTGTGAAACCGATAAAGCTCCGTATACTTGATTGAGAATAGTTGCTGATTTCTGTGATCGGTAAACAACCGTATTGATCGGTGCTTTTTGTTTCATATAGTTTTTCTCACCTTTGTTCAGAAAGAAAACTCGATCATAGGAAGAAATTCTATTTTTCCATTATCTGCCATTTTTTTAGAATCTACCGATATCAGCAATACCCCTTTTCTGCTTTGTTTTCATTCAGATATTGTACTAACAGCTTTACAGGGCTAATCTGTATTACTTTTACATATTATCTTTTCACTGTACAATCCATTTTGTTTCAAATAGTGAAACTGTTTCGATATAAATAACCGCTTATATAAAGAATAAAGCAGTATTTCCCAAAGAAATACCGCTTATCTTAAGCCTCATACAATATAATTATCGTATTCAGACTTATATTTTGAATCCCCTTGATTCTTAATGCTCCGTTTCATTTAATTGTAAATGACTTGTGCTAGAACCATCTCCTGTACTCGATTCTTTAAATTATTCATATACCCGACCCATTCCATTTGTGCCGTAGCCTTATCGGGAATTTCATTTCGCTCCGATTTCAGCAGTTGTTCCATCAACAATTCCTCAAGCTCCTCTGCTTCCTGTTGAATGTCTCTGAGATGATCCTTCAGTAAATCGGAAGTAAGCAATTTCATGTAAATATCGGGCTTGGTGTCTTTTAAATAGTTTAAGCGTGCTCTTGTGTACTTCCCTGTCAGTTTGATCTCCTGCATAGGTAAATCCGGAACCTGGAGCTCCCATATTTGTTTGTAATTGATTTTCATTTGAATCACTCCTATCTGTGTCCTCATTATGACAGATTTCTGTCAATTTGGCAAAGGTGGAAATCAATGAATTTCGCTGTTTTTTATCGATTTTTATAAAGTTTATATTGTTTTTATAGTATATGTATATGGGTATTTTTGCTTATGTATTGAATAAATACTGATGATTTTAACTTCTGCCCCAATGGGGCAGAAGTTGTTTGTTGACAAAATGTTTATTCATATTTGTTTCAAAAGAGCAGAATAATATTTGAAATCATTTATTTTACTATAATTTATCCTGATTATTTAAAGTAACAACTTCTCGCCCACTGGGCGGGAAGTTGTCTCAGTTCCCTGCTTCGTCGCTTCTACAGGATGTGTTACTTTGTTGCGCATAAGGGTTTGAAGCACTTCAATATTCACCGAAAAATTTTTAAAAAATTTTTTTATTCATTTAATACTCAGATGAAATCATATCTGCATCATACATTTACCGCGATTCTAACTTGTGCTTTAGTGGAGCACAAGTTAATTTTCTATAAATATGTAAAGCATTGACAGGAATAGTAAAGCTTGATATATTAAGGGTAGTAACAGAATTATCTGTATAACGGGAGAATTGATAGAATGAAAAAGATTATCGGTAGTGCTTTGTTATGTGTATTATTGTGTGCTTGCGGAAAAGCATCGATTGAGGTGAAAGAAGGCATTGTAGTAGAATACGGTGCTGAATTAAAGGTTGAAAATCTAACTGATGAAAAGGTTACACTAAAGGAAGTCAAGGGGTTTGATGCCAAGAAAACAGGGGAACAAAAAGTAACCGCTGTCTTTGTGAATGAAAAAGACAAGAAAATTGAGGAAGAGATCACACTTCAGGTAAAGGATACGAAAAAGCCGGTAATCAAATTTAAAAAGGAAAAGATTGAGATTACTGCAGGAGATAAGTTTGATGCAGCTTCTAACATTGAATCGGTGAAGGACCCGGTGGACGGAGATATCAAAAAAAGTGGGGATAAGAAACTAACAAAAAATGGTTATATCATCACAAGTGATGTGAATCCCAAGAAGGCAGGAAGCTATACGGTAAAGGTGACTGCGTATGATTTGAACGGAAATAAAGCGGAAATCAGTTATAAGGTAACGGTAAAGAAAAAGCCGCAAGAGACTCCGACACAAAGTAACAATCAAACAAGCGGAAATAGCTATACAAGTAATCAGGGAAGCTATAATAAACCGGTTACAAATGATTTAAAATCAAATTGCGAGCAAAGAGGCGGCATATGGTTCAGTAAGAGCAGAACTTGTGAATGGACATATGAAACACCTGATATTGATATGAGTACACACAAACATCGGGGACCTGCAGTAGAGGGCATGTATTTTGATAGCGGTGATGAATTAGATGCTTGGGTTTTTAGCGATGACTGCCCATATACCGGTGCCTATGGTGTTTCGGAATGTTCCTGTGGAAAATTATGGGACTCCACCATCTAGTGGGGACTTGAAAAAATTGACCACCATCTAGTGGGGA
>CANSQL010000004.1 GCA_947649125.1 uncultured Erysipelotrichaceae bacterium | reverse complement strand
AGGATTTAGAACCGTTATTGAATATGGGTATCATTGATGATCGATATCCAAGTATCAATGTGGATACCGACGGCGATGGTATTCCCGATATCAATATCGATACGGATGGAGACGGTATTCCCGATGTAGATATAGATGGAGACGGAGACGGAGTTCCCGATATCAATATAGATACCGACGGCGATGGCATTCCTGATGATAAAGTAATGGATATTACGGAATGGAAGCCGGGAATCAAGGTAGACGGAGATGTACCTTACTATACAATGGATATCAAACACAAAGATCCAAGTGATATCGATGATGAAACACCGACTGAACCGAATAAACCGAAAGACGATAAGTCTGATACCTCAGTCAAGGGACAGTACAACCCTGCGACAAGCATGGGCGGAGCTAACACAGGTGACAATACAAATATCATGATGTATATTGGTATGAGCTTACTAACACTAGGATTGATATGCTGTATGGCACATAAAAGAAAAACAAAGATTTAATTGAAAGATACATTTTAATATCAGAAAATCTACAAACGTAGACATTCTTGTACAGAGGGAATCTTAATGATTTTCTCTGTTTTTCTTATCTGAAACATATATTTTAATATCTTTTTTTCTCGTTTCTTTTTGTCTACATTTATAGACATTAGGGAAAGGAAAGATGACAGATGAATAAAAAAGTACTAATGATGATGCTTTGCTTAATCACTAGTTTAACCTTAGGATACATGTACGGAAAAGAATATATGCTGTCTTTCCTAAATGCGCAGTCAGCACCTGCATTTACATTACCTAAAGGCTCAAAGATTGTATTAGGCTCTTATAACGGAAATGATGTTGTTTGGGATGTCGGAAACAATGTAAATCAATATGTAATTATGGGATCAAGATCACTTAAGTATGCTTTCGATATTTCATGCTCCAGTTCATATTGTTTCCCACAGGCAGTTGTAGATGAAATTAATATGATAAATGTAAATGCGAAGGAACAAGGAATTATCACAAGAAGCCCTTTCTTACCAACCATTTCAGAGATTAAGACAGGCGGAAGCTTAGGTTTTACATCATCTGCTGACAGAAGGTATACCAGTGGTGTATGGTACTGGGTTGACGGCGCTACGATTATTAACGGAATCAAATATAACGTTATTCAAAAAGGAATGACTGAGACAGGGGTAGCCTTCAATGATGCTTCAAATGGTTCAAGTATTGCTCAAAGTGAAGGAATGTTTAATATTGATGTTACTTGGCAAGGAAGCTCTATCAGACCATTTGCGACCTTAGATAAGACAAAGGTAGTTTTTGCGGCTGATACGACCTATCAGGACGGAAACTGGCATAATTATCAGATCGATACTTCTAATTTCAATAATAACAATGAATTGAATCCGGTGAAGATAAGGATATCTTCTTCCTTAACTGCGAATTTAGATGAAATAAGAAAAACACAAAACGGTAAACCGATCACAAAGATAACGAAGGATAAAACGGTTCAGTTGAAGGTTACTGCCAATTCGGGAACAGGAAGCGTGATATCAGTAATTTTATATGATAATTCCGGTACGAATATAAAGTATTATCGCAAGCTGAGTGCTCCGAGCGGCGGCTTTGTGACATTAGATTTGACCGGTATACCTTTAGGAGATTATAAGGTAGGTATCGTTAATGAGGAATTTGACGGAACGAATCGACCGGCAAACTGTTCTCCGATTTCAGACTTGAAGCCGTTGAGCATTGTTGAACAGCATAAGCTTATTTATACAAAAACGCCGCAGAGCGGAGCTGCGGCAGGAGATTATGAATTCAGTAAGAATGTGAATGCAGGACAGGCGGTAGGAAAGGTGACTGCAAATCCGTTAGGTGTGACTCCGTTGGTTTATGATTTGATATCGAATGGAGATAATTCTTACCTCAACTTTGAAATTGATGGTTTAGACGGTAACAATGCTTCAAGTAATACACCGCTGAATGTAAAAATCAAAAGTAATGCGCCTGATTTAGTGAACGGCGGTTTAAAGGCAGGAACGTACAAGTTCTGTATTACCGCAGTGGATGATAACGGAAATCCGGTAGATAATGCAGGAAATCCGACCGAAAAGGTTTGTACCTCGTTTGATGTCAAGAAAACAAAGCCGACGATCAGCTTTGACAACGATGATCAAGGTACGACTTATGTTTCGGGCAGTACAACAGGAACGACAAACCATAATGAACATGCGACACATACGAACGGTGACATATCGGATAGTGATGTGAATATCGAATATTCCTTTGTTTCGGGAAGCAGTAATATCATATCAAGCGGGTTACCGTTTACTTCAGCGAATGCAGGGGATAATGCGACAATCGTGTTTGCGGCAAATGCGACAGGAAGTATTGTGATACAGGCAAAGGTACCTGAAACAGATAATTATGAAGCTGCGACTACAACAAAAACAATTACCTTTCAGTTAGGAATCACAGCGAATTATATAGAGGATAAAACGAATATCACAGCGGGAAGCAGTGCGGCAAAACCACCGACAAGCTATACGCAGCCAAATCGCATCGGTCATATCGATGTAAGCGGGGGAACGGCACCGTTTACGTATACACTGCCGAGCGGACAAGGGAATAACGGTTCCTTCTATATCGATTCAAGCGGTAATGTGTATGTAAATACAAGTGTAGGTGCAAACGGTTTAACACCGGGCAGCTATACCATCAAAGTAGAGGTAAAGGATAATACTTCACCTACAAAACAAACGACAACGGTAACGAAAACGATTACGATAGGAGCGGCAAGCTTATCGGGAGTAGGATGGGAAAATCCCGACAGTCCGGGAAATGCGTTAGGAAGCAATACTTATACGATAACATATGATCCAAGCGGAGAACCAAACAACGGCGGTACCTTCAATACGAAGTTGATTGAAACGACCAGTGGTACATTAAGCGGGACTACGATACAGTATTCCTTAATACCCAATCCTAATAATGTGTTAAGTATATCAGGTACGACAACAATTAGCGCAACGGTAAAAAAGGCGAGTGATACAAATACCTTAAACAATGTGAAAATCAAAGCGCATATTACAGGCGGTATTTATGGTTCCACAGGAGTAGATACAGAGTTGATCGTGAATGTAAATAAATATCCGCAAACGATTGCATTCCCTGATACAAGTGTATTAAAGCTTCCGGTGGGTGGTGCTTGTGTGAGTGTTCCGGCGAGCATCACTTCCACATATTCTAAATTAGGTGAAACAATACAATATACTTCAAGTAATACAAACAGTAATGCACCATTCACAATCAATGCCCAAGGGCAAGTATGTCCGACAAGTAATGCGAGTGATGCAGGAAGTGCGACTCTGACGGGCACCCTAAACGGCGATGATAATTATGAGACAGCGACCACACCGACAGGTAAGGTAATTCAAGTATATGTACCCGGCAACATTGTAGTAACGGGAAGTATCGAGAATGGGGGAACGACAGGAGTAACGTATACACCGGATACAACCTTAAAGAAAGCACTTCATACAATTGCGAATCCTAACGGTGGTACTGCGAAAAGGGATGTAGCTGTGGCACAGGTGAGTGTATCGGGAAGCACATTTGCCAAGAACACAGGCAACGGAACGAAAAACGCAGATGCGAATTTGTTTACCGTAACACCGACCGGCTATATCACATTGAATCAAGATATAACAGCGAGTGATCTGAACAATCACGGAACAGGAAACAGATATTATATTCAAGTAGATGTGACAGATTCCAATCACAACACAAGAACGGTCGATATCATCATCGTAATAGAGGATGCACAGGCGGATTTCTACTTTATTGATCCAATCACGGGAACGAAGCTGTCACTTACAGATACTTACGGGACAAAGAATGTACCTGTATATAAAAAGACATATGAACCAAACGGAACGATTGATGTGAAAACGAATATCGATTCAACCTATAGTGAGGTGACGATCACAGAATCACCGGGAATCGATGTAGATGAGGATGTGATCGATCATAATAATCTGAATCATTTCAATATTCTAAACGCAAGTGACCCGAATGCGGAATACGGAAGCGGGGGACATGCGTATGTAAAGGCTTGTATGAGTGCACAGAACGGTTATGCGGCACAATGTATCTATGCGAAGGTAGTAATCGAAAAGGCAGAACAGTCAGACTTTGCCTTTGTGAATACTCCAAAATGGACAATCGGAAAAACACCGGCAACGATACAACCGACGTATAACGGTAAACTGAGTCAAGGCGATGTGCTGTTGTCAAGCAGTGACAATACGATCGCAGAGGCATTGGCACCGATCAACGGACAGGATCAAAGCTTTCAAACGATGGGGAAAGTAGGAAGCACAACACTGACAGCTATCTCACCTGAGGATCGAAATTATAAAAGTAAAACGGCAACGACGATATTAGAAACGACGGAGCGACCGCCGACAAGCTTGACATTGTATGTACCGGGAATGACATACGGAGATACCAATATCGAGGCAAGGATATCAGGAGGCTACAAGAACGGAATCCCTGCATACTTCTATGTAGATGACACAAGCGTTTTAGAAATAGATAGTAATCCGGTCAATGTAAGGACAAGTCCGCCGATAAAAGCAATCGGTAGCGGACAGGTGATCGTAAAGGTATGTCAAACAAGTGAGCCGTTTGACCCTGCGGTCGATGACTGTAATGCGATCGGTGGAGATTATGGGGAACAAATCATCATCGTAAAAAAGAAGGCAATCACGTTCACATATAAAGATGAGGAAGTCTATGTAGGCGAAGCATTCCCACAGTTCAGCTTTCAACAGCCAAGCGTCAATGCGTTTGCGTTCAATGACAGTATCGCAGATTTCCCGATTCCAAAGAATACAAGCGCAAAGAAAAACGGAACGGCAATCAACAATACAAATACGACAGGAAGCTATGATATCAGCGGAAGCTACGGAGCGAATGAGCTGAGCGGGAATACGGAGCACTATGAAATCAAGATAGAATCAGGAACCTTGACGATCAAACAGGATGAACCGCAGGACAACTGGTATCACTTAGAGGACCCGAACGGCACTGTTGTATCATCCCAAGATTGGCACAATTATATTGTTGATGTAGTAATTGATGTAGTCAACGCAAGTGCTGATGCAGGAGTATACGATCAAATATCAAATACGAATACATTCAGTAATGTAGATAAACAGCGCTTTACCGTAACGAAAGAGGATGACAATAAGACCGACATCTACTTCAGAGTTGATCCGAACGGCACCAGTCCGCATAAGGGAGCGATCAGTGAAAAGATCGAGGATCATGTCAAGATTGATATGACGAACCCAAAGGTAGTAAGTATCACAGGTTACCCTGTAAATGATGACGGATTATCAAACTTATTGAATGAGATTACGTTAGGACATTACTTCAAGCCGGGAGTAAAGGTAGAGATCAAAACCGATGATCCACAGCCGCAAAGCGGAAAGACAGTGAAGGTCAGCGGCATCAAAGAGGTAAGCTATCGAGTATATGAATTAGACGATCAAGGAATTATGACAAGCACGACACCGCTTCAAGAGGATACGGCAGAACCGGGCACCAATAAGATATTGAGCTTCAAAATCAACAATATCGGAAACTATCGAGTATGCGCAACAACGGTAGACAATGCGACAAATGAATCGACAGAAAAATGTTCCGATCTAAACATCAAAAAGATCGATGTTGATGTAGATGGTGACGGTAAACCTGATTTCAACGATCCTGACGGAGACGGATGTCCTGATTTGAACATTAAGTGGAAGGACCCGAATGATGAAACCAAATGGATCGTCATCAACGGAGACAGAGATTATGATGGCATTCCTGATATCAATATTGACAGTGACGGCGATGGCAAGCCTGACTTGAATATTGATACAGACAATGATGGTAAACCTGACCTTAACTTAGTCATCTTAAAGAAATCAGATTGGAAACCGACGAAGTGCGTAAAGACAGATATCGATAATGGTGTTTTAGAGGAGTACTGTACAGGTACAAGTATAAAGGCAGTAATCAATGTGGATACAGATGGAGATGGTATTCCGAATATCAATCTAGATACTGACGGCGATATGAAAGCAGATTTCAATATTTCCTTTGACGGAGAAAATCCATTCTTAAACATCGGAAAAATTCCTGAGGAATGGAAGCCTGATAAAAATTACACCTATAAGAAATTCAGCTATGATACTATGAAGGATTTAGAACCGTTATTGAATATGGGTATCATTGATGATCGATATCCAAGTATTAATGTGGATACGGACGGTGATGGCATTCCCAATCTTAATATCGATACGGATGGAGACGGTATTCCCGATGTAGATATCGACGGAGACGGAGACGGAGTTCCCGATATCAATATAGATACCGATGGTGATGGCATTCCTGATGATAAAGTAATGGATATTACAGAATGGAAGCCGGGAATCAAGGTAGACGGAGATGTACCGTATTACACAATGGATATTCAATACAAGGACCCAAGCGATATCGATGATGAAACACCGACTGAACCGAATAAACCGAAAGACGATAAGTCTGATACCTCAGTCAAGGGACAGTACAACCCTGCGACAAGCATGGGCGGAGCTAACACAGGTGATAATACTTTCACATCATTATATTTCGCTATCACTCTCTGTTCCTTAGGAATCATTCTTTTCCTTCTGAATCGGCATAGAAAAGAAAATTGATACAATTCAACGGCAGCATTTTAAATGTGCTGCCTTTTTCTAATAAAATAAAGCACAAAAGCGATTGTTTTATTTGTTTTGAACTGCAATTCCTAGTATAATAATAGCCGTATAGGAGAAATGATTACATGAAAATACTGCTAACTACTTTAAATGCCAAATATATACATAAAAATCTTGCATTACGATGGATTTATCAGGCAAGAGTGAATACACAGCAGCATGTAATTCTTAAAGAATATACTATTAAGGATGATATATCCGAAATCAAAAAAGATATACTTCAACAAAAATACGATATCATCTGTTTCAGTGTTTATATATGGAACATTGAATCCATCAAAGAGTTGATACAAGCATTGAAGCAGGCACAGCCAAACGTGAAAATACTTGTCGGCGGTCCGGAGGTAAGCTATGAATCAGAGGACTTGTTGGAAAGCGGTGTTGATGCGATCAGCATCGGTGAGGGAGAACAAAGCGTTTGGGAATATATCGAAATGCTGGAACAGAAACAATCCTATGAAATCAGCGGTATCTGTACCCGTCAGCACCCCAATCGCGATAAGCGAATCACTCCATTATCCTATTTGGAACAGCTTGATGATCCTTATTTCATGGAAGCTGATGCAGCCGATATGGATAAGCGTTACCTGTATTTAGAAACAAGCAGAGGCTGTCCGTATGGCTGTGAGTATTGCTTAAGCTCCTGTGATCGAAATGTGCGCTTATTTTCACTGCCTTAT
Organism: uncultured Erysipelotrichaceae bacterium; assembly: GCA_947649125.1. Lineage (GTDB taxonomy): Bacteria > Bacillota_I > Bacilli_A > Erysipelotrichales > Erysipelotrichaceae > C-19. The sequence goes on along the minus strand of CANSQL010000004.1, from coordinate 92,717 downwards.
GTGATGAAGCTGCTTGAAAAGCTTAAGGATTCAAGTGTTACACAAGTAAAGCTTTTGGATCGCACCTTTAATTGTGATCCGAAGCGAGCCTTAACGATTGCACGTTATATGAATGAGCATTGTCACAAACAAAGCTTTCAGTTTGAGGTTGTCGCAGAAACATTATCCGAGGATCTGCTGCATTTTTTTGAGCATGAAGCAGACCCGAAGCGCTTTCGCTTAGAAATCGGTGTGCAGTCATTTCATGAGCCGACCTTAAAAAGCGTCGGTCGTATACAAAACAACAAGCGTTTGCGTGAGGTCATTTCCCGTTTGAAAAAAGCGAATATCACAATGCACGTTGATTTGATTGCCGGTCTGCCCTATGAGGATAAAGCAACCTTTCGCCAATCCTTTGATCAGCTGTTTGCGCTTGCGGCCGATGAATGTCAGCTCGGATTATTAAAGCTGTTGAAGGGAACGAAATTGAAGCAGAAGGCGAATCAATACGGCTTTGTTTTTGAAGCGCATGCCCCGTATACGATACAGGAAACATCGTGGCTTACCAAAGCGGAGCTGCAGGATATAGCATCCTGTGCGCAGGCGGTGGAAAAATACTGGAACAGCGGGAAATGCCGCTATACGGTAAATGAGTTGTTAGCACTCGGATATCAAAAAAGCGCATTTCAATTATTTGAAGCATTGGGCAGGGAATATCGTAAGCTGAAGCACCCTTATGCGCCTCAGCAGCTGTTTCAAGCCTTTATGCGGGCAATACCGGAAATGGATCAGCTGTATTTAGCGGCGATGCTGAATATGGACTATTATCGAAATGTGAAGCAGCGACCTGCGCATTTTCATTCCTATAAGCTGAATGATGAACTTCGATTTCAGCTGAAGGAAGCAGCGAAACAATACGGTATATCAGCTTATTCATTAGATCATTACAGTATGATGGGCTACGGATGGATCGATCATACTTTAGGATATCAGCTGATTATATTCGATCGCTCGGCACAGAAAACAAAGCGATATTGGTGCGATACGACATTGGAAAATTGGAAGGAGATTTCAGAATGAAGCAGATTATGATTGCGACAGGCAATGCTCATAAGGTAGCAGAATTTAAACAGATGCTGGAACCGTTAGGCTATGAGGTAAAAAGCATGCTTGATTTAACAGAAGTAATAGAAATTGAGGAAAACGGAACAAGCTTCAGCGAAAATGCGCTGATCAAGGCAAGAGCACTGCATAAACATCTTTCTATTGCCGTTGTCAGTGATGATTCCGGCTTAGCGGTGAATGCGATGAACGGGGCACCCGGTATCTACAGTGCTCGCTTTATGGGTGAGGATACAAGCTATGAAGTAAAAAATCATGCGATCATTGAGGAAGTCAATCGGCATGAGGATCGCGGCGCTCAGTTTGTTTGCGCAATCGCCTATATTGAAGCAGACGGTAGGGAGCATGTCTTTACCGGTATCGTAGAGGGTGAAATTGCGCGGGAGTGCATCGGTGAAGGAGGCTTCGGGTATGATCCGATTTTCTATTATCCGCCGTATCATACGACATTGGCCGATGTCAGTGAGGATATGAAAAACAAAGTGAGTCATCGCGGACGTGCGTTGGCCCAATTAACAGCATATATGGAGGAGCAGCAATGATACATGTCGTTTTATATGAACCGGAAATCCCGCAGAATACCGGCAATATCATGCGTACCTGCATGGCAACGGGCAGTAAGCTGCATTTGATTGAGCCTTTGGGCTTTTCCTTAGATGAAAAGCATCTGCGCCGCAGTGCCATGGATTATGTGAAGGATTTGGACTACACTGTGTATCCAAGCTGGAAAGCTTTCTCAGATCAGCATTCAAGCGGTAATTTCTACTTTATGACCCGTTATGCGAAAAAAGCCCCGTCAGATTTTGATTTTTCGGCAGTTAAAGGCGATATCTATTTGATTCTCGGCAAGGAAAGCACCGGTATTCCGAAGGAAATTCTGCGCGATCGTTTAGACCATTGTATGAGACTTCCGATGGTGGAAAATGCACGTTCGTTAAATTTATCCAACTGTGCTGCCATTATCGTTTACGAGGTGCTTCGTCAATTAGATTACCCGTCCTTATCAAGAGTAGAGGCCATCAAGGGTGAGGACTGGCTTTTAGATTAAACAGGATATTTTTGATTAAATTCTATGATTTTTTACAGTGAATGATTTTTATTTGAAAACAGGGAAGGGTAAGCGTTTAATAAAATGAAAATGTTTCAAAAAAGCTTTTGGAAGCAGTTTTTGATATCGAGTGCAGTGCTGTTTATACTATGCACGCTTTTAAGCATGCTTGCCCATCGTCCCTTATCACAAAAACAAGCTGATGCGGAAAGCTATTTATTTAAGCTTCAGGATGTTGAAGTGCAGCAAATACAGGAGCTGATTGAGGCAAGTGAAATGCGTATCGCACTGTCAAAGGCAAAAACCGATGCAGAGCGCAATCGAATCAAATTCACAAATACGATCATTCTCGGTGATTCGATCGTCGAGGGCTTAAGCGATTATCATCTGTTGAAGCCGACACAGGCAATCAGTACGAGAGGGCGAAGAAGCGATAACTGCGCAAAGGATATCAAAAAAGCAGCCGCTTTATCACCGAAGCGTGTCATATTGCATTACGGGATGAATGATTTAGAATATTGCCGCGGTAATGCAGATCAGTTTATTAAGTATTATCAAGGCGCTGTTGCCTCAGTACGAAAACAAATGCCGAAGGCTGAAATCTATATCCATGCGATTTTACCGATCGATTCATCGGCAATTCGCGAAAAACCTGTTTATGCGAAATGGAAAAGCTTTAATCAAGCATTGAAAAAGCTGTGTCAAAAGGAAAAGATAACATTTATTGACAGTGGTTTTTTACTTGGAAAACGAAGTGATTATGAAGCAGACGGAGTACATCCGAAATATTCCTTTTATGAACAATGGCTTCCTTATTTATTGGAGGTACTGAAATGAAACAGCTGTCAAGAAAAGACTGTTATATGATCATAATGCTTATCATATGCAGTGTATTATTGCTTGCATATCCGTTTTTTAAAGCACAGCCCATCTATGAATTTGATTCCTTCAGCAACCATTTTCAAATAGCAGCAGAAAAACGTCAAATGGAGAAAAAAAGCACATCATTTATCAGACGAAGCTATCATTTACAAGCGGAAGCTTATCATAATGTGCATGTATACGGACATAAGGGCGCGATGAATGTTGAGGAAATCGCTGTTTTTGAGGCTGTGCCCGATTATGAAAATACGGTTGTCAATGCCTGTGAACAGCGAATCGATGCCTTGAAAAAAAGCTTTGCGGGCTATGGAATTACACAGCTTGAAGTGCTTGAACATGCGCAGATCAAGCGCTACGGAAATCTGATCGTTTGTATCATTGCATTGGATGCGGATGCTTTGCTTCGGGAAAGTGAGGCGGAATTATGAGCTTTACTTCGTTGAGCTTTTTGTTTTATTTTCTGCCGTTGTCGCTGTTGCTGCATTCGCTGTGTCCAAAACGCTTGAAAAAGGGCTTGTTGATTATTATCAGCGTATTGTTTTACGGATGGATGAAACCGATCAATATGCTTTATCTGATACTGTTGATATTGTATGTATATCTTGGCGGGCGTGCGATTCAAAACACAAAGGAACAGGGTTTAAAAAGAATTCGTATGTGGTGCTTCTGCAGCTTTTTGATTTTTCTTTTGGTTTATTTTAAATATGCACAAGGACTTTATGATGCGATCGTTTCAATGCTTTCATTAAAGCTTCAAATCGATGCTTTGTTGATGCCGCTGGGAAGCTCGTTTATTTTATTTCAAGCGCTGTCTTATTTATTTGATATCGGTTATGAAAAAACAGATCATGTCAAGCTTATCGATTGTGCACTTTATATCAGCTTCTTTCCTAAGCTGTTGATGGGACCGATCATGCAATATCATGATTTTATAATAAAAAATGAAGCTGCTTTCGTCACTTGGGACAGTGTGGAAGCGGGAACACGTCGCTTTACCTTGGGACTGGCGCAAAAGGTACTGTTGGCCGACAGTATGGCTCAGCTATGTGCTGTCCTTAATACAGATACGAGTATGCTCGGCAGTTGGCTTGCCTCAATAGCGTATACATTTCAAATATTCTTTGATTTTGCCGGCTATACAAGCATGGCAATCGGTACGTCAATGATGCTTGGTTATCGATTGAATGAAAACTTTTGCCATCCGTATCATGCGCAATCGATTCGTGATTTCTGGCGCAGATGGCATATATCGTTATCGACTTGGTTTCGCGATTATGTCTATATTCCTTTAGGTGGTAATCGCGTATCTGCTTGGAAGCATATCAGAAATGTGCTGATCGTATGGATGCTGACGGGAATGTGGCACGGCAACAGCTTCAATTTTATTCTATGGGGTCTCTATTATGCGGGTTTGCTGCTGCTTGAAACTTATTCACCGCTGAAGCATTTGACAAAATTAAAGGTCGGCTCGCATTTGATTACGTTTCTGCTTGTGAATTTCGGTTGGGTTATTTTCGCTGAAAGTGATATCACTGCTTTAGGCTTACGGCTTTCGGCAATGTTCGGTTTCCACTCAACGCTGTATTCCGCCCGAAGTGTTGCTTATTTGTGCAGTTATGCAGGCCTGTTGAGCATCAGCGCCGCCCTTGTTTTTCTGCCGATCGCAAAATGGAAACAGATGCTTACGGAGCGCTGTCAAAGTGAATGGCTGCCTGTAATCGCATATGCCTGTTTGTTTTTTATCACCGTTGCCTTTTTATTGGCATCACAATATCAATCGTTTTTATATTTCCGTTTTTAGAAAGGAGCCGTTTATGAAGAAACCATCTTATGCGCTGTTGTTTTTTCTCACATTAGTCGTATTCGGAAGTGCGATATTTATAAAACCGCAAAAGAAAATCAGTGAGCGAGAACAGCGTTCACTGAATCAGCTTCCCGACATTACCTTACAAGCACTCAGCGACGGTTCGCTTCAGGAAAAAGCGGAAAAGGCCTTAGCGGATCAATTTGTGCTGCGCGACGGCTTTGTCAAGCTGCAGCGCTATGTACAGACAGCCTTGGGAATGCGAAATCTCAATCAAGTATGGATCGGAAAAAATCAGCTTTATCAAGACAGTGCTTCTATTGATCAATCAAGCATGAAAAAGCTGAGTGAAGCGCTGAATGCCTTTGCGCTGAAAAATAAACAGCTTCGCTTTGATTTTCTGTTGATTCCTACCGTAAGCGGAGTATTGGAAAATGCTGTGATTTCCTCACTGTATCAAGAACAGCGCTCAAATATTCGCAGCTTTCAGAAGCAGCTGGATGCCCCATACCATACACTTGATACTCTTACAATCATGGATCGATACAAAGAAGACTATATCTACTACAGGGGTGATCATCACTGGACTACGCTCGGTGCTTACTCCATGTTTCGCGAATGGCAGAAGCAGCGGGGACTGAAGGATTCTGTAAGCTATGAACCGATCACTGTCAATAACGCATTTTACGGGACCTTGGCAAATGCCTCGGGTATTGATATCAGTGATACGATTGAAATTTATAAGCCCGCAGCGGATAAGGTACAAACAATAGTGACCTATGTTCGGGAACAGAAGCGTACGACATCTGTTTATGATCAAACAAAACAATACGGCAGTAATCCGTATGAAATCTTTTTAAGCGGCAATTTTGAGCGTATCGATATATTGACAACAGCGGAAAATGAACGAAGTCTATTACTGATCAAGGATTCCTATGCGAATTGTTTTATCCCGTTTTTACTTCCGTATTATCATAAAATCATTGTGATCGATCCGCGTTATTATTATGATTCGCTGCAGGCGATCATTCAAGAGGAGAAAATCAGTGATGTCATGTTTTTGATGAACGTCGAAACCATGCTTCATGATACTTCATTAGTAAGCCTGATGCAGGAGGAGCTTTACGTAAAATAAAAGGCATACGACTTTCATCGTATGCCGAATATTCGTTTTTAGAATTCTTTTAAGCTACTTAAGTTAGTAGACTCATTACCGTCATTCACACCGCGGATATGACGAGCACCGTCACGACCGGTAAACGGCAATGCGTTTTCGATTTTACCTGCTTCTACGGCCTCTAAAGCCTGTTCGTAGTCATAAACCTTACCCTTGCTGTCTTTGAACTCACTTAAAGTTCCGTCAGGGTTACGACGTGCAGCGACAAAACGCTCTTTTTTGTTGTTTTTTTCTTTTTTCATTTTTCTTTACCTCCTGACATTATTGTGAACAGCAGAATTTATATTATACGTAATATTGCGACTGGGAATTTTTAGAAAATGACTGCCGGTTGAAATGAATTTATTGATTGCACTATCAAAGTTTTAAAAGATAAGTTATAATATTGGAAAAAAGGAAAGGAATCGAAATATGTATAGTTTTAACAGTGATTACAGTGAAGGGGCATGTGAAGCAATTCTTCAGGCTATGGTTGATACAAATCGCAAGCAAAGCGTCGGATATGGATTGGATGAGGAATGCAATAAAGCAAGAGCGTTGATTCGTGAGCAGCTGCAAAGTGATACTTGCGATATTCATTTTTTAGTCGGCGGGACGCAATGCAATCAGGTTGTGATTTCCTCGGCATTAAGACCGTATGAAGCGGTAATAGCGGCAAAAAGCGGACATATTAATGTACATGAAACAGGCGCGATCGAAGCGAGCGGACATAAGGTATTGGTGGCTGACAGCGAGATGGGTAAGGTGTTGCCGCAGGGCATCAGAGCTGTGATGAATGAGCATGTGGATGAGCATATGGTAAAGCCGGCAATGGTTTACATATCCAATGCGACTGAAATCGGTACTGTTTATACAAAAGCAGAGTTAAAGGCACTTCGTGATGTTTGTGATGAATACGGACTGTTGTTGTATATGGACGGTGCGCGTTTACCGATGGCGCTTGTTGCGAATGACAGTGATCTTGGCTTGGCTGATCTAGCAAAGTACTTTGATGTTTGTTATCTGGGCGGTACTAAGTGCGGAGCGTTGTTCGGCGAAGCTGTTGTGATATTCAATGATGCGTTGAAACAAAACTTCCGCTTTTCCGTCAAGCAACAGGGTGCGATGTTAGCCAAAGGACGTTTGTTGGGTCTGCAGTTTTCGGTATTGTTTGAAGAAAATCGTTATTTGGATTTAGCCGATCATGCGGTAAAAATGGCGCAGAAATTACAAGAAGGCATGGAACGGGAAGGAATCTCATTCTTTGTGAAAACTACGACCAATCAAATTTTTCCGATTTTTGAACAGAAATTGCTTGAACAAATGGCACAGAAGTTTCAGTTTCAGCTATGGAAAAAGTTGGATGACAAACGTAGTGCAGTACGCTTTGTGACATCATGGGCGTGTGAGGAACAGGCAGTAGATGAATGCTTGGCATGGCTGAAGCATTATTTAAGAGCATAGAAAAAAAGCTGTAGGCATGAAATGCGTGCAGCTTTACTGTTTTACGAGGATTTTTTCGATTTCTCCGACATATAAAATATGATAGTCCTTCAGCGGATAATTCTGCTTATCGATCGAAGCATCAAGAATGCATTCGGGATCTAATTCTTGCGCAAACAGCTTACGACAGATCATTACTTCATTCGCTTCCGCAAAATAAGGCGCATGATCCGCTATGACATGTAATCCTGCCTTTGCGATTTTATCCTCATCTTTACCGCTGGCTTTTCCCATATACGAAAGCATTTCCCGCATATGCTCGGGATAAAAGGACAAAGAAAAGTGGGAAGCTTCACTTACTAAGCTGTTGGTAAAACGCTGCGGACGGATAAATACAAATACAACCGGTTTATTCCATAAAATACCCATGCCGCCCCATGAAGCTGTCATTGCATTACATCGATCATTCGCTTTTGCGCCGATCAGCATCCATTCCTTGCCGATCTTATGAAAAATATTACTTTGATAATCCTGTATTGTTATTTCTTTAAACATAAGGACCCTCCTTCTACTGCATTATAATGATATGCATGTGAATTGTAAAGAGTGAATAAAAACAAGCAGAATAAAAAAGCGATCTTAGTGTATTTCATGTCATTAGAATCCAACAGGTTTTATGTCATTAGAATCCAACAGGTTTTATGTCATTAGAATCCAACAGGTTTTATTGTCAAATAACTTGATATGCCTTATAATGATAATGTTGAAAATAAAAAAGATGAAAAAGAGGTGCCTATGAACAAGAAATTGACCATGAGGGACATTGCCGAATATGCCGGTGTTACCAAAAGTACGGTTTCTCGTTATTTTAACGGCGGTTATGTCAAAGAGGATACACGAAAAAAAATCAAGAAAGTGATTGATAAATATCATTACGAACCAAATACATTTGCGCAGAGCTTAAAAGCGAAGGAAAGCAGAATCATCGGTGTCATTGCGCCTTGTTTGGATTCTACCGTTTCCGGAAGAATGCTGATGGCGATTGATCAATATTTGCGTAAGGATAATTATACCTCGCTGTTTGTAAATACGAGCCATGATATTCGCTTAGAACTGCGCAGTATCGAAAGCCTGTGGCGAATGAAAGCGGACGGTATTATCCTGCTGGCGACTCAGATTACTGAGGAACATGCACAAATTGCCGAAAAGCTGGATATTCCGTTATTGTTTGTGGCGCAGAAATACGAGCGTGGCATATCGGTTATTTATGATGACTTTGAAGCGGGGAAATTCGTCGGTGAATATATCGGACAGCGTCATTTTGAACGACCGGTGTATGTCGGTGTTACCGCCCATGATGAAGCGATCGGTGTTCATCGCCGTAACGGTGTGTTTGCCGGTTTGGCTAAATACCGAATCAAAAACGTCAAAGAAATTATCGCCGATTTTTCTTATGAAGGAACCAAAGATAAAATCGCAGAATATTTGCGTAAGCATCGCGTGGATGTGATGATCTGCGCGACGGATACACAGGCAATGGCTGCCTATCAAGTCATTAAACAGCGCGGTTTGAAAATCCCCGAGGATATTTCCGTTATCGGTTTCGGCGGGTATGAAGCAAGCGAGATACTGACACCGAAGCTGTCTACCGTTCGCTATGATTCAGATACGGCAGGATATTTAGCGGGTGAAACGATGATTAAAATGATTAATCATGAACCGGTTTCTAAAACACAGGTGGTCGATTATACCTTTATTGAAGGTGAAAGCGTAAAGGAATGCGAATAAGCATTCTTTTTCATTATCTGCCGGTGTTAATTTAATATATGGGACATATACCGATAATTATGGTACCGATAACATAAATGGATAAGAAAGTTTCTGAAAGCGGTTTAAGTCCTTTTATATAAGTTTTTATAAAAATATATAAAATGGTATTGACAAGCGAATGTAACCGCTTTATACTATTTATAGATGGTACCGATACCATAAATAAGAGGAGGAACAATACTATGGATTATCGTAAGCCTGCGGCTGATATCGTAAAGTGTGTCGGCGGCAAAGAAAACATCATTTCATTAATGCATTGTGCGACAAGACTGCGCTTTGTTTTAAAAAACAAGGAATCGGTTGATGAAGCGGCACTTGAGCAGTTGGATATTGCCAAGGGTACATTTTATACGAACGGACAATATCAGATTATTATCGGAGCGGGAACCGTAAATCTCGTATACGATGAAATCAATCAACAGCTGGGGATCAATCAAAGCGAAGCAGCTGCCGTAAACAGTGAGAAGCAGGAAGGGAAATGGCTTCAGCGTGCGGTCAAGCTGTTAAGTGACATCTTTGTGCCGATCATTCCGGCAATTGTTGCGGGCGGCTTGTTAATGGGAGTTAATAATATTTTAACAGCGAACTTCTTTGACGGTCAGTCGTTGATCTCTATGTATCCGCAGTTTGCGGACTTAGCGGCGATGATCAATCTGTTTGCGAATGCGCCGTTTACGTTTCTGCCGGTTCTGTTAGGTTTTTCGGCAACGAAGAAATTCGGCGGAAATCCTTATTTGGGTGCTGCGATGGGGATGATTATGGTACACCCGGAATTGCTGAATGCGTACTCATTGGGAACCGGTGTGGAAGTGCCGACATGGAATATCTTCGGTTTAGGAATTGATGCGGTCGGCTATCAAGGAACGGTGCTTCCGGTTTTGGCTGTTTCTTATTTGTTGGCAACGCTTGAAAAGCGCCTGCATAAGATCACACCGTCTTGGCTTGACAATTTGTCTACACCGTTGATTGCGATTCTTGTCACTTCGTTTTTGACCTTTACGATCATCGGTCCGCTGATGCGCGGTGCCGGTGATATGTTGGCGAGTGCGATCACATGGGTATATTCTACATTGGGATTTGTCGGCGGCGGAATCTTCGGCGGCTTCTATGCCCCGATCGTTATTACCGGTATGCATCATAGCTTTATCGCTGTAGAAACACAGCTGATTGCGGATATGGCACATACGGGCGGAAGCTTTATCTTCGTTACGGCATCAATGTCTAATGCGGCACAGGGGGCTGCCGTACTTGCGGTACTGTTAATTACGAAAAATGAAAAAATGAGATCATTATGCAGTGCATCGGGTATTTCGGCATTGTTAGGTATTACCGAGCCGGCAATGTTCGGTGTGAATTTAAAACTGCGTTATCCGTTTATCGCCGCATGTATCGGTTCTGCCTGCGGAAGTGCATGGATTGCGCTTAATCATGTGCTGGCGGTGGCGCTGGGGGCAGCAGGTTTACCGGGATTTATCTCAGTGGATCCGAAAAACTGGTTAAACTTTGGTATCGGTTTAGTGATTTCAATTATCGTGGCATTTGTGATGACTTTGGTATTAGGAAAAAAAGCGGAAGCAAAAGCCGCGATGCAGGAAACATCTTCCACAGCGAAGGATACACAAGAATTACCGAATGTTCATGAGGTAGTGCTGCAATCGGTGATGAGCGGTGAAGTTCATTCGGTCAGTGAAGCAAGTGATCCGATGTTTGCGAATAAAAGCATGGGGGACGGAATCGTGATTTATCCGAAAGACGGGAAAGTATATGCACCGGCGAACGCAGCGGTTTCCTTTATATTCCCCGGCGGTCATGCGCTCGGCTTAACATTGGAAAACGGCGTACAGCTGTTAATTCACTGTGGTATTGATACGGTCAACTTGAATCAGGAAGGCTTTCAAGTGTTTGTAAAGCAAGGGCAACAAGTAACGCAGGGGACATTGCTTTTGGAAATGGATTTAAACATCATAAAGGAAAAAGGATACAGCGATGAAACTATGGTGATTCTGAGTGAAGGCATGGAAGATCACGTGTTGACGCTGTTAAAGGACGGTGACTGCGTAATTGATGATGCGGTCATGAAAATCACAAAGAGGTAAGCTATGAATGCATTATCAATGACAAAAGCAGAATATGAAAAAAAAGCACGGCAGTTTGCGGAAGAACGTGAACGGGTAAAGAAAGACCCGTGGCGGCTTGCTTATCATATTATGCCTGACAGCGGTTGGCTGAATGATCCGAACGGTCTATGTCAGTTTCATGATATTTATCATGTCTATTATCAGTATTCCCCTTTTGATACCGAAGGCAAGGTGAAACTGTGGGGGCATGTTACGACAAAGGATTTCTGTACATGGAAACAGGAAGAGCCTGTTCTGTTTCCCGATAGCCGCTATGATCTGCGCGGTGCTTATTCCGGCAGTGCTTATATTCATAACGATCAACTGTACTTCTATTATACGGGAAATGTGAAGCTTACCGATCGTGCTTATGATTATATTTATGAAGGCAGAGAGCATAATACAATGCTTGTGACAAGCAAAGACGGTTATCTGTTGGGCGATAAAAAATGTCTCATGCGCAATGAGGATTACCCAGATGATATGAGTAAACATGTGCGTGATCCGAAGCTTTATGAGCATAACGGAAAAACCTATCTTGTACTCGGCGGGCGTACCAAGAGTGATCAGGGATGCGTGCTGATCTATCAAATGAAGGATCTCATTCATTTCAGCTTTGATCGCTTATTGACGACTCCTAAAACATTCGGATATATGTGGGAATGCCCTGATTTGTTTGATTTAGACGGACAAACGCTTTTAATTGCATGTCCGCAAGGGGTACCACAGGAAGCAGATCGCTATCAGAATGTTTATCAATGCGGTTATTTTCCCGTATCGGGTGATATTGAGCATTCGCTTGAATTAGAATCGTTTCAAACGCTGGATTACGGCTTCGATTTTTATGCGCCGCAGACTTTTGTCGATCAACAAAATCGTCGTATTTTAATCGGTTGGATGGGGATGCCCGATATTCCGTATGATAATCCGACATGTGAGCGAGGGTGGCAACATGCCTTAACAATTCCGCGGGTGTTGTCTTATCATGACGGCATGCTGTATCAAACACCGATTGCGGAGCTGAACGCACTGCGCGGTGAAAAACACTGCGGTTCACTTACACAGTTTAATGAGAAACAGCTGCTTGAGCGTGTTTATGAATGTACGATTGCGATTGAACAAGAAGCATCCTTTTCAATCCGTGTGCGTAATGAAGTGGATATGAAATATGATGTTGATACGAAACGCTTTTCTCTGCATATGGGAGCAGACGGCAGCGGAAGAACCGTAAGAAGTGCGATTCTGCCCTCACTTGAGCGAATTACGATTTATTCGGACACTTCTTCTTTGGAGGTGTTTATCAATGACGGTGCTTATGTATTCACAACTCGAGTATATGAAAAACAAGCACATACACCGTTATCAATTCACGGAAAAGACTTGCGGGGCAGTGTCGTATGGTATAAAATGAATCCGTATCAATGGGAAATTTGAAAGGATGAGAAGATGAAGAAAGGTTTGTGTGCTATCGGAGAAGCGCTGATTGATTTTATTCCCGAAGAAAAAGGGTGTCGCTTAAAGGATGTCGGGCATTTTCAGCGAGTTGCGGGCGGAGCGCCTGCCAATGTTGCCGGTGCGTGTGCGAAGCTCGGCGGATTATCACGCATGATTACGCAGCTCGGTGCCGATGCGTTCGGTGACTATATCATTGAATGTTTGAAAAAAGCCGGAATCGATACCGATTATATCTTAAGAACCTCAGATGCCGATACCGCATTGGCCTTTGTTTCACTGGCAGTCGACGGCAATCGTGATTTTCAGTTTTATCGCCGCAACAGCGCTGATTTAATGCTTTCTCCTAAGCATATCAAAAAAGAAATGCTGAAGGATTGCGGAATCCTACATTTCTGCAGCGTATCACTGGTTGAATCACCGATGAAGCATGCGCATGAAACGCTGATTCGTTATGCGCATGAGGAACAGCTGCTTGTATGCTTTGATCCCAATCTGCGTTTTTCACTGTGGAATGATGAAAGAGCCTTATATCAGAGTGTGCATGAGTTTATGCCCCATGCCGATATTTTAAAAATATCAGATGAGGAACTAAGCTTTATCACCTCAAAAACAAATATCGAAGATGCACTTGATGACTTATTGAAAGACCAAACGAAGCTTGTGATCTATACAAAGGGTAAGGAAGGCGTTTGTGCTTATACGAAAACATGCAAAGCAGAGGCAGCCGGTCTTGCGGTTGAGTGCAGAGATACGACGGGTGCCGGTGACTCCTTTATCGGCGCATTCCTGTATTGTCTGCTTCGTGATGAAGTTTTATCGATCGATACATTAACGCAAGCACAGCTTTCTGAATATTTAAGTTTTGCGAATGCATATGCGGCTTATACCGTAACTCAAGCCGGTGCGTTAGATGCGATGGCTGATGCCCAAACCTTTGCGAAATTTCGTTCTGAGCTGAAGCTTTCGTCGAATTTTGATATAAAATAAATAATTTCAGGTCATCTGCTTCTGTCGGATGACCTTTGTTTTATGTTTTCTTTATAAGAAGCAGCGTTCTGATTGAAATTTTAGAAAAAACAAGTATAATATTGCTAGAGAGGTGAGCGTATGCTTGAATGTATCAGTGATTATTTATCATTTGGGTTGTTGATGGCATTCCCCATCTCATGGCTGGCGTTTTTATTTTATAAGCTGTTTAAACGACGTCGCGCCAAGCTGTTAGCGAATCAGGAAAAATTTTATAGGGAGTGGTAAGTCTTGGACAGTTCGCACATAGGTCTTTTTCTCATACTTGGTATTTTGCTGGTGCTGTCGGCATTGTTTTCGTCAACGGAAACAGCCTATAGTTCTGTGAATCAAATTCGTTTGAAGCAGATGGCGAAAAACGGAAACAAACGGGCAAAAACCGCATATAATAACACTAAAAAATTCACTGCGTTGATTACAACGATTTTAATCGGGAATAATATTGTTAATATCTTAGGTACCAGTATTGCGACAATGCTGTTTACCGAGATGTTCGGCAGTGCCGGTGTCGGAGTCGCAACCGGAGTCATGACTGTATTGATTTTAATCTTCGGTGAAGTCGCACCGAAAATTATTGCGAAGGCAAAGGCTGAAGACTGCACGTTGTTCATGGCAAAGCCGATGCACCTGCTTGTGTTTTTATTTCGTCCGATTACGATTGTTGTGGAAAAGCTGGAAGAACATTGGGAAAAGCAGCTGGATATTGAACAGGTAACTGCGACCGAGGATGAGCTTTTGGAAATAGTGTCAACGATTGAACAAGAAGGTGTTTTGGAACAAGAGGAACGTGAACTGATTGAAAGTGTGATTGAATTCGATGACAAGAGCGTTCGCGATATTATGGTACCGCGCGATCAAGTGGTGTTCCTGTATGACAATGCGACCTTTGAGCAGCTGAAGACAGTGCTTCATGAGCATAAGCTGTCACGCTTGCCGATCCTTTCCTATGAGACCACAGAGGTTGTCGGTATCTTGCGTGTTCGTGATGTATTGGATGCGATGCTGGCAGGAAAAGAAGTCAGTATTCGTGATTTAATGTGTGATCCGGTTTTTGTCAATCAGCGTAAAAAGCTGCCTGATGTATTAGAGGATATTCAAAAATCACGTGAGCATTTGGCAATCGTAGAGGAAAGTCTTACATCCCATGTGTTTGTCGGAATTATTACCCTTGAGGATGTGCTTGAAGAGTTAGTCGGTGAAATCTATGATGAATATGATCCGCTGCCGAATCATGTGATTGAAATCGGTCTGCACACCTTTGAAATCGACGGTAAGGTAAGTCTGCTTGATTTCTTTGATACCTATGTAGAGGATCAAGAGGCACCGAAAACTAAGGCACGTACCATTACCGCATGGGTCAATGAATTGAACAATCACCGCAAGGTTCGGAAAGGTCGTGAACTTACCTTTGAAAACCTTGAAATAAAAGTGTTGGAGACTGAGGACGGTATGGCTACACGAATTGAACTGCAAATTTTATCCCCGCAAGAGGATGAATTATTAGACTAGGAGGATATTTATGAACGTATTTATTAAACCGGTAAAGCCGGAAAACGCACCGAAGGCATTAGGACCTTATACACCGGCGGTAAAGCTGGGTGACTTTGTTTATTTGAGCGGACAGATTCCTTTAGATCCGAAAAGCGGCGAGGTAGTCGGAACAACGATTGAGGAACAGACCCATCAGGTTATGAAAAATATTCAGGCGGTTTTAAATGAAATCGGTTTGGATTTCCGCCATATTATGAAAACGACGATTTTTGTTTCCGACTTAAACGACTTTGATCGTTTAAATGAAGTATACGGCTCCTACTTAGAAGAACCGTATCCGGCACGAAGCTGTGTACAGGTTGCACGTCTGCCGAAGGATGTGAAGCTGGAAATCGAATGTATCGTCATTGATACTTTAGTATATGAAGCTCAGCTTGCGCAGCAAAACGGCTGCGGCGGATGCAGCGGCGGCTGCGGAGACGGCGGCTGTGACAGCTGTCAATAATCGATAAGGCATAGCGGTATACCGTTATGCTTTTTTTATGGATTCTCCTCTTGAAATTTCATAATATAGTAATATTCTAAGACTGCTATCAACGAAGTGTTTATCGAATTGCATATAATCTGTATTTTGTTTATATTTTTGGAATTCACCTTGCGGCTTCGAAAAGAATATAAGAAGGAGGAGATACAATGATAACTTATATCGAAGACCGCAACAATGAGATTGTTGTGCATATGGGTTCGTGGGGAACTTATACGGTGCATGAACGCTGTAAGGTTTTTCTGAACAGGCTTTGCGAGCACTACGGAAGCAGCTTTGAGGGGCGAAAGCAGGCAGTCTGTGCTTGTCTCAAAATTCATCAAAAGGTACCGGTGCTGATTCGGGAGGGGATCATCCTGTATCCGGTCATTGATGCAGCTTCTAAAAACAACGTATGGGTGAATTACTGCAAAGTAAAAAAGATTACTGCCAAGCAATATCAAACACTGCTTGAATTTCATGACGGAACAATGCTTTTGTCTGACAGTGAATATCGCAGTGTAAAGATGCAGCAGTATCGCTGTACCAATTATTTATTCGTTTTACATGAAAGGTTTGCGCCGGCTTCAATGCTTCACTGATAACGATTGATAAACTTGTAACGATATGAGATAAAAACAGCACATGCTTTTATCATGAAATCTGTTATAATAATAGTACGTTATATATCAAAATTTTGTGCCATGATTCGTTTTTTGCTTGTGATACACTTATGATATGATATATAATGAAAGCACAAGGTACTGTTTTTGTGTGCTGTTTTATATCGTGAAGCAGGAGGAAAACAAATGAGTGAAAATATCATTGAAGTAAAGCATCTTACAAAGGCTTATCAAAAGCTTAAGGCAGTAGATGACTTATCCTTTGAAGTGCGTGAAGGTGAAATATTAGGCCTTTTGGGACCTAACGGCAGCGGGAAATCTACGACGATGAACTGCATTTTATCACTGTTGAATTTTTCAAAGGGCAGTATTCAAATATTCGGCAAACAAATGTCTGTAGATGCTTATGACATCAAGCGACAGATCGGTGTCGTTTTTCAGGATGTTGCGGTATTTGATGAATTGAGCGTTTATGATAATATCAATTATTTCTGCGGCTTATATATCAAGGATAAAAAGGAACGCAAGGCCTGTATCGATGAAGCAATCGAGCTTGTGGGTTTACAGGATTACCGTAAATTTTTACCGAAGCAGCTTTCAGGCGGATTGTTGAGGCGCTTAAATATTGCGTGCGGTATTGCGCATCGTCCTAAGCTTGTCTTTTTGGATGAGCCGACGGTAGCCGTTGATCCGCAAAGTCGTAATCATATATTGGACGGCATTAAAACACTGCGTGATCGCGGAGCGACCGTTATTTATACCACTCATTATATGGAAGAGGTGGAAATTCTCTGTGATCGTGTCATTATTATCGATAAGGGAAAGCTTTTGGCCGAGGGCACCTGTGATGAACTGAAGCGCCTTGTTCAAATCGAGGAAAAGGTCAGTGTGGAAATACCGCAGCTTCAGGAAGCACAGCTGTCAGAAATCAAACAGCTTGCGAATGCCTGTGATGTCAGCTACCATAATCAGGAGCTTACAGTCACTTATAAAAAGGGCGATCATAACTTAAATGATTTAATCAGCTATTTTAATCAAGCACATATCGTTTATAATCGTATTTATTCTCAGCGACCGACATTGAATGATGTTTTCTTAGAGCTGACAGGAAAGGAATTGAGAGACTGATGTTTTTTCATAATTTTAAATATGCGCTGATTACACTGTTAAAGGATAAAATGCTGATATTTTGGACTCTTGCGTTTCCGTTGATTTTAGGAACCTTTTTCAATATGGCATTTTCAGATATAGAAAACAGTGAAAAGGCTGATATCATTTCGATTGCGGTTGTAGAAGGTGATAAATCAAATACCGCCTTTAAGGAAGCAATATCAAAGCTGAGTGAAGAGGAAAGTGAGGTACAACTGTTTCATAATCGCTTCGTAAGTGAACAAAAAGCGGCTGAATTATTGGCTGAGGACGAGATTATCGGCTATATTCGACTGAATGAGGATGTTAAGGTCGTAGTGAAGCAAAGCGGTATCAGTGAAACGATTCTGCAGTATGTCGTAGATCAACTGCTGCAGACGAATCATATGGTAGAGGATGTCGCAAAGATAAAAACGGAAGCGGCGCTGAAAGAAGCAATCGAAAGTGGAAAGGCAGTAAATCAAGAGGAGCTTATCAAGCAGGTTTACGCTGAAATCACAGCTATGCTGAACAGTAATGAGGAATGGCTGGCGGATAACAGCAATCCTAATATGAGCTATACGATGATTGAATTTTATACGCTGATAGCGATGACCTGTATGTACGGCGGTGTCCTCGGTATGGTTGCAATCAACCGCAATCTTGCCAATATGAGTAATAACGGCAAGCGGATCGCCGTATCACCTTGCGCCAAGTATAAGCTGATTATCAGCAGTGCTTCGGCAGCCTATTTGGTTCAGATAACAGGACTGGCATTATTGTTTCTGTATACGATCTATGCTTTGAATGTGGATTACGGTGCTCATTTCCTTCATGTCGTTATCCTTTCTCTGCTCGGATGCTTGGCGGGTCTTTCAACGGGGATCTGTATCGCAGCGATTTTAAAAAAGAATGAAAATACGAAAATCAGTGTTTTGATTTCCGTAACGATGCTCGGCTGTTTCTTATCGGGCATGATGGGAATCACGATGAAGTATGTGATCGATAAAAATATACCGCTGATCAATCAGCTGAATCCGGTGAATATGATAACAGACGGCTTATATTCGCTTTATTACTATAATACCTTTGAGCGCTATTATCAAAATATATTCGCGTTGGCAATCTTTGCCCTGTTGATGCTGGGTATTGCGGTGTATCAGTTGAGGAGGCAGAAGTATGATTATCTTTAAGACCTTTTTAAAGGTATTAAATAAATGCAAGGGACCGGTAATTCTGTATACGGTCATCCTGTTGTTTTTTGCCGCCTTCAGTCTGCAGAGCGGTGAAACAGGCGGCGGCTTCAATGCCGCAAAGCCGAATATCTATATTCAAAATGAGGATAATGACGGTAAGCTCAGTATCGGCTTAACGGAATATATGAAGAAACACTGCGAGTTTGTCAGCTTAAGCAATTCCAAGGAAGCCGTCGACGATGCCTTGTTTTATCGCGATGTAAGCATGGTGATTACGATTCCAAGCGGTTATCATGAAGCATTTATGCGCGGAGAAAAGCCTCAGCTTTCGATTCGTACCACACAGGACTATAATGCGGCTTTGGCTAAGCTTATGCTTGAGCGTTATTTATCAAGTGCCTCTTTTTATCAACAGGCAGGCTATACAGATGATGTGCTCATTGAACATATCGAAAGCGCAATGCAGGAAAAGGGAGCGGTTGAAATGACCTCTGCACTGGATAATGACTCCTTGACAAAGGCCTCTTATTTCTATAACTTTGCCAATTATTCAATTATCGCCGGCTGTATTTATGTCATCTGTTTGATTCTGTCCAGCTTTAAGCAGGAAATGATTGCGAAGCGAACTTTGATCAGCAGCTGTAATTATCGCAAATACAATCGTATTCTGCTTCTGTCCAACGGTTTATTTGCGCTTGTGCTGTGGCTGTTCTATGTACTGATAAGCATCATTTTATTAACGGATACAATGCTTTCTCAACACGGTCTTGTGTATATCATCAATTCTTTTCTGTTTACCTGTTGTGCCGTATCATTCGCATTATTGATTGCGAATCTTATCATCAATAAAAATGCGATCAACGGCCTCGTAAATGTGATTGCGCTGGGCAGCAGCTTTCTGTGCGGTGCCTTTGTCCCGGCTGAAATGCTTCCGGATATCGTTTTAAAGATTGCGCATATATTACCGTCCTATTGGTTTATCAATACGAATAATCAAGTGATACAGCTTGAAAGCTTTCAAACGGAATCGCTGCAGCCGATCATAATCAATATGGGGATACTGATCGGTTTTACCTTACTATTTATTATCATTACAAATTTTATTTCAAAAAGAAAAAGAAAATTCGCATAAAGCATCGCTGTTATGGTAAAATATAGCAGTATAGATAAGGATCGGTGATCGGATGATAAGACTGCATAAAAAACCTCAGAAAAGCACTTGGACAAAACGCATGGCAGTTTGGAGCTATTTGATCGTGCTCGCTTTAGCGAAAAGTGCGATGAAGCAAGAGGAAAAAGCTTAAAAGGAATTGACAGTCTTAAAATCTCTGTTATAATAACGATGAGGGTAAAAAGGTCATGTGCAGGAAGCATGATCTTTTCTTATGCGCTGATTTCATGATTGGAGGAACTATGGAATTATATTATATTGACAGCAGCTATTGTCATTATTTACGCTGTTATGATGCGCTTGTACCCTATAATGAAGGAGTGAAAAAGCGTCCTTTTATCGGTGTTGTGATAATGATTCATTCAATATCCTTTTTTGCGCCGTTGACTTCACCGAAACCGAAGCATCGCAGAATGGGTAATCAAATCGATTTTTTAAAAATCGACGGTGGAAGACTCGGTGCGGTGAATTTGAATAATATGATACCGGTACAAAAGGGACTGTATCATAAGGTCAGCTTTCCGAGCGATTCACTCAATGCTTATACAGCGTTGCTGCATCGTCAGCTGCATTGGTGTATTCTGCATCAAAAGGAAATCAATGAACAGGCAAATCTATTGTTTCAGGCTGTGATTTTGCGTCAGGCACCGCCCTCGGTGTTAAATCGGTGCTGCGACTTTTATCAGGATATGCTGAGGCTGCAGCTGTATTGCGGTCAGATGCAGTTGTTGACAGGCACATTCGTATCAGATTTCAATGAGACGCTTTTATGGATCTATACGCTTGCATATCGAAGTGATAAGACCGTTATCTATGTGTAACAAACGATAGGCTTACGCATATGATATTTATGGGAGGGTTCATATGAGTAATTATTTAGCAGTATTGAATATACCGAAAAATGCAGAAAATCAATGGCTGCATAAATTTTCAAATGTGACAAAAAGCAATCATCATATGCTTTCACACTTTACCACGATCAAGGTCATGAATGAGGTTTATCATGTCGTATTTGACGGAGAGTTATACAATGAGGCAGAGTTAAAGGCTGCGCTTCGTCATAAGGGAGTAGAGCGAGATGTCGCATCGACAGAGGAAATGCTTGTATACGCCTACAGAGCTTGGGGACACGGCATGATGAATCATCTGCTCGGGGCCTTTGCCTTTGTGATCGATGCCGGCAAAGAGGTGTTTGTCGCTAAGGATCAAATGGGACTTCGACCGATTTTCTATGCACAGAAAAAAGGAATGGGAATCATTATCGCAAGCAGAATCAAGGATATTTTAGCGACTAAGGCAATCAAGCCGATTGTCGACCGCAAGGGAATCAGAGAGCTGTTGTCGCTCGGTCCCAGCATCAGTGAAAATATGACTTTGTATAAGGGGATAGCGGCATTGCCGATGGGCCATTATATGGTAATCAGGAAAAATCATATACAGATAAAAAAATACTATGAACCGATCAGTAAGCCGCATTTTGATACGTATGAGGATACGACAGCACATGTTAAATACTTGGTAGAGGATGCGATCAAGCGCCAAAGCAAGGGCTGTGATGCGACCTTTTTATCCGGCGGACTCGATTCCAGTATTATCGCCGCATGCTTGGCAAAGCAGGGGAAAGTGTCCACCTACAGTCTTGATTATGAGGGCAATTCCGACAGCTTTAAGGGCAATATGTATCAGGTTTCTTTAGATGATGAATATATCAAGCTGATGGCGGAGCTGACCGACAGTAAGCACACAAAATTTACGATTACCCAAGAGGAGTTACGTGATGAGCTGATTCCGGCATTGGCGGCACGTGATCTGCCGGGCATGGCAGATGTCGATTCCGCATTGTTATGGCTGTGTAAACAGGTGAAAAAGGATCGCAGTGTGATTATGAGCGGAGAATGCAGCGATGAGGTGTTCGGCGGTTATCCTTGGTTCTATCGTGAAGAGCTGGCGCATTTAGATACATTCCCGTGGCTTCGCTCTACGAAAGAGCGTAAAAAGCTGTTTAATGAAACACTGTCCGGCATGGATATCGACGGCTATCTGAAAAAGCAATATAAACAGACACTGAAGGATATCACCTTCTTAGACAGTGACAGCGAGGAGGACAAGCGAGCCCGTATTCATACAATCCTTTGTCTGCATTGGTTTATGCAGACGCTTGTGACACGACAGGTTTGTATGGGCAATGATGCCGAGGTCGTAATTCGTGCACCGTTTGCCGATGTCCGCATTTTAGATTACGTTTATAATATCCCGTGGGAAATGAAATTCTTAAATCAAGAGGAAAAGGGCATTTTACGCAAGGCCTTTGAAAACGAGCTGCCTGATGAGGTTGCCCATCGTAAGAAAAACCCGTTCCCGAAAACACATAATCCGAAATACTGTGAGCTGATGAAGGAAAAGCTGCAGTGCTCCTATGATGATCCGAACAGTGTGCTGCATCTGTTGTTTGATGATGAAGCACTGAAGGAACTGATCGAGACCGGCGGTGCTGCCTTTCCGTTACCGTGGTACGGTCAATTAATGAGCGGTCCGCAGCTGTTGGCTTATCTTTATCAAATCGATCAATGGTTCAAAACCGTGAAGCCGACTCTTCGTTTATCTTAAATGAAATGCACACCTGCGTTCGGTGTGCATTTGTTTATTCACTATATATTTTACAAAACGAATCTTACAATATTGTTTCATTTGCGATTTTCTTTGTCAAACATGGAAAAAATTGTTATAATAGTTTAAGCAAGCAGGTGAAGCAATGAAGAAGCAGCATATCAAATGGATCTTATTCTATATATGTTTTGATCAAATAACGAAATTTATTATTAATCTGACGATTGAAATCGGTCATGAATATCCGCTGATTTCTGATTTTCTTTATTTGACCGATAAACAAAACTACGGCACTGCCTTTCATATCGTAGAAGGACATATGCTTTCGGTGATCATAACAACGCTGTTGTCACTGGTTTTGTTGATCAGCTTTTATCATCATACAGAGGAAAATGATACTCGCTGCATTCACGGTATCTTGTTGATGCTGGGAGGACTGGGCGGCAACCTGTTGGATCGATTGTTTCTCGGCTATGTGCGTGATATTATCGGTATATCTGTATTTGATGCTCATTTGATTTTAAACATCGCCGATATTTTATTATGGGTCGGCTTGATTATTGTAGCGTATACCATTATTAAGCAGTGGCAAAATAAGAGTAAATAAACAGGTGCGCCTGTTTTTTTATGAGGCTGAAGGAAAATCCCGGGATTGCCTTGAAATAAAGTGAAATCATAGTATAATTACATGGTGACTGAAATAAAGTGAGGATACGATAATGGCTGTCAAGCATAAAAAATATAAGGATTTGATCACAATAATCTGTGTAATTACAGCTGCTTTCATAAGCGCTGTTAATTTGAAGACCTTTGTAAATGCAGGAGGACTGTTTCCCGGCGGCTTTAACGGTCTGACGGTTTTGATACAGCGTACCTGTTCGCGTTTTTTAGCAATCGATATACCGTTTTCAATCGTAAACTACAGCTTAAATGCGATTCCTGCCTATATCGGCTTTAAAATGATCGGAAAAAAATTCACTTTATATTCTATCTTAATGATTTTATTGACAGGTATCTTTGTCGATATGATTCCGGCAACGAATATCACTGAGGATATTTTATTGATTTCTATCTTCGGCGGTATTATCAACGGGATTGCCTTAAGCATTGCGTTAAAAGGTAATGCTTCCAGCGGCGGAACTGATTTTATATCGATGTGGATCTCAAAGCGAACAAAAAAATCGGCATGGAATTACATGATGGGTGTCAATGCCGTCATGCTTGTGATTGCCGGTGCATTATTCGGTTGGGAAAGTGCCTTATATTCGATCATCTTTCAGTTTTGTTCCACACAGGTGATCAATATGCTGCATACAAGATATCAGCGAATGACGATGTTTATCGTTACCTCAAATGCCGATGTCGTAATTGAAATCGTGCATCAATCGACGCATCACGGTGTCACAAGACTTGAGGGCATCGGAACTTATACGGACAAGCCGAGAACATTGCTGTATACGGTCGTAAATACGACTGATGTTAAAAATATTATTCATTTGATCAAGGAAGTGGATCCCTCTGCCTTTGTCAATGTAACGAAAACGGAATTGGTCGAAGGCCGCTTTTATTTGGACCCGATCAAATAAGGCAGTTTACTGAAGGGAAGTGCGCGTATGAATATTTATATGGATGCGGAATTTGACGGTGTGCGTAAGGGCAGCCGTTTTATTCAGTGTTTGATATCCATCGGTTTGATTGCGATCGATAATGAGTGTGTAATTGATTCCTATTACTCCCTGATTCGACCGCGCCGCTTTCATACGCTTTCTAAGACCGTTCGCCGCATGACGAAGCTTAGCGATGAAGAGATAAAAAAAGCCCCTGATTTTCGTGAGGTCATGGATGAAATCAATGCTTTTATCAACGCTTTAAACAGTCCTTATGAGCTGTATACTTTCGGTCCAGATGATGTAAGAACCTTAAAGCATCAAGCGGTATATGAGGGATACGGCAATATATCAGCCTTGACAAAATTCACCGATCTGCAAAGAAAAATCAGCAATGATATCATATATGAAGGAAAAGTAGCTTCCGATATGCTTTCTTTGGATGATTTAAAATATATATACGGAATCGGCAATAAGGTAGAACACAATGCCTTAAATGATGCTGTTGATTTATATTTGATTCATGAAGCAAATATGAGCGGAGCGATTCAAGCGGAGCGATTGGAAATCATCGCAGAGCGCAGACGACAAAAAGTCGAGGACGCAAGAAAGCGTACACAGATGCATATGCAGAATATTTTATTTGAGCGTTATCATTTTTATGAGCATCAAAAAAGCAGCTGTGCACTTTATCCCGCCGTCTCAGCACAGCTTAACAGTCTGCAGGAGCGCGGTTTGATTCATTTACCGTTTCATTTATCGTCAATGCTTCTTTCGGAAAGCTGTGAACAAGGCAAGCTTACCATGGAATGGCTGATGCATCCGCAGCCGTTGGTAAAGCTTATGATTGAGCTTGGTGATGAAGTATGGAAACAGGATTGCTTATTGACCTACGGAAACAGCGGCGCAATCGAGCGTATTTGGCGTATTTGTGAAGGCAGTAAACAATAATAAGTATTTTTCAATCGACTTTTTTCATAATTTCAACAATTTAATATCTTATTCATTTTCCTTATGTTATAATATAATAGATTTTTAAAAGAAAAAGGTTATATTAAGGGAGATGATTGTATGCTTATTGCCTGTACTAAAACTGCTGCACGCACATTAAATCGCAAGGTATCAAACTACAGCGGGGAGCCGGATCCCTTCTTCTGTTGGCATGCGAAGGTCTTTTTGATTGAAGAAGGAAAAATGTTTTTATTTATGAACGAAAAGACACGTTTACCGCTGTTTATTCCTGCCCAATCCTTCGGTAAGGCATCTGTACAAGAGCGCTTGCTGGATTTGATCAAAGACGTAATTCGGCATATGGGCTTTTCCGAAGCTGTCGTTGAACAATATATGACGCATTCACAAATGCATTATGTAAGGGTTTTTAATTTAAGCATTGTTTCACAGATGAATTCACTGAGCAGAGTGTATCAATATGAAGCAGCTTACGGTACACAATATTATCGCAAGGAATTAGCGGCTGTCATTAAATACGGACAAATCCCTTGTTTTAAGTATAATATTTATCCATATAAAGAATTTGAAGCTGAATTAAGAAAGCGATACGGTGATTAGCCCTATCGTTTTTATTTCCCTGCGAAAGGATATGCAGCCTTTGATTGATACGTATTCCACGCATAAGGAATCTGTTCCTTACGATTGATCAATAATGCACCGCTGCACATACCGTTTTGATAGGTGTATTTTTCAAATTTACTGTTTTCTTCATCCAAGCATTCGATATATTGATCGCTTTGACGTATATTGCCGGCCATAAAACAGCTGAATTGATCGTGCTGAAATAACAGCGGCTGTATGGCATTTTCATATTCCTGTTGTTTATTACAGATGGTCATCGCTGCGATTGCGCCCTGTTGTTCGGCGTTTTTCCATAAGGAAGCATGTACTCCTTCACATTCGACGGCATCACCGCAGGCATAGATATGTGCAGTGCTCGTTCGCATGTTTCGATCGACATGAATCAGCTGATCGTGCTTGATATCGGTATTTTTTAGAAAATCTAAATCAGCCTGTATTCCGATCGCATATACGATAAAATCAGTATTGATGTACTTTTTATTCGTTAATTCCGCGCCTTCGGCTCGAGAGATTCCGTATAGATTACTGATCTGCGTATTCAGCATGACATGAATTTTCTCTTTTTTTAAATATTGATGCAACAAATGAGCGGCTGCGGGATCCATATGCTTTGCCAACAGGGAAGGAAGCTGTTCGATCAATGTTACTTCTAAATGGGCATCAGCCAATAAGCAGGCAAGCTCTAAACCGAGAATTCCTCCGCCGACGACAATACAGCGGCGATTGCGTTTCGCATATTCACTCAGCTTTACAGCGTCCTCAAAGCTTCGATAGGTCAAAAGATTCTCATAGTCATAGAAATCATGCGGCTGCTTCGCTTTTGCGCCTGTCGCAATGATACATTCATCATACGGCACAAGCTGATGATTCGCCAAATGAAGCTCTTTTCGTTTTGTGTCGATATGAATCACACGCTGCTTTAAATGAAGGGTAATATCCTTTTCCTCATACCATTTCGCATCATGCAGAGAAAGCTGAGTTTCCTTGTGATACAGCTGCTTGCTTAATAATCGGCGTTCATAGGGAAGCTGTGCAGATTCGCTGTAAATCGAAATCGCTCCGTCAAAGTTCAGTCTGCGCAGTGTTTCGGCAGCTGAAACTGCGGCTATCCCGCTACCGATAATAACGACACGGCGCTTTGTGTTTGAATCGTTTTGTGCTTTTTTCTGCTCGTGATATTCCTGTAAATGGTTCATTATAATACCCGGTACATAAATTTAGGACCGTTGTACCTTTTCCTTTCTTTTCAATATCAGTATGGACAAGGGAACGGTGTCTAAAACAGAATCATTGATGAAGTGAAGGATAATCGTCGGTTTTGCGTAAAAACAGGTTGAATTGTGATATAATAATCAAACAGAGGTGATAAGAATGAACCATCAGTCAGTAAAGGACATGTTGTCTTTTATCCATAAAAGTCCGACCTGCTTTCATGCAGTCGATAATATGAAAAGCATATTATCGGAAAACGGCTTTATTCAGCTTCATGAGGAGGAGAATTGGCCGATAGAACCTAACGGAAAATATTTTGTGATTCGCAATCAATCCAGTGTGATCGCATTTCATATCGGACAAGAGCTTTCCGATTACAGCTTTCAAATCGTTGCTTCTCATAGTGATTCTCCTTGTTTTAAGGTAAAGGAGAATGCGCTTTTAGAGGTCAAAAATGCGTATACACAGTTAAATACGGAGGGATACGGCGGAATGCTGTGTGCTACCTGGTTTGATCGTCCGCTTTCTTTGGCGGGTCGTGCTTTGGTAAAAGAGGGTCAGCGCATTGTGAGCAAGCTGATTCATTTCGACCGTGATTTATTGATGATTCCCAATTTGGCAATACATATGAATCGTAAGGCCAATGACGGCTTGGCTTATAATAAACAAATCGATATGTTGCCGTTGCTGTGCGGCGGTGTGATGAGTGAAGCGGATTATCTGCAGCTGCTTGCCGATGAGTTGCAGATTCCGAAAGAGAATATCTGCGCAACGGATGTATTCTTATATAATCGTACTCAGCCATGTATTTGGGGCGCGAATGAGGAATTTTTAGCTGCACCGCGCTTAGATGATTTAGAATGTGCTTATACGAGCCTGCAGGGCTTTATCAACGGATATCATCCAAGCACCGTTCAGGTTTATGCGTGCTTCGATAATGAGGAAGTCGGCTCATTGACGAAGCAGGGAGCGAATTCGACCTTTTTATCAAGTGTTTTACAGCGTATCAATAACAGCTTGGGAAAAAACAATGAGCAGTATTATCGTGCGCTTGCGAACAGCTTTATGGTCAGTGCCGATAATGCCCATGCGCTTTCTCCGAATCATCCCGAGAAATGCGATGCACGCAATTTTGTATTAATGAATGAAGGAATCGTGATCAAATCCAATGCTGCTCAGCATTATACAAGCGATGCGGTAAGTATTGCCTTGTTTAAGGAAATTTGTGCACGTGCCGGGGTAAAGACACAGGCCTTTTTAAACCGCAGTGATGAAGCGGGCGGAGGAACCTTGGGCAATCTTTCACAGGCGCATGTATCGCTTAATACGATCGATATCGGCTTGGCTCAGCTGGCAATGCACTCTGCCTATGAAACAGCCGGTGTTCATGATGTCGCGGATATGATACATGCAATGAAGGAATTTTACAGCTCATGTATCAGACAAATCAATTCAACGGAATATGAGGTGATGAAATAATGCCGAAGTACGAATTTGAGTATCGTTTATTTTATGAGAATAATGAGCGGGCAGGCAAGCTTTCACAGGAGAATTATAATGCTTACTTGGAAATGATTGACTTTATGCGGGAACAAGGGGAAAGCATTATCAGTATCGATATTTATATGGCTGAGGCATTAAATGAGTTTGAGGCTGCGGCAGCGAAGGGTCAAAAGGTAAAGAATCTGATCGGCAAGGATCGAAAGGCTTATCTGAATAGTCTTAAGCAAAAGGTTGATTATGCAGGTCAGCTGGAACTTCGTAAGATGAAGGAAAGTGAAGGATTTCAATTCAGCGGTTTCATCATGTATCTTTTTGCCGCCGTGGTTTGTTATTTCTTGCGTGAGGTATTTACGGAAAGCTATTTACTGGGTTTTCTTGTAGATTTATCCATCGCCTTGTTTTCTGCATTCTTTGTGGCTGTAGGTATTTATCAGCGCAGAAAAATCATTAAGCGTTGGAATTTTACAACCAATACGTTTATCATCGATTCCTTTATGCTTGTGATCAGTGTTTTGATTGTTTACATGATGCGTAATCAAAGCTATGATATTTCAGCAGTTTTATTATTGGGCGGCTTTATTTCAAGCAGTTTGTTGATGAAAAGGGAATTTAACCGTGTAGCTTATAAGTAGGATGTCATGCACATCCTTTTTTGTGGCTGTCGGTGTTATGATATGCTTGTATTTAGATGATATGTGAAAAAAATATAATCACTGCGAACAAATGCAGATCAAGTACACTCTATAATATGAGCTTTGCAGTTTTGTATAAAAATGATAAAAACATACAAAATATAATGTTTTTATTTCTTAAAGCAGACAATTATAGACATATGTTTCTGATAGCGAAACGTATGTTTTTTCTTTATAAAGCATACATTTTTGTCCTTTTTTTCCCTATTTCTTAAAGTCTACCTTTGTAGACAGACGGTAAGAAGGAAGGGAAAAGTTTATGTGGAAAAAAATTGCGATTATGATGTTTGCGATGATAATATTAGCGACAGGAAATGCTTTCATTTCTGAGCATTTGAGCGCAAACGGCAAGGGAACTACGGCGCTTGTAACAAGAAATACGGCTGCTTCAGGCAGTAAAGTTGTTTTTGGCTCCTTCGAGAACAAGGATGTGGTTATGGAGGCAATAAAGACGATAAATAGTGATATCTTATTGATGGGGCAAGGAGGAGATATACGACTTGGCCTATGTAACATGGCTGTATGTGATGCTAAAACATTATCTTACAATAATACGACATTGTATGTAGTTGAAAATGAAATTAATATGAATTTAAGTGCCAGTGTGCGTAAGGCGTTAAACGGTAATGTATTTATACCGACGGAAAGTGATATACAAGACGGAGGAACACTGGGACTGAACAGAGATTTGAGAAAGGATTTATCTATTCCTTTTTACGGGCCTACAGCAGGTATACAGCCTACTTTTTATTGGCGTGGTATTCCGATGACATATACTATTTCAAATAGGGCTGTTTTGTTAAAGAAAGATAATTATGACCTGACATATGATGGATTTTTGGAAGTTCCGGTATATGGTGCAGGAGATGGGTGGCTTGTAGTTCCTCATACAGAAAGGGGCGGTATTTGTCTAATGAACACAGGGACTACGACAAATGGATACCAAGAGCCCAGTACATTATGTGCATGTAATGTAAATGGAGCCATTCAAAGAGCCTATGTGATTCGCCCAGCAGTTAAATTGAATGAAGATAAGGTAGCCTTTGCATTAGATGTAAATACAAACGGAAATACACTGACCGCCATTGATCCTGCAAGCAGCTCTGACTTATTGAAGTTGAGAATATATGACAGCGCAATCGGTACGATTTCTGTGACAGATGAGAATAAATCTGTTGCGAAGGGAGATAAGATAAAGATTCCTTATTCGAATGCCGATCCAAGCAAGCATATTTCAGCTTTATTCTATAACGCAAGTAATCAAATCATTTATTATCAGAATTTCAGTGGGAAGCCGGCTGCGGGAACATTGGAAATTGAAACAACGAACTTACCGTTAGGTAACTACGGAATCAAGTTGGTGAACGAGGAATTTACCGGAGATAATCAACCAAGCGCAGTATCGCAATTCAGCAGTGCCTATAATGTTAAAATTGTGAATCCGCATAACATCACTTACACCAAAACACCGCAGAGCGGAGCTACGGCGGGAGATTATGAGTTCAGTAAGAATGTGAATGCAGGACAGGCAGTCGGAAAGGTAAGCGTGAATCCGCTAGGTGTGACTCCGTTGGTCTATGATTTGATCGGTGACGGTGATAATTCGTATCAAAACTTTGAAATCGATGGCTTGGATTCTAATAATGCTTCAAGTAATACGCCGCTGAATGTAAAAATCAAAAGTGATGCGCCTGATTTGGTAAATGGCGGATTAAAGGCAGGAACGTACAAGTTCTGTATTACCGCAGTGGACGATAACGGATATCCGGTAGATAATGCAGGGAATCCGACCGAAAAGGTTTGTACCTCATTTGAGGTGAAGAAAACAAATCCGACAATCAGTTTTGACAATGATGATCAAGGCACGACCTATGTATCGGGAAGCGCAGATAGTACGACAACACATAGTGAACATGCGAAGCATACCAATAAGGATAAAGATGCAGAGGATGTAGAGATTGAATACTCTTTTGTATCAGGAAGCAGTAATATCATATCAAGCGGATTACCGTTTACATCATCAAATGCGGGTGATAATGCGGATATTATATTTGCGGCAAATGCGACAGGAAGTATTGTGATTCAGGCAAAGGTACCTGCAACGGATAATTATGAAGCAGTGACAACGACCAAAACAATCACTTTACAATTAGGATTAACAGCGAATTATGTGGAGACTAAAACGAATATCAAGGCAGGCTCTGCAGAAGCAAAACCACCCTTAAGTTATTCTCAAAGCTATCGAATCGGCTATGTTGATACAAGTGGCGGAGTTATGCCGTATTCCTATTCCTTGCCGAGCGGTAAGGGCCATAACGGCTCCTTTTATATTGATTCAAGCGGCAATGTGTATGTAAATCAAGGAGTAGGGACGAACGGCCTTACGCCGGGTGAGTATGAAATAGAAATTGAGGTAAAGGACAGTACATCACCTACCAAGATGTCTACTACAGTCAAAAAGAAAATAGTGATCAGTGCTGCTGAATTGAACGGTGTAGGGTGGGAAGACCCTAAGAATATCGGAAAAACACTTTCCTCTAATGTATATGAAATAACGTATGATCCAAGCGGTGAGCCGAGTAACGGGGGTATGTTTCATACTAAACTGATTGAGACAAAGACAGGAGCTTTGAATAATACTGTAATCAAGTATACATTGGAGCCTGAGCCTAATGATGTATTGAGTATTTCAGGTTCAAATACGATTCAGGCAACGGTGAAAAAGGCAAGTGATGATACGACGAAAAACAAGGTGAAAATAAAAGCGCATATCACAGGCGGTATTTATGGTTCCACAGGAGTAGATACGGAGTTGATTGTGAATGTGAAAAAATATCCGCAAACGATTGAGTTTAAGGATACAGGCCTTTTAAAGCTCCCTGTAGGCGGAGAATGTGTTAGCGTACCGGCGGAGATCACCTCGGATCATCATAAAAAGGATGAAGAAATACAATACACCTCAAGCAGTACTTCAACGAATCCTCCGTTTACGATCAACACGGAAGGCAAGGTATGTCCTACAGGCAATAAGGATGATGCAGGAAGTGCGACATTGACAGGAACATTAAACGGCGATGATAATTATGAGACAGCGATAACACAAACAGGCAGAGTAATTCAAATCTATGTGCCGGGTAATATTGAAGTTACAGGAAGTATCGAGGATGGGGGTGCGGAAGGAGTAACGTATACACCGGATACGATCTTAAAGAAGGCATTATATACAAGTGCGAATCCAAACGGGGGAACCGCGAAAAAGGATACGGCTGTGGCACAGGTCAGTGTTTCCAGCAGTACATTTGCCAAAAGTAAGGAAACAGGAAATAAGAACGCAGATGCGAAATACTTTACGGTATCATCGACGGGATATATCCTGTTGAATCAAAACATCACCGCAGAGGATCTGAACAATCACGGAACGGGAAACAAGTATTATATCCAAGTAGATGTGACAGACAATAATAAGAACACAAGAACGGTCGATATCATCATCGTCATTGAGAATGCGGATGCGGATTTCTACTTTATTGATCCAATCACGGGAGCGAAGCTGTCACTTACAGATACGTATGGGACAAAGAATGTACCTGTATATAAAAAGACATACGAGCCAAACGGAACGATCGATGTGAAGGCGAATATCGATTCAACCTACAGTGAGGTAACGATCGCAGAATCACCGGGAATTGATGTAGCTGAGGATGTAATCGAGCACAACAATCTGAATCATTTTGATATCATCAACGCAAGCGATCCCGACGGAGATTACAGTGACGGCGGAGATGCGTATGTGAAGGCATGTATGGCAGCACATGACGGCTATGCGGCGCAATGTATCTATGCGAAGGCAGTGATCGAAAAGGCAGACCAGTCAGACTTTGCCTTTGTGAACAAACCGAAATGGACGATCGGAAAAACAGTCGCAACGATACAGCCGACATATAACGGCAAGAAGACGAGCGGAGATGTATTATTGAAAAGCAGTGATGATACGATCGCAGAGGTACAGCCGCCCAAAGAAGGAGAGGACCAAAGCTTCAAGACAACGGGCAAGGCAGGAACGCTCACCTTGACAGCGACAGCGCCTGAGGATCGAAACTATAAGGAAAAAGAGGTAACGACGATATTAGAGGTCACGGAGAAACCGCCTACGACCCTACAGCTCTATGCGGAACCGATGATGTATGGGGATGAGGACAAGACAGCGAAGATCATCAGTGGCTATAAAAAAGGAATCCCTGCCTATTTCTATGTCGATGATACGGATATCCTGGAGATAGACAGTACCGCAATCAACGATAAGGAAAGAGATAAGATCAAGGCAGTAGGAAGCGGACAGGTAACGATCAAGGTATGTCAGACAAATGAACCGTTCGATCCGAAAACCGATGACTGTAATGCGATCGGGGGAGACTATGGAGAAGTAACGATCACAGTCAAGAAAAAGCCGATCACCTTGACCTATGAGGATGAGGAGATCTATGTCGGAGAACCATTCCCGCAATACAAATTCAAAGAGCTAAGTGCCACAGCGTTTGCGTTCAATGACAGTATCGCAGATTTCCCGATTCCGAAGAATACGAGCGCAAAGAAAAACGGAATATCGATCAAGGATACGAAAACAAAAGGAAGCTATGATATCACAGGGAAGTATGCAGAAAAGGAATTAAGCGGAAATACAGAGCACTATGATATCAAGATAGAATCAGGAACCTTGACAATCAAACAAGATGAACCAAGTAACAACTGGTATCACTTAGAGGATCCAAACGGAGATATCGTATCCTCAGAGATTTGGCATAACTATATCGTAGATGTAGTGATCGATGAAGTGAACGCTAGTGCTGATGCGGGAACCTACGATCAAATCTCAAATACGAATACATTCACGAATGTGGATAAACAACGCTTTACCGTAACGAAAGAGGATGACAATAAGACCGATATCTACTTCAGAATTGATCCAAACGGTACCAGTCCGCATAAGGGAGCGATCAGTGAAAAGATCGAGGATCATGTCAAGATTGATATGACGAACCCAAAGGTAGTAAGTATCACAGGTTACCCTGTAAATGATGACGGATTATCAAACTTATTGAATGAGATTACGTTAGGACATTACTTCAAGCCGGGAGTAAAGGTAGAGATCAAAACCGATGATCCACAGCCGCAAAGCGGAAAGACAGTGAAGGTCAGCGGCATCAAAGAGGTAAGCTATCAAGTATACGAATTAGACGGTGAAGGCTTGATGACAAGCACGACACCGATCCAAGAGGATACGGCAGTACCGGGCACCAATAAGATATCGAGCTTCAAGATCAACAATATCGGAAACTATCGAGTATGCGCAACGACGGTAGACAATGCGACAAATGAATCAATCGAAAAGTGTTCCGATTTAAACATCAAAAAGATTGATGTGGATGTAGATGGTGACGGTAAACCGGATTTCAACGATCCTGACGGAGATGGATGTCCTGATTTGAACATTAAGTGGAAGGACCCGAATAACCCTGATAAATGGATCGTCATCAACGGAGACAGAGATTATGATGGTATTCCTGACATCAATATCGACAGTGACGGAGACGGCAAACCTGACTTGAATGTAGATACAGACGGCGACGGCAAGCCTGATCTTAACCTAGTGATTCTAAAGAAAAGCGATTGGAAGCCAACAAAATGCGTAAAGGCAGATATCGATAACGGAATCCTCGAGGAATACTGTACAGGCACAACCGTAGAACCGATCATCAATGTCGATACGGACGGTGACGGAATTCCTAATATCAATATCGATAATAAGGGAGATTTCAAGCCGCACTTGAATATCGCAAAGGATGGGGAAACACCGACAATCAATTTGGTAGAGATTCATGAATGGAAACCGAAGAAGGATTATAAGACAGGGAAGTTTACTTATGACAGTATCGGCAAGGACATTAAGCCTGAATTGAATATCGATACAGACGGAGACGGACGACCGGATGTCAATCTCGACTTGGACGGTGACGGAGAAGCGGACATCAACATTGATATCGAAGGGGACGGTATTCCCGATATTGACATCGACAGTGACGGCGATGGCATTCCCGATGTGAATGTAGACAATGACGGAGATGGAAAACCGGATGAGAACATTATCGAAATCAAGGAATGGAAGCCGGGCAGAGATGTAGACGGAGATATACCGTATGACACAATGGAAGACTTCGGAAATCCCGATGATCCCAATACACCGAAAGACGAGCCTGATGATGGACCTGATACATCCGTCAAAGGTGTATACAATCCTGTGACAAGCATGGGCGGTGCTAATACAGGTGATAATACTAATATATTTTTCATTATTTCAACGATGTTTATATCCCTTGCCGGTATGTTATACATGATTTTTCGCATAAAAAATAAACGAAACCTAAAAGACCTATAATATGAAGTAAAACATCTCATTTCATTTCATTTTAGGATGAGATGTTTTTTATTTACAAAATAAAAAAACTCCCATGATTACGGGAGTAATTAACTAATGGTGCCGGCTATAGGACTTGAACCTACGACCTACGCGTTACGAGTGCGTTGCTCTACCAACTGAGCTAAGCCGGCTTTTATAACGTCATTATTCTATCATT
The DNA here is from genome assembly GCA_947649125.1 of uncultured Erysipelotrichaceae bacterium. Lineage (GTDB taxonomy): Bacteria > Bacillota_I > Bacilli_A > Erysipelotrichales > Erysipelotrichaceae > C-19. The sequence continues at coordinate 56,877 of CANSQL010000004.1, read as the reverse complement.
TATTTCAGTGAAATTCAATTATTTTTCTTATTGTTTTATTACGAATTCACAAGAATGATCTATAAAAATAAAATACTGATTGAAAAGAATTGGTAAATATGCGATTATACGTTATAATAAAGGAAATAAAGAAAGCAGGTGCTAATATGAAAATCGCTAATGAGCGCTATGAAATGACTTTTTGTGAAAAAGGCGGAGAAATGACATCATTTCTTGATAAACAAACCGATATACAATATTTGTATCAGGGAGACAGTGAATATTGGAGCGGCAAAAATCCAACGCTGTTTCCGATCGTAGGAAATACCCACAGCGGTACTTATGAAATTGACGGCAAGCAATATGCGATGAAAAATCATGGCTTGATTCGCTATGCGACACTGACATGTATTGAACAAACCGAGGATTCAATTACCTTTGAATGTGCCGACAGCGTGGAAACAAGAAAACAATATCCGTTCTCCTTCTGTTATCACATCACATATCATTTAGAAGGAAATCGCTGTACAATCACTTATCATATTACTAATACTGATGATCGAGACATGCCTTTTACCTTTGGTTTACATCCCGGATTTCGCTGTCCGCTGACATCGGATGAGAAATTTGAGGATTATCATTTAATCTTCAACAACCAAGAGAATATCACACAGTTATTGTTTGATCCTGAGCGTAAGCAGCCGGTAATTAAAAAAGCAGTGGAAGTAAAGGATATCCAACTCAGTTATCCATGGCTGATTGAACCTGCCACCGTTATTTATGAAGGCTGTAAAAGCACTCATGTCACACTGCAGGGGAAGGAACACGGCGTAAAGGTATCCATCGGGGGGTATCCTTATTTGGCATTTTGGACGCCGCAGGAAAATGCTCCGTTTATCTGTATTGAACCATGGTACGGTCATACCGATTTTACTTGTGAACCGATCGATTTTGCCCGACGTGAAGGCATGATGATGCTTTCTGCCGGCAAAACCTTTACCACATCTTATACAATCGAAGTATTCTAGTTGACAGCACAATTCATATGCAGGACTGTAATTGTATAGGTGAAGCATATGATAAAAAATGTTATTATTAAAATTATTAATAAAAAAGATTAATACGCACTATTGACCAAAAATGAATTTTTTTGATTTTGGTCAATAGAATATGATAGTTCATGGTAAATCTTAAAGATAAGTATACATTGATAACTTATAACAAGAATAAAAATTTCATAAATAGATAATGAATAAAGAAAACTTAAATTAAACTTTAAAACTACGTAAAGAAATTATGTATTTTCAAAACAGATACGACACCATTTCCCAATCATCAGAAACATTATCAAATAATTGCTTAAAAGAGCAAGAGAAAGCAAAATCCTTTTATTGAAACAAAGGGGAAAAAGTGCTATTATATAGTTATCTATCAGGAGGTATAAACGAATGGAAGTTATCGTACTAAAAGATTATGAAGCAGTAAGCAAAAAAGCATTTGAAGTCATGAAAGAAGTTGTCGCAAATAAAGCGGATGCCGTATTAGGATTGGCAACCGGATCAACACCGATCGGATTATATGAGAATATGATTGCAGACCACAAGGAAAACGGTACAAGCTATGCAAAATGTCAGTCATTCAACTTAGATGAATATGTAGGTTTACCGAGAGATCATAAAGAAAGCTACTATACATTTATGCACACGAATTTATTTTCAGGCATTGATATCAAAGAAGAAAATGTTCATCTTCCGTACGGTGATACACAGGCTGATTGTGAAGCATACGAAAAAGCAATGGAAAACGTACATGTAGATGTACAGGTACTCGGTATCGGTGCTAACGGTCATATCGGTTTTAATGAGCCGGGAACTTCCTTTGATGAGGAAACACATATCGTAACATTGACTGAAAAAACTCGTCAAGACAATGCGCGTTTCTTTGATGATGATATTAATCAAGTTCCTACACATGCAATTACAATGGGTATTGCGACAATTATGAAGGCAGGTAAAATTCTGTTAATTGCGACAGGTGCCAATAAAGCAGATGCCGTAGCCGCTATGATTAATCAAGCCCCAAGCACAGATTGTCCGGCTTCTGTTTTACAGAATCACAAAGATGTTGTTGTGATTTTAGATGAAGCAGCCGCAGCTAAGCTGAAATAATCAATTATATGAAGTCAGAGGGTATCGATGCCCTCTGCTTTTTAAATGAAAGGAAATAAAAATGGTATATTCATATAAAGCGATGAAGCCGATAACAGAAGCAGGGACATGGATTGCGGATTCAGCCGATGTGATCGGAAATGTTCATTTGGCAAGAAATGTGAGCGTTTGGTATCAAAGTGTGATCCGCGGTGATGCAGGTAAGATCAGTATCGGCAAGGATACGAATATCCAAGATCAATGTGTACTTCACAGTGATCCCGGACATAAGCTGACGATCGGTGAAGGAGTCAGTGTCGGACATGGCGCAATCATTCATGGTTGTAGAATTCACGATCATTGCTTAATCGGTATGGGGGCAGTTATCATGAACGGTGCCGAAATTGAACCGTATTCAATGATTGCGGCGGGAGCAGTCGTGTTGGAAAACACTGTGATACCCTCGGGAAGCTTGGCAGTGGGCTGTCCGGCAAAGGTCGTTAAATCACTCAGTGAAGCACAGCGTGAACAAATAATTAAAAATGCGCAGCATTACTTGGAATTAAAGGAAGAACATCGAGAAAGCAGGGAATCGAATGGATGAAAACAAGCAGAGATTAATTGATATACAGTGTGAACAATGCAAGAATGCTTTAACGGCAAACGGTTTTCATGCGGAGATTGCCGAAGACGTTGAAGCGGCATGTCGCATCGTAAATGACACTATAAAGGACGGAGATGTCGTCTGTGACGGCGGCAGCCAAACCTTATTGGAAAGCGGAATCATCGCTATGTTGGAACAAAGAAATATTCACTTTCACTCACATAATCACCCGTTTCCGTCAAGAGCGGAAAGCGATGCCGAGGCACGCAAAGCGTTCAGTGCCGATGTATTTTTAGCGAGTGCGAATGCGATAACGCTGAATGGTGAAATTATCAATGTGGACGGACACGGAAATCGCGTCAGTGCGATGATCTTCGGTCCTAAAAAAGTAATACTGGTCGTCGGCTATCAAAAAATTACCGCTGATGAAGCAAGTGCCTTTGAGCGAATCCGTCGTATTGCGGCACCGGCAAACTGTATCCGACTGCACAGAGAAACTCCGTGCGCCAAGCTTGGCACATGCCGAGATTGTCATAGCAAGGACCGTATTTGTTCGAGCTATGTAAAGCTTGCCTATGATAATGAAAATCGTATTACGGTAATTATTGTGAAACAGGACTTAGGCTATTGATGTCAGCTTAAAAACGAAATAATCCAATAAAAAAAGCGCAAAACGCAGTAATCGTTTTACGCTTTTTCGTATAGCTCCAAAAACGGCATGCCGAAGGTCAATGCGGTAATATCACCGCTGAAGCAAACCGCGATTTTCGCATAAGCGGCATTCCTCAGCACCGGAAATTCAGCACACACATCATGAAATTCCGATCCGATATCCTCACTGATTTCCTTGCTGAATGTCTTTATAACTTTCATTCTTTTATCAAGGAAAGTTGCCTCTAACACAACGCTTTCCGCTGTGATTGCCCGCATATGATAGCCAAAGCGAATCATAGATACATTATCCAGTTCAATCTCACATTCATAGCGATTTGCGGCCTTACCGTTTTTCATCGTTAAGGAACAAAAGCGATGATTGTCCATACAGAATCGATCATACGTGATACTTCCTTCATTGGTAAAGTAAAGTATTTTGCCGTTTTCCTGTGAAAACCATTGCGCATTTTTTATCATGTTTTGCATATCTATCCTTCTTTCTCTATACACTATGCGTAGGCAGATGAAACGAATAGTCAAATGTCCAGTCATTCAAAGATAGATTTTCATTTTATTTCAGAAAGTTTTTGCATAATACTGGAACTTTTTACTTGATTATGGCATAATGTATGATAAGAATTAGATAAGCATAAGCTATGATAGAGCGAAAAAGGAGGATCGCACATGAAAATCAAAGAGAGAAAAGCGTGTGCACCGCTTTATTCACACAACGCTTTATTAACAAAACGATGTTGCGGCTTCTGATTAAAATAAAATGAAAATAAAAAGGAGGATTTTATGAAGGAAGCATGCAGATTGATCGGTCATACACCGATGATACAACTAGAGAATTCCAATATATATGTAAAACTGGAAAAAATGAATCCGGGCGGAAGCATTAAGGATCGAGCCGTATACGGAATGTTGACGGATGCCTTTGAAAAAGGGATGATAAAGGAAAATACTAAATTGATAGAAGCGACAAGCGGTAATACAGGAATTGCCTTATCGATGCTTGGTGCTGTTTATCATATTCCGGTAACGATCATTATGCCGGATTCTATGAGTATTGAAAGACGACTGCTGATGCAGGCCTACGGTGCTGAGCTGATATTGAGCGATGGGAAAAAGGGAATGCAGGGGGCAGTCGATCAAATGAATGAGTTGATGAATGAGGATTCTGATTATCTGTCCTTGAAGCAGTTTGATAATCATGCAAATGCAGCGATTCATGAACAAACGACCGGTGTTGAAATATTGAAACAGGTAAGTGATATTGATATCTTTGTGGCCTGTGTGGGAACGGGAGGAACCTTCAGCGGTGTATCGCGGGCCTTGAAAAAAGCGAATCCGAATATTCGCTGTATAGTAGGAGAGCCGGCCGGCAGTGCGATATTATCCGGACATGAGGCCGGTGCACATAAAATACAGGGCATCGGCGCAAACTTTATTCCCGCGATCTTGGATACCTCTTTGATTGATGATATTTTATTGATTGAGGATGAAGAAGCAATCTCAGAAACAAGGAATTTTGTGCGTGAAACGGGTATTTCCGTCGGTATCTCAAGCGGTGCCAATATCGCTTTGGCAAAGCGCTTAGCGAAGTATTACCCTCAAAAGAATATCGTTACCGTAGCTCCGGACGGCGGCGAAAAATATCTTTCGGTGTTGAATCAAATATGAGCTTGATTAAGGACATTCGCTATAATATTTCCCGTACCTGTGAATATGATCCGGCAGTGCATTCTCGCTTAGAGGTGCTGTTGTTGTATCCGCATATCAAGGCGCTGATCATGCACCATCTTTCTCATTGGTATTGGAAGCATCATCTGTATTTTTTAGCAAGATGCAACTCCAATCTGGCAAGAAAATGGACTGGAATTGAAATACATCCCGGCGCAACGATCGGCAAAGGCTTGGTAATCGATCACGGCATGGGAGTGGTCATCGGAGAGACTGCCGTTATCGGAGATGACTGTGTGATTTATCACGGTGTTACGTTGGGCGGTACAGGTAAGCAGCATGCGAAGCGCCATCCGACGATCGGCAATCATATATTTATCGGGGCCGGGGCAAAGCTGTTAGGCAATATCACGATCGGCGACTACACCAAAATCGGAGCTAATGCAGTCGTGCTGGAGGATTGCCCGCCGCACAGTACGCTTGTCGGTATTCCGGCAGTCAATAAAGCGAAGGAAAATCATCAGAATGAATACAAAGCGCAGCCTTAAACCAAAGGCTGCTTTTTTCATGCCGTTTGATAACGGCTGTGTCGATTGATTCACTGATTTTATCCTGTAAAAAACTTGTCTCATCCCATGCTGAATTACATATTTGTGTACAAGCTAATACTATGAAAACAAATTACGATGAGAAACAAGTCTATGTACGAAAATGGCAGAATGAGGATGCAGGAGCTTTGTTGGAGCTTGGCCGAGACCGTAAAATGAAGCCCTATTGGAAACATAGCTACCCCTATACTCAGCGCAAGGCACATGACTGCATTCAATTCCTGCTTCATGCGAATCCGCTTCGCTATGCCAGCTATGCAATCCTGTTTGACAATCAGCTTTACGGTTGGATTCAGGCAAAATGTGTTGCCCATCAATGCGCCGAGCTTACCTATTGGTTAAAAGAGGAAAATCCTAAGGAAGCAGTATTAATGAACATTTTAAATCAAATGATTTTTTTGTCCTTTACCCATTTGGATATATTAACACTGTATATGAAAACAGTGAAAGAGGAAACAGCCTTACGAAGCGCACTCTTACAGCTTGGTTTTATCGAAAACAACGAGACAGTTCCGATCTATCTTTATTTTCTGCATATGAGCACACCCTTTACGATCACTCCCTCACATAACGATATCCTGCATTCCTAGGCATTGATAATCGCTATGAAGCATCATGCTTCCAAAACTGTTTCAATCATCCTGCTTCCCAAGCATTAAAATACTGTAAAAACCGCTGATTCCGATCATAAAGGCAATCAGCTTACCGAGTAAATTCCAATCAAGCATTCGCTCATATAACAGTGATATATGAAGCAGCTGACTGATGCTGAAATCAATCGCAAAAAGAATAATAATACACAGGGCAATCATCTGTGTTTTTTTCATATTGGCCTCCGATCTGCCGTATTTTGGTATTACAGCTATTATAATCTATGAAAATTCATGCTGTTTATGAATGATTTCACTTGTTGAAGCATAAATTATGAATGGTTCTGTAAGGGAGGAGCAGCATATGAAAAAGAAAGTCATTGCCGGATTAGGCATTATTGTTTTGGCAGTCGCATTATGCTTTGCGTTAAAGCCGAAATCGTTTGAAAAGCAGTTCACAAAAGTAATGGAGAATATGGATTCATACATCTTAAAAGGCGATATGGAAATCACCAAGGGTGAGGATATCAAAACATATGCACTTGAGGTAGGATATCAAAAAAACGACGCCAATGATTATTTTAAGGTCAGTTTATTAGACAAGGAACTGAATCAGGAACAGATCATTTTACGCAATGATGAAGGGGTATTTGTCATCACACCGGCTTTGAATCAAGTGTTTAAATTTGAAGGTGAATGGCCTTTGAATTCACCTAAGCCGTATTTATTACAATCGATGGTGGATTTTGTGAATAATGAGGAATGTGAAGCAGTGAAAAATGATGAAGGTTATTTAATCACAACACCGGTAATTTATCCTAACAACAAGAATTATATCAAGCAGGAAATGCAGTTTGATAAGGATGCCAATATTCAGTGGCTGCAGATTTTTAACAAGGATGATACTGTTGAGCTTAAAATCGTATTCGATTCCGTGGAATATCATAAAGAGCCGGCAGCCGATTATTTCACAGCGCCGACAAGCTTAGAAAAGCCGACCGGCACAAATCAAATCAATGAAGCAGATTTACCGTTATATCCGTCTGCAGTCTATGATGCACAGCTCACGGGAAAAAGTGAAATGAATTCAAACGGGGTACAAAAGCATATTTTAGAGTTTACCGGAAGTAAGAATTTTACGGTAGTGGAAAGCATACGAAGCAGTGCAGACTCCACACAGACAGTAATCATGCCGGGTAAGATCGTTGATGCGTTGGATGTATTCGGCTTCTATGACGGAAATCGCTTATCGGCTGTTTATAACGGAATTGAATTTACCGTTTTCAGTGATGATCTGGCTCCTGAGGAAATGATGAATGTAATCAACAGTATGCAGGTGGCAGTGATGAAATAATGGTTAGACGCGGGGATGTATTTTATGCGAATTTATCACCGGTAATCGGCAGTGAACAGGGCGGTATGAGACCGGTATTGGTTATTCAAAATGATAAGGGCAATAAATATTCCAATACGATCATTGTCGCTCCGATTTCTAAAAAAATGAGTAAGCCGCCGATTCCTACGCATGTGATATTTACCGATGCGGCCTTGAATTATGTATCGATGATTTTATGTGAACAGCTCAGAACGATCGATAAGAAACGATTGGGACAATGGATCTGTGCCTTAGGCGATGATACAATGGGTAAGGTCGATCAGGCAATTCGCGTAAGCTTGAATTTATAATACAGGAAAGACTGTTGCTGAATTACGGCGACGGTCTTTTTCTTATCGACGGCGATGTTTTTTTATAACGTTTGATCAATCAATATGCAGGATCAGAATTCGAAATGAAAAAATGACATTTTATGAGGATTGTGGTAGAATAGGGGAGTACCTAAAAAGCGCTTGAATAAGAGCGCATAGGAAGCGGAATATAGAGTGATTGAAAGATTCAGACTTAAGAAATGCAGATAAGCATGAATTATGAGAAGTATAAAATAAACAGGGCAAGGAGATCGATTATGGCAACTACAACTGATTTTATAGAATATGTATGTGAGCAGCTGAACGGTGTCGGAGCAATCCGTTATCGGAAGATGTTCGGTGAATATACGGTTTATGTAGATGATAAGCCGGTAGTTACTGTATGTGATAATACGGCGTTTGTGAAAATGCTGCCGTGTATTGCGGATTTAATGAATGAGGCAGAAATAGGGAAGCCTTATGATTCTGCCAAGGAGCATTATGTATTGGATATTGATAATGCTTCCTTCAGCAAACAAATCATCGAAAAGCTTGTCGAGGTAACACCGCTTCCCAAATCTAAACGCAAGGCAGGATAAAGTAATTACAACGAATTTGATTCAGTGGTTATATATGCTGAATCTTTTTTTATCTATCTGTTTCGATGTGATTGATGTTTTGAAATTTATTTATCAAGACGAGGTAAAAAGCGATTATTTGCTTGAAAAAGTGATTTGAATTACAAATGTATGATGAAATAACGATTGACTCACTTGTCTTTATGATTAAAATAAATTTGATAAGTAAAGCACTTGATAATGGAAAGTTATTAAATAAGTTTATTGTTATTTTTTTACATACAAATACAGGGAATCAAGGCTTAATCCTACAGTTTCGTTTATCACATTTTTGTCTGTATCTTTTTTACAATTTATGGATAAAAGCATTGAACAAAGGGCGCTGTTGTGATATCATAAATAATGAGAGCATGAAAGGAGAATATTATGAAGCGTTGTTTAAAATTGCTATTCGTTTCGGTGCTGATTGCAGGTCTTGCATCATCCTCACTGTTTGTGATGGATTCGATGAGCGGCGTGATTTCAGCGAATACTGAGGACGAAACAGTAAGCAATGAAGGAACTTCTGACAAAACAGCGGCAGAGGGAGCTTCTGATAGTGCAAACAGTAATGACGGCACAGGCTCAAGCGATTCTGCAGGTACTGTGTTGTCACCGGAGGTCTATCATCTGGATGGATTGGAGGCAACCGGAAATTTAGAAATCGATGTTAAGTTTGTATTGCCGATCAGCAATATTACAAATCCTAACATCGCACTGACTCTTAAGGACGATAAGGGGAACAGTGAAAAAATTGATTTTAACGGTATAACCGAGATGAAGCGCAGCGAATATACGCTGGGTGATCAAACTGGAGAAATGAGTATCCGCAAAATGGATAAAGAGGGCGGAGTGCTTAACGGTGTTGACGGTGAAGCTGTTAAATATTATGCAGTCACTGTATATAATCTGAAAAAAGGTAATTACAGTGTCGAGCTGAGCGGTGATGCTTATAAGGCATATACTTTAAAAAACATCGAATTGGATGACTACGCAAAGCGTATTTCTATTTCCAATGAAAAAGGCTTATTTGAAGTCGGTGATGTGAATCAGGACGGTGTCGTAGATAAGAAGGATTTAAATCAGATTATTTCACATATCGACAGTAAAAATAAGAGTGATATTGCGGCTAATGATTTGAATCGCGACGGTAAGATAAATATTGCCGATATCGCAATCGTTGCGACCGTATTAAACGGCAAGAAGCAAAGCGCTAAGGTTGAGGATACAAGCTCAATGATTGACAGCTCCAATATGAAGGTGGAAGCAATCATTGACGGTGATGCGAAAAATCTGTTCCAAGAGGAAGGGCAGGTTGTCGTAAAACCGGCAAAGGAAAACGAGGAAATTTCCGTTGATAATCCGGCAGTGCTGACAATGAGCATGGAAAAGGCATTCACGATGAATCAGATTCGTGTGGATGCAGGCTTGACGAATCAGCCTGAGGAAATGCTTGTTGAGGTCACAGATGAAAACGGTAAGGTCACTACTTTCGAAGGTAGCTTGAATCAGCTTGAAAATATCCATTATTTTACCGATAAGGCAAATGCGAATACGATTGTGATTGATTTAGGCGGACAGATCGCCGTTAAAAAGGTGACAATCAAGATTACTAAAACCGCTACTAAGAATTTAGCGGAAATCTCTGAGGTAGAATTCCTTAACAATGTATATGAGGAAGTACCTGTTCCGGTAATCGAGGTGCCGAAAAACATCAAGGTAAAGGTAGGAAGCGAGTCCGCCAGTGTTACCTATAATGAAATGGCTAATGTAACAGGCTATGAGTTATTGGTCAAGACATTATCACCGGACGGACAGGTGATTGAAAGCGAAGTCTACCAGACGAATTATCCGAAATTTGAATTGGCCGATCTTGAAAATTATACGACATACCTGTTGCAGGTAAGAGCTGTCAACGGTGAATGGCGCAGTCCTTATTCCGATGAGGTAAGCTTTGAGCCGCAGCCGAATCGCTTGCCGCCGGCAGTTGATATGGTGGTAATGAGTCCGGTATATGCAGGCTTTAACTTCAGTTGGAAAAAGATGGATGATACTAGAACGTATAATATTTATTATCGCAAGGTCGGTGCATCCTCTTATACGAAAATCGCCAATATTGACGGTACCAGCTATCAGCTTCGCGATTTGGAAAAACTGACGGAATATGAAGCATATGTTACAGGTAATAATGATTTAGGTGAGGGTAAACCGTCAAACTTGGCGAAGGGTACTACGAAAGATGCAATTATGCCTGATGTTTATACGTACGGCTTGATCAATCGCCCGAATAAGACGGAGAAAACAGACCATATCAAGAGTGTAACAACGAATCCTGGTCATACAAGCTCCGGCGAATATGCGCTTGTGGATAATGACTATGAGACATATTGGTTGGCAAATACATGGGATACCGGCGGCTACAATACAGGCAGATCGGCACCTATCGTAGAGTTTGATGATTTCTTCGATATCGATAAAATATTCATGGTGCCTAAAGAAGAAAATGCTGCATTCACTTATGTAAGAGTTTATTATTGGGATGAAAGCGGTGCGATGCAGAGTGTAAAAGCGTCAATGACGAAGCTTACAAGCAAAAACGGTCAGATTTATTATCAGGTGAAGCTGAATAATGCCGTGCATACAAATAAGATGCAGATTTGCTTGGCAAACTATACCGCTAACGGTAATATTGCATTGCGTGAGCTTAAATACTATGAATACAATCCGTTAGAGGATGATATCAATGCATTATTTAAAGATGATCTGCATTTAGAGTTGATTGACGGTGCAGATGAAGCGAAAATCGCTGCTTTGGAAGCACGTGTCAACACGAAGGATGAAATCAGCGGTGAATATCATCCGAATCGTACAGCATTATTAAATGAACTGGATTATGCAAGACAGATTTTGAATGATAAGAAAATTCAAGATGTGATAACTGTAGATCAAAAAATCTCAACTACAAGAAACGGTCATTTAGGCTTCTCCAGCTTAAGTGATTTACAGCCGTTGGGAATTTCGGCAAGAGAAGGTGAGCAGATCACTGTCTATGTCGGAACGACAGGCGGAGTTATGCCGCAAGTTGTATTTACACAGTACTATGCAGAGGCTTCCGTTTGGAAACAAAGTGTTACGAATTTGAAAAAGGGTGCGAATATTATCACTGTTCCTAAAATCGGTACAATGGCTACTGAGCGCGGAGGATCCGTATATATTCGTTATCCGAGCTCTAAAGAAAGCGGTATTTTAAAGGTTCGTGTAAGCGGCGGTACTAAGATTCCGTATTTAGATGTACACAATGTTGAGGATGAAGCAGAGGCAAAGGCGGCAATCAAGACATATATTACTGAATTGAAGGCTTATACAGAAAAGCTTGAAGGCATGTATTCAGATAACGGTGAAGACTTTGATGCGAGCACAAGTGTATTGAATACGACCGAAATAGCATGTAAGCGCGGATTATTCTCGATTGCGGCAACGTCTGCATATAACGGTATTTCAACTAATTTAAGTTCGATTGATGATCAAGTAACTCGTTTGTATAATTCTTTGGTGGCATTCGATCAAATGGCTACCTTGTTCTATAACCATAAAGGCTTATCGGATAATCCTGCGGAAGCGATTGATAAAACGCCTTCCAGCTATATCAATATCCGTGCAATGAGAATGTTCGACGGCGCGTTCATGTATGCGGGCGGCGATCATATCGGAATCGGTCATGGCAGTGCACCGGGAATGGTACAGGGCAGACCGAATACCGTTACTAACGGCGAAGTAACAACGACCGGCTTCTTCGGTTGGGGCATCAGCCATGAAATCGGACATCAGATCAATCAAGGCAAGATTGCTTATGCAGAGGTAACAAACAATATATTCGCATTGCTGGCACAGACAAGTGATGATAAGGCTGCAGCTCGCATTGAGCCGAGGTATGAAAAAATCTATCAAAAGGTAACATCAAATACGATCGGTAAGAGCTCAGATGTATTCACGACATTGGCGATGTACTGGCAGCTTCACTTAGCGTATGATGATGCTGCAACTTATACAGATACAAATTCTATTTACGCTAAAATGAATAAGGAAATGCGCAGAGTAAGCTTAAGCGGCTTCAGCACGGATGAATCACTGATCGTTTATGCTTCCTTAGCTGCAGGCAAGGATCTAAGCGAGCATTTTGAAAAATGGGGCTTAGTTGTAAGCGATAAGGTAAGAGAGTATTTAGATGAGAAAGAGCTTCCTAAGGAAGAACGCAAAATCTGGTATTTGAACGATGATGCAAGACGTTATCGTTTGAAAAACGGTGCCGCAATGTCTGAGGGCACAACAGTGAAGGCTGAGCTTACAGAGGCAGACAGCCAAACGAAACGCTTTAAAATCAGTCTTGCGGTAGAGGGCAACGCAAATGCCGAAGCAATTCTGGGCTATGAAATTAAGCGTAACGGTGAGGTCATCGGCTTTACGATGGAAAATGAGTTCGTTGATATCATCGGTTCTATGAACAATCGTGCGCTTGTATATGAGGTTACAGCTTATGACAAGTATCTGAATGCAACCGCAACACTGAAGCTTGATGAAGTGAAGGTAGCTCATGACGGAAGCATCAATAAAGAAAATTTTGAGATTTCATCTAACTTTATGGCAAAGGATGAAAGCATCGATCATGAGAATCCTGATATGGATTACAGTACATTAAGCGTTAATAATTTAATTGACGGTGATAATGCGACATTCTTTAACGGAAGCCTTAGAATCGAGGAAAAGGATAAGACAACTCCGTATCTCATTATCGATATGAATACTAAGATTGATATCGCAGGTATTAAGTATCGTACAATTGCGACAGACGGACAGATGTTGCCTAATACGATTTCAAAATTCAATGTGTATGTCAGTCAGGACAGAGTAAACTGGACATTGGCTAAGAGCGGAACCTTTGACTTGAACAGCGCCAACGACTACTCGCAAATCGTATACTTTGATAAAGAGGGTACTACAGGCGGAGATCAGCTGTGGACTTATACCGATATCTCTTATGTGAAGATTGAGGCAGTAGGCAATCAGGGTATCAGCGGTGCTGAAATCGATGTCATTGCGCCTCCGGGTGACAATGTGGAAATGTCAAATGATACGATCGGTATTTTAAAGGATCCGTATAAATATCTGAATTCCAAAGGTGAGGAAGTTGAAATCGCAGCCGGTTCAGTTGTATTTAAGGGTGATTATCGCGGTAATCCGGCCTTTAACGCAATGCTGCTGGTAGACGCAGAGGACGATCAGAAGTTCTATGAGGGTGATAACTTCCTGTTTGCGAAGCTGAACAGCAACGCAGAGGTGGCAGAGATTGCACAGGGCTATTGGTTCTTTGTGGTTACTCCTGAGCAGTATGAATCAATGACAGGTAAGAGTATCAGAGCAGAGTTGTATCGTGTAAATGATGCAGAAACAAATGAAGGACAGCGTTTAACAAGTACGTCAAGAGCTGTTACGGATTTACCTGCTTACGATGCTTTACCGTTTATGGAAATCGTGGATACGACAAAGGATAACTAATGATGAAAAAAATAATGACGGTATTAGCTGCCGTAGGCTTACTGCTTACAACCGTAGTGAGTGTTTCGGCAGCTACCCTCCGCCGTACCAGCGGAGGAAACGGTGCAGTAAAACTGACAATTAATTTAAATGATGGATTTGTCGGTGCATTGGATGCTACGCTTGAATTGAGCGGTAAGGTCATGCTGGATACGATTGAGTGGGATTCTTCTTTATCAAATGACTATGTAAAAAAGCATACGTATGATAAAAAGAGTAACACGGTAAGATTGTATGTAGCGAGCGGTGATGCGGCAAAGAATTTAGCTGATAAAAACGGTGATGTCGTTATCGGTGTCGTTAAGGTAAAGGCAGCGACCGATAAAGAAAAATTCAATGTAGGCATCAAGCGTTTATCTGTTACAAATATGGATTATGAGGTAAGAAATATCACTAAGCTTGAAAATGATAAAACAGGTGATTTTACCTTCAGGTTGGAAGATGTGAACAATGGTAATAACAATTCCGGCGGTAACAGTAATAGCAACGGAAACAGCAATGGCGGTAACAGCAATAGCAACAGCGGAAATAAGGATAATGGCGGCAGTTCTAACGTAGGAAGCGGTAATAATCAATCCTCAGGAGCGAACGGCAGCTATAATTCAGGTAACAGTGCTGAAGAGAATAAGGATGAAGTAGCAAAGACCGATAAGGAAAAGGACAAGGATGAAGCTGTTAAGGATAATTTCGGCAACAGCGATCCGATCAAGTCTAACGGTGCTAACGGATCCTATGACAGCACTGATACAAGCGATAATCATATGATTTGGTATATCGGCTTCGGTATCTTGATCGTTATATTAGTCGGTGCAGGCGGTTATGTTGTTTATCGTCAGAATCAAAAGGCATAAGAATTCAGAGTTAAAATAAAATGAAGCATCCTTACGTTTGTATAAGGATGCTTTTTCTATGTGTATATGGTTATTAAGAAAAAGAAAAACGTACCTAGCTTATGAATAAGTACGTTTTATGTGTATTACAGTTTCTTTTTTATTTTGCTTTTTTTAGCTGTGAGAATCCTACAAATGATAAGATCATCTGTAAGATTACAAAGAAGAAGTATAATGGGAATAATACCATTGCTACTGCATATAAGATTGCTCCTGTTAAAGCAAATCCGGATTTATTAAGGAAGCATCCTAATCCGTTAAAAATTGTTGCAAGTACGGTGCAAATCATGTGCGGCATAACTAGTGCTGTCGCAATAGCTGCACCTGCTTGCTCTGCTCCGCTTGATCCTCCCACTGCTCCTGTGAAATATGCGATTACGTATACGGAATATAGCAATCCCAAAATAAACGCAATCAATAAACAAATATTCTTTTTCATTCTCTTTCTCTCCTTTTCATAAGCTCTTATAGTTTATCATATATTGTAAAATATTTCAATAATTAATGCTTTTTGTTTAAAGACTACAATATGAACTGTTAGACCATATGCTTTATGCCTTGATTTAAATGTCAGCCAAAGCATATGATTTGGAGATGATTTAAAAAAGTTATAAAAAGTTCCTTATACGTTCAGTCAAGATTTGCTTACCTCTAAGGAACTATGTTGTATATTAATAGTTTTTATCCAAGTATTGCTTTGCCAAGGATTTTATCAAACTCTTGTTTCTTTCAATAAATTCTTCTCAAAATCTTCTCACGCAATAAAAAAAACCTTTATTTAAAGGCTTTAATTAACATATGGAGCAGATGAGGGGATTATAAAAAAACGTTAAGTTATGCTAAATGAATTCATAAATTCGCCTTAAATAAAGGACTTATGGGTAATGAGATTTTAATGCATTTTATATCCTTTTATTGATTTTTAAAAACTTTTCGGTATATTTTCGGTACGAAAAAAAGAATCCTCAACGGGCAGTGTCATTTTACCTTAACTTAATGACATTCCTAGTTAGGGTTGTTTTTTAGGAGCATCTTCAAGATCTTTAAATTCCATGTCACTGCAATATTTTTTTGTGGCCTCTGCCATTAGGGAACTTTCAGTAATAAAGAAGTTAGTATAAAATTCTTTTTGCGAGCTAAGATAATTGGCATAATTATCTATCATTTCTAATGCTTTAGAGTTAAGAGCACTTATTGTAACACATATTTTTTTTATTAACTCTTGCCTATTATAAAATTCTTCAGATAGAGAAGGCGGGAACGAAACTACGCCACCTATTTCATTTCCTGACTCATCGATAGGCCGACCATCTTCGCTTACAGGATAAGATGATAGGTCGACGTCCATTCCTAGTAGCCATTCAACGCTTCCGCCTAACACATCACACAATATTTTAACTTTTTCAACATTAGCACTAAGTAGTCCTTCTTTTTCGTACCTATGCAAAGCAGTCTTGGAAATATTGGTTTTGTTCGATAGTTCTGCTAGACTATATCTTCTTAAATCTCTCATTTCCTTTAATCTTTTTGCTGATAGAGAGGCGTTAGGCTCTGTCATTTTCATAAACAATTCCTCCTTGGGTAATTAGATTGTACCATATATTGAACGAAAATTCAATTTTCGGTTGACTTTGCTAGAAAAGGATGATAAAATTCCTGTGTTCCATATAAAGAGCGATTTGTCCCGTTTTTGGGAAATGGAAAAGATTTCTACTCTTTATGCTGAAAGAAAGGAGGATTAAATGTGGTAGATAACAACTTAGCCATATTGATGGCGAAGAGATTAGAGAAGATCACGACGGTTTCAAAGAATACTGGTATATCAAGGACTACGCTTACCAGCATCTACTTTAAGCGATGTAAAAGCATAGCGAATGATACTCTTGAAAAGCTTTGTGAATATTTTGAGTGTGATATTGGTGACCTTATTGAAATTAGAAAAGAAAAAAGCACTCACTAATCCAGCAAGATTACCCATGAGTGCAAACACCACAACCTACAAGAGGTCATACATATTGTACCACAAAAGCGTGGATATATTCAACCTCTTGCAAGGATACGTATACAAAAATATCTAAAACAGGAGGATTTTTATATGAAAAAAGAAGTTAAGATCGTCTTAGATGAGAAAAACAATCAATTAGTGGTAAGCAGTTTACAGGTTGCTAAGGACTTCAATAAGTTACATAAAGATGTGTTGGAAATAGTCCGAAAGATGACAGCGGAAAATTCCGCTCTCCTTAATATGTTTTATGAAACGACATACAGATCTAAACAAAATAAGGCATTACCTATGTACCTCATGAACCGTGATGGCTTTTCATTACTGATTATGGGGTTTACCGGCAAAGAAGCACTTAACTGGAAAATCAAGTACATCGAGGCTTTCAATAAAATGGAAAGCCAATTGAGATTAGGACAGACAAAACTTCCAAACGGCAGATCAGATAAAGCGCTGCTAGCACAAGCAAAAATCTTGAATGCTAAATCTCGAGCTGCAGCTATTTGGTTGAAACTCGGAGATCGTATGTCAGAGAATAAAACGTATCAGCAGATATGTAATAGCTACGCATCAGAGGCACTGACAGGCGAAAAGGTTCTGCCCCTACCTAAATGCCATGAAAAGTATTATTCGGCTACAGAGGTGGCTAAAATGGTCGGCAGCAACCATATTACAGTAGGCAAGAAGGCAAAGGAAGCAGGAATACGTCCTAGTAATGAAAATAAGCAATCTGCTTACGGTAAATGGTTTTTCGATAAAGCCCCTAATTCTAATAAGCAGGTTACGACTTTTAAGTATAACGAAAAAGGCGTAAATGCAATCAAGGCATTGTTTAACGCTTGTATGGCATAATAGGGGGATAAGAGAAGATGAGATTCAATTATAATCTGCTGAATAATCGCATCGCGCAGGTATGCGGATCACAACAAGAGTTTGCAAGGCGATTGGGAATCAGCTTTGAGGAATTACAAGAGAGAATGTCTAGCACGGAAGGATTTTCTGCAAGTGAAATAAAAAAGGGAATAGAGATTCTTTCTATTCCCGCCAATCAAGCAAATCGATTTTATTTCTATTAGGGCTTTATCCGCCCTTTTTAATTCACTTAAAGTACATATCATTTAAGTCATCAATATAGTTTAGCACTTTATTTATCCCATTTAAGTTTAAATCATTGCAACGCTCTACGATACTTCGTATGCCATAACCGAAATTAATCTCTATTACATCTAAATCGCTTATTGCATCATTTCCCATCTCATCATTATGGTATTTAAAAGAGGTCATTTTTTCTTTTACCAACTTGTCAGACGAGATATTTATAACATTTGATATTTCAGCGAGTTCATCCTGTGTTGGCCTATCTTCTTGTTTGATTAAAGCAATTAATCGTTTGGTATCAATACTTTTTAACTTATCAGACATTTCTGCGAAGCTCAACCTATTTAATTGCATAAAGTAAGTGATATTGCTAGAAAAGTAATTATTATTCCATCCCATTAAAACCTCTGGTGTAGTTTTTAAAGCCTTTGCAAAAGAAATGATCTTGGATTGAGGTATATCGTTTTCTCCTGATTCTATTTTAGCTATTGTGGAACGAGATTTATATCCTAATAGATTAGCAAGTTCTTGCTGAGATAAACCCAATTCCTCTCGTCGTTTCCTAATGTTTTCATATAAAGCGAGCATAAAGGCAACCTCCTTCTTATGTCATAATAATACCACCTTAGTTATTTAAAATCAACAAAAATTTATTTTTTTAAATATTTGTGTTGACTAAAAATCACTAAGGTGCTATTATATGTCCGTGGTGATTTAAAATCACGAAAAGGAGGTGCGTATATGACTAATACACTTGAATTAGAGATCGCCATAAAAAGGGCGGGCTTAACTAAACGAGAGGTTGCTAATAAAATGGGGCTCTCAGAAATGGGTTTGTATAAAAAGATCAATAATATTACTGAATTTAAGGCTAGTGAAATTGATTTTTTAACAAAACTCTTAGGTCTTAGGGATAAATCAATTTTTTTTAATTAAAATGTTGATTTAAAATCATCGCAAAATCAAGAAAAAAGTGAGGTGAAAAAATTGAGTAAAATAGGTGAAAAGCAATCTCTTGAATTAGCTCTTGCTGAATTAGATGGGCTTCAACAAGGACTTAGAACAAAACAAGGCTATCTTGCTAAGGGAACTATCCCTAAAAATCTTCCGCTATCTAACTTTTTAGAAGAAGATATTCGCGCTTTAGATTTTGCCCTTGGTTTATTAAAAAAGAACCTAGATCTTACTAGATTCTCTTAGCTTTGTATTGGAATCGGTTCCCGTTTATCCGCCTAAATTCAAATCCTAGTTTAACCATAGCTTCGTGAAAAATGGTGTCAGTAATATGGTAATCAATAGGGTTTGAGAATTTAAAAGGTTGCTTCAAATTATAGTTTGTGCCTAAGGGTAAGTAACTTGAAGCCTTGGATAAATGGGCTTGGATCCAGTCTAAAAGTTCCTCTTGTAATTCTTCTGGTAAATCCTGTAAGTGCAGGCTTTCCATATTGGATAGCATTTTTAGTACCTCCTTTCCTAATATTATTTTACAGTAAGGATTGGGGCAAAGCAAGAATGATCATGAGGACTACCAAGAAAGGAGGCCTATTATGGCAGAATTGCAGATTTTTAAAAACGACGAGTTCGGCGAAGTCCGGACAACAACAATTGACAACAAACCATATTTTTGCGGCAGTGATGTGGCGAAAGCCTTAGGGTATGTAAAACCATATGAAGCAATAAGACAAAATTGCAATATGGATGATACCGTAACTTGCAGTATCATAGACGCTTTAGGTAGAAAGCAAGAGGCGAAGTTTATTTCGGAAGGTAATGTTCATCGCCTAATAGTAGCGGCTTCAAGGCAAAGCCGAAACAAAGATATTCAAGAAAGAGCTAAGAAGTATGCTAATTGGATATTTGATGAGATTATGCCTGCAATCAGAAAAGATGGTTACTATTCATTGCCAGGTAATGAAAAAGCTTATCAGCCGAAAGCAACATCAGCGGGTGAAGTTGCCAGCTTATTAAAACCGGTAATTAGGGTAATGGAAAGACAAGGCTCTAGGCCTTTCAAGGTCGCAAAGCAGACGGAAAAGACACTTAACCAGTTTGGTATTGAAACAATCCCTGATTTTGTAGAAGAACCACAAAACCAACCGAGCGAACAACTTTCATGGGAAGCAGTCCTTTCCATTACGCATAAGTAAGGAGGTGATTGCTTATGGTTCAATTAGCTGATGATGGTGTTATGGTTGACCTTGAGCACTCTTATGATGATATCACAAGTATTATAAGAGATTTTAAAGCCTTTGTTGAAATGATACAAGAGGTAAACCAAGTGGAAGCACGGGTACCGGAATCCGAAAGAAAAATAGCTGATTTCAGTTGTTCCTGCGCAATACGTTTAGCAGATCAATACCTAGACATGAAAAAGAATTTTTGCCTCTGTAAGGATGACGAAATGCTTACTAACGAAAAGGACATACAAGCCTAGAAAGGACGATCACAATGGAAAAAGAAAAGAATGTTGAGCCATTAACAGAAGGATATCGCAAGTGCATCCATATGTTTTGCGATGAAATTACCGATATAACATTGTTGAAAAGGTTATATTACATAGCGCAGCACTACTGGTTGAAAGAAGGATAGGTATGAAAGATTCGCGAGAAATAAAAGCTTGTGAGTGCTATCGTCGTTTGATAAAAAACGAATTAAGAAAGATACAAAGTGCAAGACGTTTATTTATAGTATTAACTTTTTTAAGGCATTTCAACGACGAAAAGAGGTGAACAAATGCCCAATTATGAAATTGAAAAGTTTATCCAAAACAAAGATATATGTGACATGCAAGGGTGTTGTCCGGCAACTGCAAGCAAGATTATTAAAATGCTGAAAGAAATGTATAGCATTCAGGATCACGAATTACCGGACAGAACAAAAATTCCGTTAAGCGTTTATGAATATCACTTTCGTAAGAAGTCACCCTCAGAATGGGCGAAGCGTAAAAACGCAAACAAAGAAAAAGATGTCTAATGCCTCGCACGCATTAAACATCAAGCATTCAGAAGGAGTCTGAATAACTTTACCACATGTATAGTATATCAGATTTCCTTCGCTTAAATCAAGGAGGAAAACAAGTAATGAATGCAGAAAAGTATTTCGATGTACAACACTTACCCAATAGATTGGTTGCTAGGGCAATAGGTTCTATGTTACAACGAGGAATAGATAACGATACTGTAGAGTTTGCGGTTATTGATATATTCAATCTCGGATTAATGCTCGGTACGCGAAAAGAGCGTATGCGTAAAAGTCATATCATCGATAAAATAGAGTCTTTATGTCCGAAAAAAGGAGAAATTTTTAGGGTTGCTAACGATGAATTTGAACCGTTCGGAATAAAAATGGGCGATTATGTTATTTGCCATTATGGTAAAGTTCCTTTCGTTGCGAAACGCGATTTCGTAATTTATGAAAGAAATAATGGTCTTAGGATGGCACTGTATTACGGTTGTTATGCAAAGTCGCAATGGGCGCTTCATCCAGGTAAGAGAAGAAGCCATACCGAATTTATTGGTGATACTTGCGTTGGTGTCATATCACATGTTTTTAGCCCAACAGGAGATTTAAAATATTGCAATGCAGTAAGTAATTATCCTAAGAAATTCAGCTTAGAGAAAACGATCGAGAAAGAACCATCGAATATAGGCGCACCGATAAAATGCAATTTAACCTATATCTATGATGTTCTATAAGGCAGGTGTAACATATGCCGTTCGAGTTTCAAGTTTGGTTATTGATAAAGTGCACACGCTATTATGCGATGGTTACTTATTGGTAATGATTTTCTGAACTACTATTCAGATCATGAGTATTTTTATCAGTTACAACAGTTACAGGAAGGAGAAAACAAAAATGTCAACAGAAATCAAAATAATTGTATCATCACCTGAATTGTCTGAAGCAATCAATGCGCTTGCAAAGGCGATTACAGGTATTCAAATGCCCGCTACTGTATCAGGGAAGGCTTTAGAAAACGCAATAAAATCCGCTACAAAAGAAGCTGTGGAAGGAAAGAAAGCTGAGGAGATGTCTCAAGTTGATATGGCAACGCATTCAGCGGCAACGGTCGATCAACCGACTTTAAACTTAGTAAATAGCATGGAAGAAATAACACTCGAATTGCTTCGTACGATGGGCGCTAAACTGAAGGCGAAAGGGATAGCTACAAAGCAAATCATTAATGATATGGGGTATGAAAAATTATCCTCTGTACCTAAAGAACAATTTGCGGAATTGTACAAACAGTTTACAGCTTTATTGGAGAACGCAAATGGCTAATCACGGTGAAAGGGCACATGCAGTATTAAGTGCCTCCGCCGCGCATCGTTGGATGAAATGCACACCGTCCGCAAGGCTAGAAGAAGAATTTCCTAATCATGATACTGTTTATTCTCTTGAGGGAACAAAGGCACATGAAATGGCTGAAATGCTTTTGAGAAAATGGATTGACAGTGATTATTCAGTAATTCCTTCAGATGAATGCGTTGATGATAAAGAAATGTATGCTTCTGTATTTCCTTATGTTGAATATGTTACTGAAACATATATGAGTGAGAAAGCACAATCATCAGATGCTGTATTGTTCCTAGAACAGAAACTTGACATGCGCCCAACAATACCGGAAGGATTCGGTACCGGAGATGCGATTATCATATGCAAAAACAGGCTTCATGTGATTGATTTGAAATATGGGAAAGGTGTTAAGGTTTCCGCGAAAGATAACGAGCAGCTTCGCTGCTATGCAATGGGTGCATACAATCTGTTCAATGAGTTATATGAAAATATTGATTGCGTTGTAATGGCAATTGTTCAGCCTCGCTTAGATCATATCAGTATCGATGAGTGCCCTCTGCAAGAAATTACAGAGTGGGTAAGCGAGAAGCTTTCTCCCAAGGCTAAACTAGCATATGATGGACGTGGTGAATATGTTGCCGGCGACCATTGCCGATTCTGTAAAGCAGGAGGTGCCTGCAGAGCAAGAGCAGAAAAAAACCTTGAAATGGCAAAATCGGATTTTATATCTCCGGATCTTTTGAGTGAAAGTGAAGTAGCTGAAATTCTACCCGTTGTAGATCAAATATCAAATTGGGTAGATAGTGTTAAGGAATACGCTTTACAGCAGGCAAAGCTTGGAAATCAGATACCCGGATATAAGCTTGTTGAAGGGCGATCTGTACGCGTTTATACCGATCAAGATAAAGTAATTCAAGTTTTAAAAGAGCAGGGATACGTCGAGGCTGTTTTGTTTGAGCCAAGAAAACTCTTAGGTATCAGTAAAATGGAAAAAATGATGAGTAAGAGTTGTTTTAAAGCTTACCTTGAAGATAAAGGATTAGTTATCAAGCCAAGAGGTAAGCCGACATTAGTTCCGGTATCAGATAAGAGGTCTGAAATTACGCCGGATGCATTAAAAGATTTTGAAACTATTAGGGCAGTAGATTAATAAACCGCCTTTAGTAAAAAGCCAATATCAGAGAGCGGAAGAACCGCTAAGGAGGAATTAAAAAATGGCAAGAAAATTATCAGATACAAGAGTAGTTACAGGTAACGTAAGACTGAGTTATGCGCATCTATTTGAGGCATATTCAGCACATGAAGGGCAGGAAAAAAAGTATTCTGTTTCTTTACTGATTCCTAAATCAGATAAGATGACAGTGAAACTTATAAATGAAGCAGTCGAAAAAGCGATTCAAAACGGTATTTCGAGTAAATGGGGCGGTAAGCGACCTAAAAACTTGAAGCTTCCGTTGAGAGACGGTGATACGGAAAGAGATGATGATATCTATCAAAACCATTACTTCATCAATGCGAATAACAGACGCCAGCCGGGGATTATCGATAAATATAAAAATAAAATCGTTGATCCTGATGAAGTATACAGCGGCTGTTATGCACTGGCAAGTATTACACTATATCCTTATAACGCTAACGGAAATGTTGGTATCGGATGCAGCATTGATAATATCATGAAGGTTGAGGACGGTGAACCTTTGGGTAACGTACATACAGCTGAATCAGATTTTGCTGATGTTGATTCGGATGACGGATTAGATTAGGGTGATCGCAATGCCCAAAATAATGAGCATTGATATTGAAACATACAGTTCAGTAGATCTTAATAGCTGCGGTGTTTATAAGTATGTAGAGAGTGAGGATTTCGATATCCTCCTCTTTGCATATGCGTATGATGATATGCCTGTAGAAGTTATTGAACTGGCATGTGGAGATGAATTGCCAAGGCAAGTGATAAACGATTTAGTAAATAAAAACATTATTAAAAAGGCCTATAATGCGCAATTTGAACGAATCTGTCTATCTAAATATCTAAATGAAAAGTTAGATCCCGCACAATGGCATTGTACTATGGCGCATGCTGCGATGTGCGGATTACCCGGATCATTAAGCAAAGTTGCTGAAGTGTTGAAGCTGAAGGAACAGAAAATGAAAGCAGGAAAGGAATTAATAAAATTCTTTTCGTGTCCATGTAAACCTACTAAAAGTAATGGCGGCAGAACAAGGAATTATCCATACCATGATATGGATAGATGGCGATTATTTGTAGAATACAATCGCCAAGATGTAGTAACGGAAATGGAAATTGCAAATTATTGTGAACAGTACCCTATTTGTGATTTTGAAAAGCAAATATATGCTGTAGATCAAGTGATAAATGATTATGGCATCAAATTAGATATGTCAATGGTAAAAAATATTTTATTGTTTAATAGCGCATATATCGAGAGACTGATAAATCGAGCGATAGCACTTACAGGATTAGATAATCCTAATAGCCTAACGCAATTAAAACAATGGATAAAAGAAAAAGGCTATTCGATTTCTTCACTGACAAAAGATGATGTTAAAGAGCTTTTACTAAATGCGAAAGATCGTGACGTTATAGAGGTACTACAGATAAGACAGGAAATGGGAAAAACATCTGTTTCAAAGTATGAAGCTATGGACAGGGCAGTCTGCGATGATGAAAGAGTTAGAGGCGTTTTACAATATTATGGGGCGAATCGTACCGGAAGATGGGCAGGACGTCTAATACAGGTCCAAAACCTAAGAAGGAATGATCTAAGAGAATTGGATGAAGTCCGGCAAATAGTGAAAGAGAATGATTTTGACACACTTGAATGCCTATATGACAGTGTGTCAGATGTGTTCTCACAATTAATAAGAACTGCTTTTGTGCCTAAGGAAAACAGCAGTTTTATAATAAGTGATTATTCTGCGATTGAGGCAAGGGTCATTGCATGGCTTGCCAAAGAGACTTGGCGAGAAGAAGTATTTAAAACGCATGGCAAAATATACGAAGCTTCGGCTGCTCAAATGTTCCATGTTCCGATAGAGCAGGTAACTAAGGGATCAGAGTTAAGGAAAAAGGGTAAGATTGCAGAGCTCGCACTCGGCTACCAAGGTGCTAAAGGCGCTTTATCGAAAATGGGTGGCGAGAAAATGGGGCTGTCCAATAAAGACATGGATGAAATTGTTTATGCTTGGCGGAAAGCAAACAGCAATATCGTTAAGCTGTGGAAAGATATTGAAAATTGTTGTAAGGAAGCGATTGAGTACCAATGCCATGTCAATTTAGGTCGTTATGGTCTTAGCTTTAACGGGCATAAGGGCAACTTATTGATACAGCTGCCTTCAAGTCGTGTTTTGATTTATCAGCAAGCACGATTAAAAGATGGAAAAATATCCTTTATGGGTATGAATCAGGTAAGCAGGAAATGGGAAGCCGTAGATACTTATGGTGGAAAGCTTGTAGAAAACATCGTACAGGCGATTGCGCGAGATTGCTTAGCATTAACTATGTTACGACTACAGGGAGCTAATTACCATATTGTTATGCATATTCATGATGAAGTAGTGGTAGAGGTTCCTGAAGCAGAAGCAGAGCAGCATTTAGCCAAAATCAAAACTATTATGGATTCTCCGATATCTTGGGCACCTAATTTAAAATTGAATGCTGAAGCATTTATATCTGATTATTATAAGAAAGATTAGGAGGATGCGGCATGAATAATCTAAAAATAAGCATCGGTAAATCTCGCTTTGATAAACATTGGAAAAATACCGAGATCTCATGGGTGGAGTTAAAAAAGAAGTTGAAGGAGCCCTATAAAACAAATGAGACCGTTGCGGAATACAGCCATTTTTCTAAACAGGATAAAGACAGAGTAAAGGACGTCGGTGGTTTTGTCGGCGGGCATTTGAAAAACGGAAGCAGAAAAGCGGAAAACGTGTTAACGCGCAGTATGTTGACCTTAGATATAGATTATGCTACAACAACATTTTGGGATGATTTGATTGAGCTGTATGATTTTACCTGTTTGATTTATTCAACGCATAGCAGTACTGAAAATAAGCCAAGACTACGTCTTATCGTGCCCCTATCGAGAGAGGTATCGCCCGATGAATACGAGGCAGTTTCGCGCAAAGTAGCAGATATGTTAAATATTGAATTATTTGATATTACAACGTACCAAGCATCAAGACTAATGTATTGGCCGAGCACGCCGTCTGACGGAAGATATATTTATGAGGTACAAGACGGAGAAGTTTTAAATCCTGATGAAGTGCTCAACAGTTATCCCGATTGGACAGACACAAGCTACTGGCCGCAATCAAGCAAAGAAACAGAGCATATTCATAAGAACAATAAGCGTTTAGGTGATCCTCAAGAAAAGCCGGGCATTATAGGAGCCTTCTGTCGTGCTTATTCTGTCAGTGAAGTTATTGATACATTCTTAGCTAATGTATATGAGTCTACGCATAAAGAAGATCGTTATACATATATAAACGGTACAACAGCTTCAGGGCTCGTTCTATATGATGATTTATTAGCGTATTCTAATCATTCGACCGATCCTGCTAATGACGGTAGTAGTCATAACGCTTTTGATTTAGTAAGGATACATAAGTTTAGGGATTTGGATGATAGCGCAAAAGCAGATACTCCGATCAATAAGTTACCTTCTTATTTGGCAATGGTTGATTTTGCACGTAAGGATGAAAAAACATCACAGCTGATAGGTAAAGAGCGTTTTCAAGAAGCGCAAGATGACTTCTCTGAAATCGATCTGCAGTCTACTGACAAAGTTTATGCTATGTTGGAAAAGAATAAAAACGGTGTCATTTCCTCTATTGGAAATGTAGTAACTATACTTGAGAATGACCCAAATTTAAAGGGTATATTCGCTTATAATGAATTTGAGTATCGTGACATTGTTTTAAGTGATTTACCATGGCGCAAAATTGGAATCGCAAGATCTGATGAGGCTTTACGAGATCGTGATGATGCCAACTTAAGATTGTATATGGAAAAAATATATGGACTTACCGGAGAGAAAAAAATTAAAGATGGTTTAGGTACCGTAATTGAGAAAAACAGAATACATCCGGTTAGGGATTATCTTGACAGGTGTGTTTGGGACGGAATAGCTAGAGTAGATTCTATATTAATTGACTATTTAGGTGCTGCCGATACGCCATATACAAGAGCCGTAACAAGAAAGACATTATGCGGTGCAGTGGCACGTATTTATCGGCCGGGAGTTAAGTTTGATACCATGTTGACATTATGTGGGCCTCAAGGTATTGGTAAAAGCACAATATTTAATAAGTTAGGAGGTCAATGGTATAGC
Organism: uncultured Erysipelotrichaceae bacterium; assembly: GCA_947649125.1. Classification (GTDB taxonomy): domain Bacteria; phylum Bacillota_I; class Bacilli_A; order Erysipelotrichales; family Erysipelotrichaceae; genus C-19. Next base: position 29,074 of record CANSQL010000004.1, on the reverse strand, counting down.
GACTCCTTGACGGCAGTATCAGGTAAGGAAAGCTATGAACAGCTGCAAGGATGTTGGATCATGGAAATCGGAGAATTATCAGCAATGAAGAAAGCTGAAACCGAAGCCATTAAGAATTATCTTTCTAAGTGTGAGGATCGTTATCGACAGGCTTATGCGAGTAGATCGGAAGCATTTCCAAGACAAACGATATTTATCGGAACAACAAATCAGAAGCAGTTCCTTAAAGACGAAACAGGAAATCGTAGATTTTGGGTCGTTGATGTGAGCGGTGAGTGTACAAGGGATTTGTTTAAAGAACTTAATCCGATAATAGTTAAGCAGATATGGGCAGAGGCAAAAGTACTGTATAACGAAGGTGAAAAGCTTTATTTAAGTAAGGAAGAAGAAATGTTAGCACGCGAAGCACAAGAACAACATGCTGAAGAAGATTCGAGGCTAGGACTGATTAAAAGATATCTTGATATGTATTTACCGCCTGACTGGAATAAGATGAGTCTTTATGAGCGTCAGCAATATGTAGATAGTTATAACGATGATGAAGCACATCCGGGTTATCATAAGCGTAATAGAGTGTGCGTAATGGAGGTATGGTGTGAACTGTTTGGTAGGAATAAGGCTGATTTGGAAAAATTCAAATCTAAAGAAATCAGGGCGATGTTGAGAACTATTGAAGGCTGGGAAGACGCAAACAAAAATTTGAAATTCCCTCCACCTTATAACGCACAAAAGGGATTTCTCAGAACTATAATTGACGATGACTCTTTACCATTTTAAGTGGTTACTGAAACTAAAGAATTGGTTACCATAAAAAGTTACCAAGTTACAAACGGTTACTAATTCAGTAACCAAATTATAATCGATAAATAAAGGGTAAGATTGCAATGGTTACCAAAGTTACTAAAAGTTCTATTAAATATAAAATATATCAATTAGGACGTAATATATAACGCCTATACGCCCTAATACGCATATATATAATAGAGTTTCAAAGAGAAGTAACTTGGTAATTTTGTAACCTTTAAAAATAAGGAGCCTCAAAATGATTGAAAAAGACGTTGAAAAATATCTAATAAGCCAAATAAAAAAGATTGGCGGTTTAGCGTGGAAGATGACAAGCCCAAGCACATCAGGTGTACCTGATCGACTGATTATCAGACAGGGAAGTATTTGGTTCGTTGAGATGAAAAGACCAAATGGTAATTTGCGGAAGTTACAACAATACAGAAGGTCAGAATTACAGAAACAAGGATTTGATGTGATTTGCCTCGATACGAAAAACAAGGTAGATCAATTCATAGAGTACATGAAAAGAGGTGATGGCTGATGAAGTATGTACCACATGGGTATCAATTATTTGCCGAGAACCATATCATCGAACACCCTAAATGCGGGTTGTTTCTTGATATGGGACTTTAGGAAAGACCAGTATAACTTTAAGCGCAATTGATAAGCTGATGTATGATTATTTTACCGTAAACAAAGTATTGGTAATTGCACCGATCCGAGTTGCTGATTACACGTGGGATGCAGAGATCCAAAAATGGGATCATTTGCGACATTTGTCTGTATCAAAAATATTAGGTAACGTCAAACAGCGGAAACTGGCGATTAATACAAATGCTGATATATACACGATCAATCGCGAGAACGTGCAGTGGCTGGTAAGTTATTTAGGGAATCATTGGAATTTTGATATGGTTGTTGTGGATGAACTATCAAGTTTTAAAAATACAAAGGCAAAGAGGTTTAAAGCATTGAAACAAATCATGCCAAAGGTTTCTAGGTTTGTCGGTTTGACCGGAACGCCAGCGCCGCGTAACTATACAGATTTATGGCCGGAAATATATCTTATGGATCGTGGGGAAAGATTGGGGAGAACATTAACAGAATTTCATAACAGATATTTTAAGCCGGGAAAAAGTAATGGACATGTTGTATATGAATGGAACTTGGTACCCGGCTCGGAAAGAAAAATATATGATGCCATAGGGGATATTTGCATGAGTTTGAAAGCTAAGGACTGGTTATCATTACCGAAACGCACAAATATTACGGTAGATATCGAATTGCCAAATGGTCTTTTTAGAGAATATAAACAGTTTGAACGTGAGAAAATTCTTGAGCTTGAAGATCATCATATGTTGGTAGGGTCAAATGCAGGAGTTGTTATGGGGAAACTGTTACAGTTTGCTTCAGGAATGGTTTATGATGATAATCATGAGCCAATAGCTGTTCATGATTATAAATTAGAAGCGCTGTCTGATTTAGTGATTGCGGCTAACGGAAAGCCTTTATTAGTATTTTATTACTTCAAATTTGATTTTGAACGTATAAAGAATACTTTTAAGGATTTAGATGTTAGACAGATTGAAAGGCAAAAGGATGTAGAAGATTGGAATAAGGGCGATATTGATATTTTGCTTGTACATCCGGCATCGGTAGGACATGGGCTGAACCTGCAAGAGGGAGGGAACACGATTGTTTGGTACACGTTGCCTAATTGGAATCTTGAACTTTACCAACAAGCAAATGCGAGATTACATAGGCAAGGACAAAAGAAACCGGTATTCGTGTACCACTTGTTATCTAACGGAACAGTCGATGAGGATGTGATGCGTTCATTGGAACAAAAGGATGTCTCACAGCAAGCATTAATGAATGCCTTAAAAGCGAAAATAAACTAAGGGAATGCAAAACGACGAATAGGAGGAAATACGAATGGGAAAAAGCGAATTGGAATATCGTTTAGAACAGTTAAAAACATTAAAGAAGCAAGGTTTTAGATACCTAGCAAGGGCGGAACACGGAGAATTGCGAGCGTATAGACAAATGCCTATAAGGCAGATAAATTTTTGGTATGCACCAAGTGAGAGGCCTCACCCAATAGATCCGCACAGCTTTGACGAGGTTAATTGGCGTGGTAAACCATTAGAAATATTATCAGAAATCAAACGTATAAAGAAAGTGTTAAAAGGATAGGAGGCGGCAGCATGTTAGATACATCAGAAATGGTTAATCAGTTTATCAGAGATCTAAGATCATGCGATTATTATTGCCGCGTAATCATGGAATATAATTTAAAGCTTGAAGAAGCTGCCTATCGTTTGCAGGGGGTAAGTAGTCCAAACGTAAAGGCCACAATTTGTGAGAACGCAAACGATCCTTACAGTGATGTCGCAAAACTAGAATTGATGGAGATTGAAACAAAGCTGACAAGAGAAAGGCAAATCTACATAGACCGAATTAGGTATTGTGAAAAAATCGAAGCGATAAATAGCTTAGAGGACAAAAACCTTGTTATTGATCTGTATGTGGTTAAAATGAGATATGCTGATATTGAGAAGAAATATAACTATTCACGTTCGGCAATATTTAAACGGTCGCAAAAGATTTTGAAGGGTTTATTTTAAGTGGAAACATTTTTCCTTAAAAAACGTGGTAATATGATAGTGTGGATATCGAGGGAAAGAGCTAATCCCTACGAAATCCAATCTTTATTTCTTCTTTTCTATCATAGCCGGAGCAATCCGGCAATACATGTCGGCAGTAGTACATCTCCCCTCTATAGCGGTGCAACTCCGCTAGCCGACTTAAAGAAGTATCTGACAAGCGAGAGCTTGAAAGATATATAGAGGCTATACGCCTATGAGATAAGCACGCAGAACTGCCCACGATAAGGGATACAGGAGAAAACGTGCTTTTTAAATTGCATAAAAAAAAACAGTTGACGTTAGGGTCCGCCAACTGTTGTGTGCTAGGACTCTTCAAAGTAAACCCTATTACTCTGACTGCAAAGTTTGATGAGCACACCCATCATGCCCCGCTTTGCATAACCCCCACTGTATCATTTTCATAAGCTTTGATATCGCGATTAACACGTACTAGGGTAGCGAATCCTTGCAGGTAATCGCCAATGAATCAGTGCAAATGAGTACCGCGCTCAGCACTAATCCCGCGGTATTGACTTATACAGCTAGATCATGAGTCCGGGGGAGAACAAAAGTTTTGTTAACATAGTTACCTCCGCTAATGTGCTCCTAGAACAATAACGTGCTTGTTCTTATAATCATTATATCAGAATATGCAATAAAAAGTAATGAAAAAATCTTTTATCCAGAAAGGAGTGTGATAGAATGCCGAAGGCGCAATCAGAAAATCGAAAAAAAGCTAAAGAGATATTCGATGAGCATGACGGACAGATTAGCAACAGAGAGATTGCAGGCATTCTAGGGTGCTCCGAAAAGACGGTATCCGGTTGGAAATGCAAAGATAAATGGTTGGGAAATAATCGGAGTACTCCGAAAAAAAGTGATTGGAGTACTCCGAAAAAACGAGGTGGACAACCGGGCAATCAAAATGCTAAAGGAAAGAACCTCGGAAACCAAAATGCGATGAAGCACGGGCTATATTCCAAGTACGTTCCGCCAGAGCTTATAGAAATCATAAAAGAGATGCCGCAAGACCCTTTGGATGTTGTATGGCAAGGGATTGAGCTGCAATATGCAAGAGTGATCCATTCTCAGAATATCATGCACGTTTTAAATAAAGATGACAAAACAACGGAATTGACTTTCAAGGGTGATTCTTTAGGGTATGAGGTCCAACAAGCTTGGGATAAAGAGGCAAGTAACATGAAAGCACAAAGTCGTGCTATGGGTACACTGATGTCAATGATCAAGGATTATGATGCCCTGCTGCATCGAAACTGGGAGACAGCCAGTGAGATACAAAAGGCAAGATTAGCGCAAATACAAGCGCAGACAGATAAGTTAACCGGAAACAATACAGAGATAGAGGATACTGCAGAAACGGATGAAATGATATATGGCGAAAATAACAAAGAAAAAGACGATACCGTTTAATTTTGGTTCTAAGCATATATCATATATCCGTAAATGCAACGATTGTATCTATAATGTTGCGGAAGGTGCTGTGCGTGCAGGTAAGACAGTGGACAACATTTATGCTTTTGCACATGATTTAAAATCAACAAGAGATCGCATTCATCTCGCGACAGGCTCTACCGTAGCCAACGCAAAGCTGAATATCGGTGACGCCAATGGCTTTGGATTAGAGTACATATTCAGAGGGCAATCACATTGGGGCAAATACAAAGGCAATGACTGCTTATATATCAAAGGACCATCTACTTGTAATAAACAACGCATTGTAATATTTGCGGGTGCTGCGAAAGCTGATTCTTTCAAAAAGATACGTGGTAATTCATACGGTATGTGGATAGCAACAGAAATCAACCTGCATCACGAAAACACGATCAGAGAGGCTTTCAACAGACAGCTTGCAGCGCATAAGCGTAAAATTTTTTGGGATCTAAACCCCGACAACCCAAAAGCTAAGATATACACAGAATATATTGATAAATACGCTAAGCAGTATGCTGAAGGGAATTTACTGGGTGGATACAATTATGAACATTTCACACTAAAAGATAACGTCAACATCTCTGATGAACGCAAACTTGAAATCGAAAGTCAATACGATAAAAAGAGTATATGGTATCAGCGTGATATCCTAGGCAAGCGGGTAATTGCCGAAGGTCTGATATACAGAGCTTTTGCGGATGCCGTAAATTCAGAAACCGAAACAAGAGAAAATAGATTTAAGAAAAAAGAAAAGCCGCCTAATTTATCAGAGATTATCATCGGTGTGGATTTTGGCGGTAACGGTTCCGGACATGCTTTTGTGGCAACCGGAATTACAAGAAACTATCAAGAAATTATTGTTTTAGCTTCCCAGTGGTACGATTGCAGCAACGGAGATATAGATCCTGATAAACTGGGGCAGTATTTCATAGATTTCTGTTATAGAGTTTTAAACATGTACGGAAATATCACACATGTGTATTGTGATAGTGCAGAACAAACATTAATCAACGGATTACGCAGCACGGCCAAAAAGCAAGGCTTAGGCTGGCTTAGGATAGACAACGCATTGAAAGAAGTAATAACAGAACGCATTCGTCTCACTAATAGAATGATGGCGCAGATGCGTTTTTATTATATGGCAGAAATGTGTGATTCTTTGGTAACAGCGCTGTGCAGTGCTATATGGAATCCGGATAAGTTGGTTGAGGATGAAAGACTGGATAACGGAACAAGTGATATCGATACATTGGATGCCTTTGAATATACGATTGAGCGTTATATAACGAAGTTTATCCGATATGAATAAGAGGTGATGATATGGATTTTAACAGAATGATGAGTTTTATTGCAAAGGAACTGAATAAACATTCCGATACGCAGATAGATATGGCTCTAACAGGTAAAATGGCCCTTGATATCAATCTTTGGTCTAGGATGTTCGAAAATAAGGCTCCGTGGCTGAACAAGAACATAAAAAGCTGCAATTTGGCATCGGCTATTGCTTCTGAAATCGCGAGACTTGTTACCTTGGAAATGAAATCAGAAATATCAGGAAGTCCAAGAGCCGAGTATTTGCAAACATTCTATGGAGAAACATTAAAAGGGTTGCGGCGATATGTTGAATATGGATGTGCTAAAGGCGGTGTGGTATTCAAGCCGTATGTAACAGAACAAGGATTAAGCGTGCAGTACATACAGGCAAATGCCTTTTTTCCGGTTGCGTTTGATGGTTCAGGCAATATTACACGATGTGTGTTTGCTGAACAGTTGCGCAAAGGACAATCAATATATACTAGGCTAGAAGATCACGAGCTAATTAATGGAACATTAAGAATAAGGAATCGTGCGTATCAAAGCACGACCGATGCGGTGCTTGGCTCTGAAATACCGGTGCAATCTGTAGCTGAATGGAATAAGCTGGAATATGAAGTAGTATTTTCCAATGTGAAAAAAGTGCCTTTTGGATATTTCAGGGTCCCGTTAGCGAATTCGGGAGACAGTGATAATCCGCTTGGTTGTTCTGTTTATGCAAGAGCAGTAGATCTCATCAAGGAAGCGGATAACAGATACAGTCAGATTAGTTGGGAGTATGAAGCCAAGGAAGCTGCAATACATATTTCTGAAAGTATGTTGAGAGACGATCCTAATGATAAGGCAAAGAAAATTGCGCCATCTCACAAAGAACGGCTATACCGCCCTGTAGAGTATGGTGGTGGAGCAGTCGATAAGCCGTTGTTAGATGTGTTTAGTCCTGATATCAGAGCGGACGCACTGTTTAAAGGTTTCAATGAACTGTTAAGGATGATCGAATTTAATTGCAGCTTGGCATATGGTACGCTCAGCGACCCACAAAACGTGGATAAGACAGCCGAGGAAATTAAGTCAAGCAAGCAACGTTCTTATACAATGGTTTCTGATACGCAAATGGCTCTTCAAGATGCGTTAATTGATTTGGTGGACGCAATGGATTTCTATTGTAGCGTATACGGTTTATGTCCTCAAGGTGCATATAATATTTCGTTTAAATGGGATGACAGCATAGTTGTGGATGCAGAAAAGGAACGAAACACCGATAGAGAAGATGTTGCACTGGGCGCCATGAGCCTTGAAGAATATCGGGCAAAGTGGTATGGTGAAACGATTGAAGAAGCAAGAGAAAAACTCCCGTCGCAAAGTGAGCCTATGGCATGACACCGGAAGAAATCGAAGCGCTTGGATACGGCAATGAAATTATATGGCTGGACCTTGAGCAAGAGATCATCAACGATATGGCAAGACGAATTAAGCAGACCGGTGTTGTAACACGTACGGCGGATTATCAGCTGAACCAATTACAGCGGATATTCGGATACAGTGATAAGCAAATGACTGATTTATTGAAACAGACGATAGCTCAGTCAGATGCTTATGTGGATAAAGTATTGGAACAAGCAGTACAGATAGATTATATCGACAACAAGGATCTATATGCAGCTGTAGGAAAATCAGCTGTACCGTATAGTAAGAATGCGGTAATCCAATCGCTTGTATATAATCTAAAAGCGCAATGCAAAGGAGGTATAAACAACATTTCAAAAACACTCGGGTTTGTTGTGAATGGAGCAACAGGCAAGAAAGCTTTGGCATTAAGTGAATATTACAAAGCGGTGCTTGATGATGCGATTCTTCAAGTGGCAAGCGGCGGATTCGATTCCAAAACAAGTTTGAAAAAAGCAGTCAGTCAAATGACAAACAGCGGCTTGCGATGGATTGACTACGAAAGCGGACATCATAACCGTGTTACTGTAGCTGCAAGACGAAGCGTATCGACTGCATTAACACAACTCACAAAAGAAATGTCCGATTATCACGCCGAACAGCTTGGCTGTGATACCTTTGAAGTTGCGTGGCACGCCAATGCGAGGCCGACTCATCGGGAATGGCATGGACAGGTATGGACGAAAGCACAGCTTGTAACAGTGTGCGGATTAGGTACAGTGGAAGGCTTATGCGGTGCTAATTGTTATCATGTGTATTATCCGTTCATTAAAGGATTAAGTAAGCGAAATTGGAGCGATGAATGGCTGAGAGAACAGAATGAGAAAGAAGATACGCCAAAGACATTCAACGGCAAGGAATATACCGGATACGAAGCGACGCAAAGGCAACGTGTCATAGAAACACGTATGAGAGCGCAAAGAGAAGCAATACAGGCATTAAAGGAAGGTGATGGCGATCCGTTAGATATCATGTTCATGCAAGGAAAATACAGGGCGAGCATGGATGAATATGTGAAGTTCTCAAAGGCTATGGGATTGCGTGAACAACGTGATCGAATATACATTGATGGTAAAGGTGTAGTTGGTGCTATAAAAAAGAAAGGTGTTTACAGTAAAGAGGAATACGGTGCTTTAATGAGTTATATCAGCAGTGGATCATATAAAATCAATGAAAAATTGCGTATAGGCGCAAAACTATCAGATCAGGAAAGACAATTTGTTCAAAACTTAGATTCAGTTCTTAGCAAAACAAAGAACTATAAAGGCATTGTGAACAGGTCGATATGCTTCATGTATGACAATGATATTAAAGAGTTTGTAGCCAAGCATAAGGTCGGACACGAGATTTGTTACAATCAATATCTTTCATCAACTACAGATTTAGTGTATAATGAAGATGCACAAGTACAAGTACATATACTTTCTAAGCGTGGGAAGGACATTAGAAAATATAATCAACGAGAGAATGAAGTTTTATTCAAGAGAGAAGCAAAATTTTATGTAAAAAACATGCAGAAAAACGATAATGTATGGAGTATTTGGCTTGAGGAGGAATAATAATGACATTTGAAGAATTTAAGAAGCTTCCGCTAAATGAGCAAGCAGAGGCATACAAAGAGTTGAGTGACCACGATAAGTATTTGGCACGTATTAGTGAGCCACTAGTGCCCCATTTAGTAACAAAAAGTGATTGCAGTCCTGATGAATATGAGAGGATACATAAAAGGATGTTAAAAAACCTTGAGCAAGGTATAATAACCCAAGAATATTTTGATTACTTTGAAAATAATTAGCACGTTACCGCCCATAGCGTGTTTTTTTATTTAGCCACCATAGCGTGGCTTTTCTTTTGCCCTAGATATGGCATAAAACTGTCCACCACTCGATGGCAAGAGATATATTGCCCACTATCATACGGGAACCGCCCCGACAATAAGGAGGTAAGTGAAATGCAGGTATTAGATGTTATTAAAGGATTTGGCATCGAATTGAGCGAAGAACAACAAAGTGCCGTGATGAAGGCAGTAGGAGATGGATATGTTTTGCGCTCAGATTACAACTCACTGAAAACGAGTTACAAAAAGCTGAAAGGCGAAAAGGAACAGCTAGAGCAGAGAGATTTCAGTGCTATTGAAGCAGATCGCGATAAGTACAAAAAAGATTATGAAGGTCTGTTGAAAGAAAAGAATGACGGAATCAAAAAATCAAAGTTGTTTGAGGCATTAGGAGATTGCAAAGACAAGGACTATGTTCTCTATAAGCTTGGTGGTGTTGATTCAGTAGAATTCGATGGCAAAAACGAACTAAAGGACACGGAAGCCTTAATAAACAAAGCGAAAGAGCTCGCGCCTGATTATTTTGGTAAAGTGCCTTTTGTGGTCTCTAAAACAAGTGGACCAAATGAAGATGTAGCGAATAAAAAAGAACAGGCTAACACAGCGCTTAGATCGCTGTTCGGAAAGGAGTAAAATTCGTTATGACAGTAAACATTACAAATCGACAGGATGTGGAGGCTTTAATCAGAGAACAGGTCGTATCCACAATTTTTCAGGACGCTCCAAAGCAGAGCGTATTCATGGGTTTGGCTCGTAAGCTGCCGAACATGACAAGCAAACAAACACGTATTAGAGTATTGGATTTCTTACCGACTGCTTATTGGGTAAACGGCGATACCGGTATGAAACAAACAACTCGTCAAGCATGGGACAATGTATACTTGACAGCGGGAGAATTGGCAGTTATTGTACCTATTCCGGAAGCTGTACTTGATGATGCAGAATTTGACATCATGGGAGAAATCACTCCGCGAGTAAATGAAGCAATCGGACAGTGCGTTGACTCTGCCATTGTTTTTGGTGTGAATCGTCCTACAGAATGGCAGAATGATATTATTACTTTAGCACGTCAAGCTGGTAACAATGTCGCTGATTCCGGCTCAGCTGATTTGTATACTAAGCTATTAGGCGAAGGCGGTGTTTTTAACAAGGTTGAAGAAGATGGCTATATGGTAAACGGCTGCTTAGCTTCTTTAGGAATGCGTGCTAAATTGCGTGGTATTCGTTCAACAGATGGAACATTGATTTTCAAGAGCGATATGCAAGGTACTACTCAATACGCTTTAGACGGCGCGCCGATGTACTTCCCGACAAATGGTAGCTATGATAAGAGTGTTGCCCAGTTGGTAGCCGGTGACTTTAAGCAGGCTGTATATGCAATTCGTCAAGATATCACAGTTAAGATTTTAGATCAGGGCGTTATCCAAGATCCTGTAACAAAAGAAATCGTGTATAATCTTGCCCAGCAGGATATGATTGCGTTACGTGTCGTGTTCCGCATGGGATGGGCATTACCAAATCCGGCAACACGCATTGATGAAAACCGCACCGGATGCCCATTTGCATACTTAGAACCGGCAACACCTTACACCGCAAAAACTGTAACCTTTACCGTAAAGGACGGCAGTGGCGATGATGCAAAACCGATTGAAGGCGCACGTGTAGATGTGAACGGTTCTAAATTGGTAACTGATGCAACCGGTCAAGCGGTATTCTATTTACGCGAAGGATACTATCCGGTAAAAGTTTCAAAGAAAGGGTGCAGAAATGTAAACGACAGTGTTCAAGTAACAAATGCTGCTGTCACAAAAGATATTGTTCTAACTTCGATCGAACCTCAACCTGCTAAAACAGTAGCGGAAACCGATAAGACAGAATAATGTACGCAACCTTTGAAGATTACACGAAGGACTTCTTTGGGGATATCATTCCTGAGGAGTCCTTTTCTAAATATGAGTATAAGGCTCGTTTAGAACTCGACCGCTTTACGTTCGGACGTTTGAAAGGACTACAAGAGATTCCCACAGAAGCAAAACAGTGTGTTTGTGAAATTGCTGAATATTTGTACTGTGAAGCACAGAAATCGCACAGCGGTATCTCCAGTGAGTCTACAGACGGTTATAGCGTTACCTATCAGAAAGAAAAATCGAGCAATGCTATTAATAGGGAGCTATATCAAATCGCTGTGAAGCATTTAGCTACGACCGGTTTATTGTATCGAGGTATTGGATAATGCTAAACTGCAACGACACAATAACGCTTTATCATAAGACCTATGATAAGGAGAAGCGAATTGAAACCTATCTACACACCGTAATACATGGTTGCTCGTGGTTTGTGAAAACTGCTTCTGAAGTAACAGAAAAAGGGATGGTTTATGCAGATAGCTATACAATAAGGATTCCCTTAGAAAATGCATCTAAAGAATTGATATTCTCAAAAGGTGACTATGTGCTGAAGGGTGAGGTCATTATTGAAAATGCTACAGCTAATGATCTTTTAAAGCACACGGATGGTGTGTTCTTAATCACATCATATTCTGTGAACGATAAGGGCAGCCCTTACACCAAACATATAAGGATCAGCGGCTCATGACAATCAGACAACCCAAAGATCAAATAATCAAGGCCAAGATAAACGGTGGCACGATGCGCGGTGTGCTGCAATTCAGAAAGGATTTCGCAGCCGATAAAACACTTTCCTTTCAACAAGCACAGCGCTACGTTGACAGTGAAGTGTTGAGACGATGCGATCCGTTAACCCCTCGGTTTAACGGTTATTTGATTCAATCAGGAATCAGAGCGACCAATATCGGAAGTGGATTGGTTCAATATAACTCTCCATATGCACGTTATCAATACTATGGCAAGGTGATGGTAGGAAAAGCACCTAAAAAATTAACCAATATACCTTTGACATATACTGGAGCACCTAATCGAGGTGCCAAATGGTTTGAACGAATGAAAGTAAAAGATAAAAAAGATATCTTGAAAGGGGTAGGTCGAATTGTCGGAAAATAACACAATCATCGAAGCACTGCGAGCCTATTTCTGTCAGTGCCCTTTATTGAAAGAGGGAAAGATCGGTGTAGATTATTTAGGTCCGTTAGCGACAGAATATAGTATCAATCCTGAAGTTTGTACACCGATTATACGGCAATATACCGATGGCGGAAGCTTAAGGCAGTATCAGTTTTCTTTTATGTCTGTGGAGTATTATTCAAGCGACGTATTAGCTAACATTGAAAACAGTGGATTTTATGAGGCGTTTGCAGATTGGGTAGAGCAACAAGATAAAAATGCAGTGCTACCTACTGTAGACGGCATCCAATCTATCGAAGTGTTATCATCTGCATATTTATTTGCAGCGGATGAAAAAACAGCACGGTACTTGATACAGTGCCGTATTACTTATTTAAAAAATTAGGAGGTATAAAAAATGAGTGATGTTATTCAGAATCAAAAATTAGTAACCCGAGATAAAAAGGTTGCATTTTTAGAATGTTTAAGCGGTGATGAAAAGATTTATCATCGTATGTGCCATTTTACCAGTATGAGTAAATCGAGCAATCCTAATGAATACAGTCGGAAGTATATTGATGAATCCGGTGAGGTAACGGATATTACAGGCTACAGCCCTTCTTATGATTATGCTTTTGATTTGTATACAAATGATCCTGTTCAAGAGGAATTGGTGAAGATTGCTGACGGTGAGCTTGTCGGTACAGATGCAGTGCGAAATATCATTGTGGTTGATTTCACAAAACCGACTGAGGATAAAACCGGCTATCATGCGGTTAAACGCAGCTATGCCGTAATTCCTGATTCTGATGGTGACGATGAGAACACATACACATACAGCGGTGCGTTCCGCAGCAAATCTGAAAAAGAAGAGGTAGTAGTGATTTCAGATGACGGCCATTGGAAAACGTGCAAAATCAAAACAGAATCGGCGGCTTCAGTTGCATCAGTGCAACCGAAAACAACTAAATAAGCTCGGATATTATTCCGGGCTTTACTTTTGAAAAGGAGCAATTTAACATGGATAATCAATTTCCCGCATGGAATATAAACAATAATGAATTTACACTTGATTTGCAAGATTTAAACGATGTTGAAAAATACACAAATGCATGTGATGTATTATCGGAGCTGGAAAAAAGCTTTGATAAAAATGCTGCTCGTCAAGTACAGATCAAGGCTTACTGTAAAATGTATTATGATTTCTTTGACACATTGTTTGGAGAAGGCACGAGTCAAAAGATTTTTGAGGGCCGTATGAACGCAAGAATATGTGATATCGTTTTTGCGGATTTTATCAAGTATATTGAGGCCACGCATTCTTACAACGCAAAAATTTCAGGTGATACCGCAGCTCTGTTGAGTAAATATATTTCAAGATGATAAATCTTTTGTTTGAACGGCTGCCTAATACTTTAACGATTCACAATCAGGAGTATCGAATAGATACGAATTTCTATCGTTGGATAGCGTTGAATGAGATGCTGCTTGATCAAAAAACAACAGCGTTAATGCTGTATGGGTATTTGAAATACATATTTATCGATGAATTACCTCCGTTTGATGAAGATACAATCAGCTGCGTATCAAGTTTTTTAAAAGGTCATCGTTTTGATGATAAAGCAAGCGGTAAGGGAATATCTACCAACTCGAGATATGTTTTTTCTTTTACATATGATTGTGATTATGTAATAGGTGCTTTTCAGGAATGCTATGGAATTGATTTGATCAATATAGACTATTTGCATTGGTGGCATTTTTTAGCACTCTTTTCCTCATTGGATGCTGATTGTGAGCTGATGCGACGTATAGCTATTCGATCCACTAAGCTTAGCGATATTTCTGATAAAAAACAAAGAAATCAATTAAGAAAGCAACAAAGAGCTATAGCTATTCCGGCACCTGAAATGACAGAGGAAAATATAGGTTCAGTTTTGTGGTAAGCGAAAGGAGGTGCGGGTATGACAAAAACGGATGGATCATTGAAGTTTGATACTAAAATAGATGACAGTGGTTTTAGCTCAGGGATGAATAAAATCGGTGGTATTGCGACAAAAGCGATGACTGCCATGTCAACAGCTGCAGTAGGTTTAAGCGGTTATGCTATTAAGGTGGGTGCTGATTTTCAGGCGGGTATGTCTGAGGTCGCTGCTATCTCCGGTGCATCAAGTGACGAAGTCCAAAAACTAACGGATAAAGCAAAGGAAATGGGAATTGTTACCAAATTCAGCGCGACGGAAGCCAGTGAAGCCATGAAGTATATGGCTATGGCAGGATGGGATGCTTCTCAAATGGTGAGCGGTATCAGCGGCATCATGAACCTTGCAGCTGCATCAGGCGAGGAATTGGGAAGTGTTTCAGATATCGTGACTGATGCCTTAACAGCTTTTGGATTACAAGCAAAGGATAGTGCACATTTTGCGGATGTTTTAGCAAAAGCATCATCGAGCAGTAATACAAATGTAGGGATGATGGGCGAAACATTCAAGTATGCTGCTCCCTTAGCCGGAACATTGGGCTATTCTGTCGAGGATACCGCTGTGGCGATCGGTTTAATGGCCAATGCAGGAATCAAGGGAAGCCAAGCGGGTACTGCGATGCGTGGTATGCTGTCACGATTGATTAAACCGACTGACGAGGTACAAGGCGCAATGGATGCGCTCGGAATCACAATCTCCAATGCTGACGGAACGATCAAACCATTTAATCAGCTTATGAGAGAGATGCGCTCAGCTTTTGCGAATCTTACCGATGAAGAAAAGGCGCAACGAGCTGCTTCTTTAGCGGGGCAGGAAGCGATGTCAGGTTTTTTAGCGATAATAAACGCAAGCGATTCTGATTTTGAAAAGCTTTCTAATTCTATCAATAATGCTGATGGAACTGCTCAAAAAATGGCGGACACCATGAATGACAACCTTAAAGGGAAAATAACCTTATTAGGAAGCTCGTTAGAGGGTTTGGGAATAGCAGCATTTGAACATTTTGAAAAGCCGCTAAAAAAAGCAGTAGAAGGTGCTATGGATAAGGTCAATGACCTTTCGCATTCCATGTCATCAGGTAAGTTAAGTAAGTCGATGTCAAAGGTCGCTGATGGGTTCGGTGCTATTGTTGAGACAGTATTGGATTTAGCAGCTGATGCCTTGCCTTTATTGGTAGATGGTTTTGCGTTTTTGATTGATAACGGCAAGAAAATCATACCGATTTTGACGGGTATCGGAAGTGGCATGATGGCGATGAAAGGTTATCAAAAATACATAATGCCTTTCAAGAAAGGTTTTGACGAAGCTAGGTTGTCATTAAAACTATTTGAAACTGCCAACAATGGATTGACGATTGCACAAGGAACGTTAAATGGTTCTTTTAAAGCAAGTGAAATCTTGGTTGGTGTTTTGACCGGGAAGATAACACTGGCTACTGCAGCTCAATCTGCTCTTAATGCAGCTCAGTCGCTGTCACCACATGTGTGGTTAATAGCAGGAATTGCGGGGGTAACAGCTGCGCTCACAGCTTTGGCAGCAGCATATGATGACACAGATCCGCTTTTCAAACACAATGAAGCAATAAAAGAGGCAAAAAAATCTTATGAGGAATTAGAAACGTCTAAGACGGATATGATTACTTCATCGATGGAAAGCATCAACCATTATGAGACCTTAAAAGAAAAGCTGGAAACGATTACTGATGAAACAGGAAAGGTAAAAAAAGGATATGAGGGACTGGCGACCAGCATTGTCGGAGATTTGAACGAGGCGCTCGGTACAAATATAGAAATTGTTGACGGTCAAATTGTAAAGTACGATGAGGCAATGAAACAAGTAGATAAATACATTGCCAAAATGAAGGCTTCTGCTATTGTTGAAGCGCAAGCTGAACAGATGAAAAAGATAGAGGAGCTTTACGAACAAAACAATAAAGAATTAGCGGCGATTCGCCGAGAGAAAACAAGCGTTGAAAAAGAATGCGAAAAGAAAGAAGCTGAGTTAAGAAAAAAAGGCTTAACAGAGAGCGAAATAGCAAAAGATGCTGAAATGGGCTTGTTAAGAGGAAAACTTAACGGTTATCAAAACCAAGAAAAGGCTCTGCAGGAGGTTCAAAATGGTATTTTGGATGATCGTGCGACTTATTATGATAATTTAGGTAAGCTTGAAAGCGGAAGAGCAGAGGATTTAGAAGCTATCAATAATAGTGAATTGGCCGAGTATACCGAACAGGGCGAAAGAATTACTAAAACCTTGGAAGAACAGCATTCCGAGATAGAAGCAGATATTGCTGCTCATGAAGAAGCAATCAAAAACACAAAAGACACCGCAAGGAAAAAAATACTTGAAGACGAGCTTGAGGCCTTGAAAAAACAAAAAACCGAAAAAGAAAAAGAAATGAAATTAGACAGAGATCAGACTTCAAGACATTTAACTAAAACACAAGTTATGTGGGGTGAAGCGATATCTAAGGTTGTCAATAAGGCTAACATATATGATGCTATGTTAGAAAATGGTTTAAATGGATTGTTAGGGTTTACTGAAGGTCTAAAGTCGCAAAAAGGAATAGGACAAGTTATGGGTGCAATGGGCGAAATGTCTATAGCAGCCGTTCAAGCCTTTAAGGATAATTTGAAAATAAAATCCCCTTCAAGAGTATTTGCAGCTTTGGCAGAATTCATTCCTGAGGGCGTAGCAGTAGGTATTGGTAAGGCCGCTCCTGTTGCTTTAAATGCTGTAAAAACTATGGGAAGTGCTATGAGTGATAAAATGCTCGAATATAGTAAACCGTTAAGTGAAGCATTTAATATGAACACCGGTTTTCAAAAACTGCGCAATGTGGCGATAAACAGAATGCAAAATGCAGAGGGAATGTTATTGCCGATGACTGCGGCTTCAGGAAATCAGCAAACGAGAACAAAACTAGAAATAGTAGACCGAAGCCAAAACAGCTATAGCTTAGTGTTGGAGAACGGCGCTGAGTTGGCGCATTGGCTTGCTCCTCATATGAATAGAGAGCTCGGGATGTTGAAAGGGTGAGTTTATGAAGCTTAATAAACATAACTTTAAAGAATACGGTGCCAGAGTATTGAAATGGGGTTACCAACCCCTCTCGATAACGCGCGAAAATTTTCAGCCTGATAATTCTTTATTGCCTATACTCGGGATAAAGTATCCAAAACCTAAGCCGATGGAGCTTGTTGTGGAATTTTCACAACAAAGATTGATGTCAGATTTTATCGCAGAAATACTGAAAAATGATATGAATTTATTAGATTTAGATGATGGCTACATATATAAGTGTTGGATGCCTACATTGAATAATCCGGTTGAGGAGCCCGCGTGGGGGTGGTATAGCGTAACCATTCCGTTTTTGGTTATTCAAACTGCTGCCGAGAGAGCCATTTCCTTAAAAAAGCTGAAAAATGACGTGATCGTCCAAGGAAATTGGGAGTGCGAATGTCGATATGAAATCACACTGAAGAGTAATGAAACCTCTTTTACAGTCGACGGTATCATCGTTAAGGATATAAGGGCTAATCAGAAGCTTGTGATTGATGGGGCAGAAAAACGCATCTATACAGGAGACAGCGTTAATAAATACTCTGATGCGATATTGAGAAATAATCGTTTTCCTGTGCTGTCACCGGGACCGCAGAGTATTCAGATAAGCAGCACGGCCCATGACGTTTGGTTATATTACCAACCGATTTATGTTTAGGCGGTGTTTATCATGTTAGATGTTTACACACAGGAAGGGTGGATGCCGATTCCTTCACCTAAAGAGTATTTTATCGATTTTGCATATGACGGTACCCAAATGATGAGCTTTGACCTTGCCATAAACGATAAAATGGCTAATTATCTGAAAAATGAAGCTTTGTTAAGAAACGAGTACAATCGCTATCTTTTGAAGGCAATCAACGCACGCAAAACACAGTGTACATATATATGTGAGCTTGATATGGATGAATGGCATTTCAGGCGCCCTTATATGAGCACAAAGGATATCTCGACATTTCAAACAAAAACATTATCAGAGGTTCTTGAAAAGATTAAGCCGCAAGGATGGAGCATACAAAACGCTCATATCAGAGCAACAAGAAAAACAATTGAGCTTGAAGGAGCAACAGATTATGACGTGCTTATGGAGTGTCAAAGCGCTTATGATGTAACTTACGACATCGATGTATTGCATAAGGTCATACGTGTTATCGATCCTAATCAAGTGGTTGATAAGGGAGTATATATTACACCGCAATTAAATCTAAAAGAATTGATACGCAGCGGTGAGACATCGAACTTTGCGACCCGATTGGTCGCTTACGGTGCTAAACAAGAGGACGGGAGTTATCTATCTTTCAGGGATATCAATAACGGTAATGACTATGTATCTGACAACAGTTACAGTAATAAAGTTGTATGGGCTTATTGGCATGATGAAAGATATAAATTAAAAGAAAACTTATTGGACGCAGCACGAAAGAAGCTGCGAGAGTTATCACATCCTGAGATTTCATTCCAAGTAACCGTGAATGACATTGCATCGTGCGATGATAAGTACGCTTTTCTCACACTTAGTATGTATGATATAGCCCATGTATTGATTGATGACGATACCTCAGTAATCGAGAAGATTATTGAAGTAAGAATCTATCCGGATAAGCCCGATAAAAAGGTCTTGACCTTGTCGAGCAAGCCTCAGTCGATAAAAAGTCATCTTGATAAAGTGGCAAGCTTACTTGGGGATGAAGGAGAAAAGGTAGTCAGCAGTGTTTTAGAAGAGGCTCAAAATAAGGCAACAGAACTTATCAATGCTTGGGCGACAAAGGGCTATGTTTATAAAACTCAAAATGAGATATACATATTGGATAAATTACCAAAGGAAAGAGCAGTGTGCTGCATCAGAATGAATTTAGGCGGGATTGCCTTCAGTAAAAATGGTTGGGCAGGGCCGTATTCCACTGCGTGGACCATTGACGGACGGTTTAATGCGGATTTTATTACCGGAGGTACGATAAGAGGTATCAAATTGATTGGTAACGAAATATCGAACGGAAATAATTTTTCAGTTGATGCAGACGGTAATTTAAAAGCTGTAGATGCTGAATTTGAGGGTAATATTAGCGGGTCTACGATAGAAGGCTCTCGAATTGAAGGAAGTACATTGATTAGCGGTTATGACGACAGCAATCAAACGATCATTAGGTCAGGGAGAAGCAATTTTTTGTATAACGGCAAAGATATAGGTGATACGGGAACGAACTATTATAAAGGCCATCCTGAAATAGCAGGACTTGTTTTTGACTTGAATCCGGAAGGAAGCTATATGTCTTTTGCAGCACAGGAGAAAGATACTGATGATTCCTATATTTGGAAATTGATCTATACAAGTAAAGCTTTTGCATCTTATTTAAAAGATACTTTAAATTTAGGGTGTCCGCTTGATACGCAGAGTAATGGCATATATCTGGGGGCTAAAGGTTCCGTTAAGGCGGTTAGGTATGTCGGTGGTGCCGGGATCTCAATGACCGGTAATAATTCTTTTTGTTTCACACATAGTACAAGTTCAGGCGATGATTTGTTATTAGATATTTCAAATAGCGGGATTTCAGCTTACTGCGATATCAATATGAATGGGAATTCAATACTTAATCAATCAGACAGCCGGCTGAAACGGAATGTTAAACCTAATGAAAAAAATTGCTTAGGCATATTAAATGCCATGAATCTTGTTTCGTTTGATTGGATAATGGATGAAAAGCATGAGGCCATAGGGGCTATTGCCGATCAGGTGGAATCTGTTGAATCAGATTTGGTCGTTGAGGATGATGAAGGAATTAAGTCTATTAAGACCAGTGATCTTATATGGTACTTAATCGGTGCAGTACAGCAGTTGTCTAAAGAGGTACAGCGCTTAGGGGGATCAATAAAAGAAATAAATCCTAAAAACAAAGTGGCGACAAAACGGAAAGATATTTTGCCCATTCTCGAAGGCAAAAGATATAAGCAGCCGTCAAAGCCTAACATCACAGGCCACACAAAGATAGAAAGGAGTGATAGGCATGGCAATAAAAGAAGCGATAATAGTAACAAGAGTGAAGTTAATAGGGAGAAAGCTCTTACTCGAAGGGACAAATGAGGTAGCTTATCAGCATAGCTCTGATTTATTAATAGAGCTATCTTTATCGGATGGTACAGCATCTCCTTTTTATGGGTTGTTGTTAGCAGCAACAGTTAAAACTCCTGATAAGGATGTGGTATCTTGCCCAATTATTGAGGAGTCCGGGAAAAAGTATATACAGCTCGCAGGTGAGGCGCTATCGACGGATGGATATGTGAAATTATCTGTAGGTGGTATAAACGATAATCGAATCGTCATTACTTCTAATACTATCGATTTGTGCGTTGATGAAAGTAATAACATTGTTACACACACATCGCCTAATGAAAAATACTGGCAGATAGAAGTAAGGAATGCAATCAGATATTGGTATGATACGCAGATAAAGCCTCAATACGATGCTTTAAAAGATACCGTATCTACATTAATCGAACGGGACGAAGAATTACAGGGTGATATCGCTAAAACCGAAGAAGTTGTAAATAAAACACTGTCAGACGTAAATGAAGCTATCGAACAATCATCGGAATCCACCCAAAACGCAAATACTGCAGCTTCTGCAGCTAATGATGCAGCACAAGCAGCTTCAACCGCGGCCAATAGAGCAAATACTGCAGCAAGCGACGCAAACAGCGCTGCTCAAAGTGCGAGCAATATCGCCTCCGAGGTAGAAAGAAAACTCAATGCAGGGGAGTTTGTGGGTGCAGCCGGATCTAAAGGGGATAAAGGAGATAAAGGGGATAAGGGTGATAGAGGAGATGATGGTGCTACAGGCCTAACAGGGCCGAAAGGCGATGCAGGCGCAAATGGTCTTACTCCAACCATCGGAAGCAACGGTAATTGGTTCTTAGGCAGCACTGATACTAATAAACCATCAAGAGGAGCAACTGGTCCCACGGGAGCGACGGGTCCTGCAGGACCAAAAGGAGCGCCGGGAAGCGTCTTGCGGTTTGGCTCAACAGTCCCTGCTTCCTCTTTAGGGAGTATGGGAGATTGGTATTATAATACCGGCAGTGAATTATGGGATGTGTATCATAAGAGCACTTCCACTCAATGGACGAAAATAGGATCGTTGAAAAGCAATGCATTTGGCAATATTACTACAGGGAGTATTGTCGCATCGGGAAGTGTTAAATCGAACAGTGGATTCTTTATACCAAATGGAAAAGGCTACTATGGAGCAAATTCAGCCGGCACGAATTGTGAACTATTAAGCATGTCGTCAGGTAACAACGTAACTCTTGGGTATGGTGCTACTGGACATACGAATATATACAGCGCTTCATCTGTGGTGGTGCTGAATAATGAAGTTCCAAGTCAAGGGTTACTTGATTTAGGGAATGGTTATAATAGTTCATATTCATCAGCGATTCGTTCTTATTGGAAGGATGGCTCTGCACATAATATTTTGGAAAGAGGAGCAAACGGCTTATTATGTGCGATTGGCTGGGCAGGTTCATCGTCATATGCAACTGAAACAATGATGAGAGGTCGGACGTGTAAATATCAAAACGCTAGTGGCACCACATCATTATCTGATAGAAACCTTAAAAAGGATATCGTTGATCTTAGCGATGAGAAATACGATATCTTTTTTGATAACCTGAAACCGCGTGAGTATAAATACATTCTAGGTTCAAGCGGACGTCCTCATTTTGGGTATATCACGCAAGAGGTCGAAGAAGCCTTAACAGCTGCAGGATTGACTACAAAAGACTTCGCGGGTGTGAATATCATGCCGATCCATTGTCGAGAACAAGAAACTGATGAAAACGGCAATAAATATGATATTGAAGATAGTCCTGATAACTACCTACTTGATAAGGACATCCACGAGCAGCACAATCTTATTTATACTGAATTTATCGCATTGAACACTATGCAGATTCAAAAGTTAAAAACAAAAGTTGAAAGATTAGAGGAGATGATCAAAAATGGCTTATAAAGGAATCAACACAATCATCGTAGAGATGAGACAGGAGCTGATTGAACTGACTAACAAATATCTCAATCTTGGAGTGCCGGCATCCGTGGTACAGATGCTGCAGGAAGGGCTTGTGCGAGATTTATTTGCAGTCGCGAACGAGCAAATGTTGCAGGAAAAAGAACAATATGAAAATGCTTTGGAACAAGAAGCTAAGGAGGAAAAGCAAAATGGTAAAACAAAAGAAAAACAGTAAGCTTGATTTATTCAGAAAGGATTATCCGTGGCTGTACGCGGTCATGGTACGAGCTATCAAAACTATGGCACAGACAGCCGTAGCTACGATCGGCAGTGCTGCATTACTGTCAGAGGTCAATATCGGTGTAGTGGTATCTGCATCTGTGCTTGCGGGCGGCTTATCTCTGTTGACATCGCTTGCCGGTATTCCCGAAGCGGAGCGATAATCATGAACGAATTTCTGATGACAACCTATACGATAGCTTTGCCTATCGTATTAGGCTATATTGTGTGGCTATTAAAAGAAGGCAAGTTGATACGCAGTGCAAACAGTGAGGGGACAAAGTGCCTGCTGCGTGTTAAACTTATCGAATATCATGATAAATACATGGAAAAGAAAGCCATTCCGTCATATGCTTTAAGGAACTGGGTAGAGATGTTCAATGCTTATAAGCAATTGGGCGGCAATGGCATGATTGATGGTATGGATAAAGAAATCCATGATTTACCGATTATATAAGAAGGAGGACAAAAAAATGTTATCTATTTTTCAAAGTCTTGTACCAAAGGAGAAATGGGACATCAAGTGCCCTTATGCGATGAAGCCTGAGTATATCGTAGTACATAATACAGCGAATGATGCAAGCGCAAGAAACGAAATTTCCTACATGACAAGGAACGATAAACAAATATCCTTCCATTATGCAGTGGATGATAAAGAGGTTATCCAAGGGATTTCCGATAACCGCAATGCTTGGCATGCAGGTGACGGCGCATACGGTAACGGAAACCGTAAAGGAATTGCGATTGAAATCTGCTACAGCAAAAGCGGCGGTGTGAAGTTTGATAAGGCCGAACAAAACGCAGCGGAGCTGATCGCTATGAAAATGAAGGAATATAACATCCCGCTTTCCAAGGTAAAGCGCCATTATGATTTTGCGACAGATAAAAAACGCTGTCCGCATCGAACTATGGACAAGGGATGGGAGCGATTCTTTACTATGGTTCAAAAGGCGTATGAGGGAAGCGAAACGGCGAGTAAGCCTACAGCGAAGCCAAAACCTACTACAAGCACTAAGTATAAAGTTGGTACTGTTGTATGCACAAATACACTGGCAACTTCGTCTACTGGTGGTAAGGTTTATAAAGGCGATTGGAAAGGCACTATTACAAAAGTTATTGCTGGCGCTAAATACCCTTACTTGCTGAACAACGGTACTGGTTGGACTAATGATACAGGTATTGATACTGATCCACATGTGCCTAGTACAAATACTGGGTCAGCTTCTACATCTAAACCTGCTGCACCTAAGAAGCAGACAGTAACATTACCCAAGACAGCCAAGGAATGGCGCGTATACAAGACAAACGTAGCGCCCATAGTAGGAAATGAATGCGGAAAGCTGAAGCCTTCTAAATTCGGTGGTCTTACATATGAAATCTTAGCAAAACCTCAAAAAGACGTGGTGACGATCCAAACACAAGATTATGGCAAGGTTAATATCTATGTTGGAAAAGGCACAGGAGCGATTATTAAATAAATTAAGAGGAAGTATGTGTATGTGGAATCAAGTAGTTGATGATGTTAATATCTAAAGTGTATTAGAACTTGAAGTGTAATGATAAATAGCCTATCTCTCGATGTGGGAGGTAGGCACTTTTTTTGTTGAAAATATTTACATATTAAATATTGCATGATATAATGGAAAAGGGGAATGAAAAATGAAAGATCAAGAACTAGAAATTAAAAATTATGAGGCCTTGAGTTACATTCAACTAAACCTGGTGTGTCAACATTCTAAAGAGGTTTATGAAGATGAAGTTTTGAGAAAACAGTACAGTGATTCAGCTTCAGGGCACTTGTTATTAGCGGCTTCAATTCTACTGTCCGTTATTGCAACTTTTTTATGCTACTTGAAATCTAGCGTAAATGGCATGGATACCTTATCTTATATCATTATCGCTTGTATATCAGTATCTATTTTTATGGCAATATTATCCCGAAAAACTTCTACCGTCTATTTGATGGCTAGCCCTCAAAGATTTTTGGATTATGTAAATGATAATATTGATGAGTATGATACTAGGTTGTTTATTATAGATAAAATTGACTATTTTCAAAAGAGGTTTATTTGTTTAAAAAAAGCTAATGAAACCAAACTTAAATTTTTGAAGATATGTGATTTCTTTCTAGGAATTTCTATATGTTTGTTTATAATATATGTTGTGATTACAATAATGAATTTATAAGAAAGGGGGGAGGAAGATAATATGATTATGCAACCATTTGGTCCAGGCGGGCACGGTGGAAGCCGTAAACCACCAGATGTTTGGTAGGGTTTTAATCCTACATAAAAGAACACTCATATATAAAAATGGGTGTTTTTCTATTATGCGAGGCTAGGTTATAGTTGTTATATTCTGCTCATAATATACTAATTATCACGTAAAAAGTGTGAGAGTTAAAGAATTAAGATATTTGTAGTTTCTTATCAATGTTACTTGCTAATTTATATTCCAAGCACTAACTTCTTTTTAGCCTCAAATTCATCTTGTGTAATGACTTCCATATCAAGCAGCTTCTTTAATTCGATTAATTCATCATACTTATTAGGCTTCGTTTCAGCCTGTTGTACGGTTTGTTCTTTATTCACATCTTTATTAATAAAATCACTTAACTTCTTATCAGCGTTCTTAAATTGATGCGCATAGGTGCTTAGCACCGTCTCAACTGTATCACCTAATCGTTTCGCAATATCATAAACGGTGAACTGATCACTCATATTATTAATCAGATAGGAAGCATGACTGTGACGGAATTCATGAATTGTGATTCTTGTCAACGGATGCTCAGCATTCTTATTGATATGATCTAACAGCTTAACCATGTATCTGCGCGGATAATCATCAGGCATAGGTCGATAATATCCAAATAGGAAAACCTCGTCATTGAATCCATACATAACCTTTTGCCTTTCATATAAGGCCTGTAATTCCTTTACTACCACATCCGGCATCGTTATATTACGAATGCTGTTCTTTGTTTTTGGGTTGGTAAGAGCCCACGTCTTTCCTTCCACTCGTCTCGTCATCGTCTTACGGATATGAACAGTGTTATTATCAAAGTCAATATCCTTCCACTGGAGTGCCAATGTTTCCCCTTTTCTTGATCCCATCCAAAAGGAAAAAATAAAGAATGCCTTCATGTCAAGGTCATCTGCTTCATTAATAAACCTTTCAAAATCAGCCGGCTCCCAAAAGCGCTTCTCTGCCTTTACCGTATCACGATCTACACGCAATCTTACTTTGGATAGGGGATTGATCTGTATATAATCTTTTGTTACAGCGAATTTAAACACTTTATTAATGGCGTAGTAAATAGCGGAGACATAAGCTTCTGAGTATTTAGACTCAAGCTCACGTATAAATCTCTGTAAATAATCTTTAGTGATAAGATTTATTTTCTTATTACCGATTTTAGGAAATATCCTGCGAAGCACCTCCAAATTAGTATGCCTCGTAGCTTCTTTTACATTGATATCGTCGTTATTCATTTCAATGGCGATTTCTTCAAATGTTTTATTTCTTATTGATACTTGTATATCTTGATATTGTATCCTAAATAAACGCTCATACTCTTTCGCTTCTTTTTGAAGTTGACAACCTTGCGCTAGCTTTGTGTATTGATAGTATGAACCGTCATCTTTTTTTATCTTTCCTTTGATATACCATTTATTATTTTTCTTAAACACTGCCATAGTTTCACCATCCTATAAAAAATATAACATAACTTTGTATCAAAGGGAAGTGAAAAATATGGTATATACGGTGGTATAAAAGAATCTGAATAACAAAAAAGCCTTTATCTAAAGGCTCTAATTAATGTATGGAGCAGATGAGGGGAATCGAACCCCCGTATCAGCCTTGGCAAGGCTGTGTTCTACCGTTGAACTACATCTGCAAATGGCGGTCCAGAAGGGACTCGAACCCTCGATCTCCTCCGTGACAGGGAGGCATGTTAACCACTACACCACTGGACCTTATTTTTCTACGGTTAAAGTAATGGCGGAGTAGGAGAGATTTGAACTCTCGCGCCGGTTTCCCGACCTATGCCCTTAGCAGGGGCACCTCTTCAGCCTCTTGAGTACTACTCCATAGCTGATCATTAACTTTAACGCCTGTATATAATAACATATCTGTACATGATTGACAACCCTTTTTTTAACTTTTTTTTGAAAAAGTTAAAAAATGTTTGACCTTTCTTCTTACCTTGGACTGTCTGAATCAGATTTCACTTCCTGTCTTACATTCATCCTAAGATTCACCGTCTTCAATCGCTCTTTTCATTGCTTAAATAACGGAAATGGCATATAATGATAGAAAGCTAGAAAAGAGGTAACGCTATGAAAAAAAAGAGCATTAAAATATTGCTTCTCTCATTATTACTTGCACTGCCGTTAAGCGGTTGCGGAGGTAAGCAGGAAAATAAACCCGAAAATAAAGAGATGCAAAAGCAATTTGATGAATTCATCAAGAATGAATTTATCACTGAAATGGAAAACGACTATCTCAGTATGCACATCCTTTTAGAACATCCCGAGGATTTCGGGGTCAATCCGAAAGATATGAAAATACAGATCGGTTCCAAATACAGTGAGGAAGCCTTTGATGAGGATCGTAAGGAACTTGCGGAAACGATTAAAGAATTTGAAGCATTCGATCGTGATCAGCTGAGTGATCAGCAAAAGGATACCTATGATTGCTATCGTTATATGCTGGATATCAGTGAGGATGCAAGCGATGAGAAATTCGATTATTTAGGATCTACCTTTAATACGATGACAGGAGATCATGCACAGCTTCCGTCACTCTTTGCGGATATCGTGATGCGAAATGAAGAAGATGTGAAAAATGTCATTACCCTGCTGAAGGATGTACTGCCTTATATGGAAAGCAATATCGCTTATACAGATAAGCAGCTGCTTGAAAATACAATGACGATCAATGCCGACGAGGTAATCAGTCGCTGTCAAGAGGTCGTTGATGCGGGAATGGAAGGAAGCACTCTAACCTCTATGAAGAAGCATGTCGATGAAATGGATTTGAGTGCATCCGCTAAAGCAAAATATAAAAAAGAGCTTGAAGAGGCATATCGCACCTCATTCTTGCCTGCATATAAGAAAGTCATCAATTATATGAAAAAATTGGATAAAGGCGGAAATCATACCGGAGGCTTAGCTACTTTAGATAACGGTAAGGAATTCTATGAAATCTTATTCCGAAAGGCAACCGGCAGCGATGATTCTGTAAAGAATATCAAAAAACGCTTAGAAGAGGAAGCACAAAATGCAATGCTTTCTGCTCAAAATGCGGTCACAAGTAATCCGGAAGCACTGGAAGCTTATATGAGCAATACGACTAGTACCGGCTATAAGGATTACAAGGGAATCTTGACCTATTTAGAAACCGCATATAAAAAGGATTTCCCCGATGTCGGTAAATTCAATTATAATATAGAGCCGTTAGCGTCTGATTTAGCAACAAGCGGCATTGCGGCATATTTCAATATTCCTGCGATTGACGGTACGACTCCGAAAGAAATTCGTGTAAATAATACTGACAAAGCGGCGATTGATACGATAAGCACCTTTACGACAGTGGCTCATGAGGGCATTCCGGGACATATGTATCAAATTCAATACGCTTATAATAATTTAAAAAATCCTTGGCATTTGGCATGTACGAACTTCTCCGGTTATACGGAAGGATATGCAACCTATGTAGAACTGTATTCCGTAAACTATATCGATACCGATGATGCAATCAAACAGCTGACCGAAGCAATGACTGTTTATGAGCATGCGATCATCGCCTTGATCGATATCGGAATTCACTATGAAGGATGGAGCATTGATCAGCTGAAGCAATTCTGTAATGAAAAGGGACTGGACAGCTCACAGGCACAGGGGATTTATGATCAAATCTGTTATAACCCAACCTCTTTCTTATCCTATTATGTCGGTTATATGGAAATCGCTGATTTAAAGAAAGAAGCACAAAAGGAACTGGGCGATAAATTCACTGATTTAGGCTTCCACACCGCATTGCTTGAAAGCGGCTCAGCACCTTTCTCAGTGGTTGAACGCCATATTGATGCCTATATCGAGGCAAATAAATAATTGCTTATTCAATCGATCATTTCAACAATACACAAAAGCATACTTAAAAACGGACGTCATGCGATGTTCGTTTTTTTGGTGCGCCCAGCATGGGCAGTAGCTAGGTGGTGAAAGTCCACTACAGGCTT
>CANSQL010000003.1 GCA_947649125.1 uncultured Erysipelotrichaceae bacterium | reverse complement strand
CACTTACTAGTTTAAAGCGGAGTTTCTTAAAACCACTCACTAGTTTACATTACCAGAATTCCTGTTTTATGACTTGTTGAATTAATTATCAAACAAATTTCGATTACGATGCTTGATCGTCATTCACAAATGCTTTGACATTGGTTAATAAAGTAGCCACATTCTGCAGTTCGGAAGGCACAACCAACTTCGTGGCTTTGCCGTCTGCCAATTTTTCATACGCTTCCAAGGATTTCAGGGTCATATACGCCTTGCTCGGCTCTGCATCCTTGATTAATTGAATACCTCTTGCCTGTGCTTCGTATAAGTGCTCAGTTGCCCGTGCCTGACCTTCTGCTTCCGCAATCATCGCTTCCTTTTTAGCAGTAGCGCGAAGAACCATTGATTCCTTTTCACCCTCTGCTGTTAAGATTGCGGCTTTTTTCTCACCCTCGGCACGCAATATTGATTCACGACGCTCACGCTCGGCACGCATCTGTTTTTCCATCGCTTCTTGAATATCGCGCGGCGGAATAATATTTTTGACCTCGACACGATTGACTTTAATTCCCCAAGGATCAGTAGCTTCATCTAAAATTGCTCTCATTTTCGTATTGATAATATCACGACTTGTTAAGGTTTCATCTAACTCCAGCTCACCGATAATATTACGCAGTGTAGTTGCCGTTAAGTTTTCAATCGCTGTGATCGGTCCGACAACGCCATACGTATACAGCTTAGGATCGGTAATCTGAAAATACACAACGGTATCGATCTGCATCGTAACATTATCCTTTGTAATCACCGGCTGCGGCGGAAAATCCTTCACGATCTCCTTTAAAGTTACCTTATTCGCAATACGATCAATAAACGGAATCACAAAGTGAATACCGGTAGACCACGTTGAATGATAAGCACCTAAGCGCTCGATCACATAAGATTTTGCCTGCGGTACAATGCGTACCACATAAGCCATCAGCGCAATCACCAACAAAATAATTACCATAAATAAAATAATTCCTAATAAATTCATAATTATCCTCCTTAATCAGACAGCTGCGAAACAAGTAATTTCGCACCCTCTATCGCTATTATTCGTACCTTTTTCCCGACCTCAATCACCTCATGAGAGCGACTGACAGCACTCCAAACCATTCCCTGTACCTTGACTTCGCCCCAATGCTGCTCATTGATTTCCTTTATCACAATCGCGGTTTCTCCGATGATGCGATCGGCATTGGTCGGTACCGTATTACCGCGCAGATATTTTACCGCAAACGGTCTTACGACGATAATAAACAGTACGGAAACAATTACACAAACACTTGCCTGAACTACCCAAGACAGCCCTAAAGCAGCACATAACCAAGCTGCCAAAGCACCGATTGTGATCCAAATACTGACAAGTGCAGTCGGTGTCAATATTTCTAAAACAAGTGCGAGAACTCCGATCCCTATCCAAACTATATCCATTTCCATTCAATTCACCCCTTTTCTCGCTGCTTCATTAATTCAATCACTAATAAATTGCTTGCCTCATCATAAACAGCTTCAAACTTATCACCGTTTAACGGCTGCTTCAGCATATCCGCAATTTCCTCCATAACCTGTTTATTGGAAATTCGCGCATAGCCTTTCCCTAATGATACTTTATGAAGCTGTTGCAGCATCACCTGCTTACGATCGATCTCCTGTTTTGAAACAGGACGAATCGCGACTCTTTTATTCTCATGATCCAATCCGAGCATTACCCAACGCACATCTTGAACCAACGCAGCCGCTGCCTGATTCAAAGTGATGTTATTTGCGTAGAGTGTCGCAACCGGTGTATATGCATTTCCTTTTACCCAAGTAAACATTTGCACCGCCTCCTGAATATTATTATATTATTTATTTTTCCATTGTCAATATATTTATCTTATTTTTCTTATTATTCTTTATTCACATACATTATCAACGATATGCAATTGTTTGATCATAAAAACACCTGCCTTACAATATAAGTGAAACAGGTGCAATTTACTGTATGTTTTTACGTTTAAATAAGCTATATGCTTGCCAGTCGCTTAAAGATCAAGCTGAAGCTGACACATATCCTTTACGGGCGCATAGCTTCTGCGATAAATAT
This sequence comes from uncultured Erysipelotrichaceae bacterium, assembly GCA_947649125.1. Classification (GTDB taxonomy): domain Bacteria; phylum Bacillota_I; class Bacilli_A; order Erysipelotrichales; family Erysipelotrichaceae; genus C-19. Next base: position 104,652 of record CANSQL010000003.1, on the reverse strand, counting down.
CCAATACGCCGTATTGATCAAGTGCTTCAATATGTGCCTTGGTTGGATAACCCTTATGCTTGGCAAAGCCGTATTGCGGAAACTGAACATCATATGCTTTCATGATGCAATCTCTCGTTACCTTGGCTAAGATACTGGCTGCCGCAATACTGACACTTTTCTGATCGCCCTTCACAATCGGAATCACATCAAAAGCACAGTTCGGTAAAGGCATCGCATCACTTAATACACCGTCTTTATAACGGAAGCGCTCAACGAGTTTTTCCATTGCCTTCTGCGTTGCCCGATAAATATTTAATTCATCGATCTTCTTAGGTGATACGATTTCAATATGATATTCAAGCGCATCATGAATAATTACCTGAAACAGCTCCTTACGCTTTTTCTCACTTATTTTTTTAGAATCATAGATCGCTTCATGATGATAATTAACCGGGAACATGACTGCCGCTACCACCAAAGGTCCTGCGATCGGTCCTCTTCCCGCTTCATCTAAGCCGATGACGCCGCACCGCCCTTCCTTCCACCATTTTTTTTCATATTCATTAGTCGTTTCCATCGCAATACTCCCATGTGATTCGTCCTAATTTATCTTGGCGGACTTCTTTAATAAATGTATCGATCGTTCTTTTTTCATCAATTTCCTGACCGTTTCTGTAAAAGCCTCTTGCTTTCGCAATACATTGAAACATCTCATAAGGGTCCTCACAGCATGTAATCTGATAGCGAGCTTCCAACACCTGCGGATTACGTACGCAAAGCGTTTTCATCATCCAACATGCCACTTCCTCAATCGGCAGAATTTCATCTCTGATTGAACCGCAGGCGGCAAGACACAAACCGACTCGTTCATCCTCAAACTTCGGCCACAGCACTCCCGGTGTATCCAGCAGTTCCAGCTGATCATTTACCCTCGCCCACTGCAGCGCTCTTGTGACTCCGGGGCGATCTCCGGTTTGAGCGATGCGCTTCTTTACAATTTTATTGATAAAGGTGGATTTCCCGACATTAGGAACTCCGACAACCATTGCCCGTATAGCTCGAGGACGAATTCCCCTGCGCCTTTGACGTTCCAGTTTTTCCTTCATCACCGCTTGTGCTGCCTGTACAACCGGTTTCGTAATATTTTCTTTCGGAATATCCAGTGCCAACACCTGTACCTCATCGCTTGATAAATGTTGAATCCATCGCTTTGTTTGATTTTCCTCAGCCTTGTCCTTTTTTGATAATATGATCAATCTCGGTTTATTTTGGCAAAGCTCATCGATCATCGGATTGCGTGAAGCATTGGGAATACGCGCATCTCTTAATTCAATAACCATATCGACCATGCGCAGTTTTTCCTGCATTTCTCTTTTCGCCTTTGTCATATGACCGGGAAACCAGTTAATGTTTGTTTTTGTTTGATTATCGGTTGACATACATCCACTTCCTTTATCAATTTATAAGTCTGCCGTATTATTAAATCTTTTGTATTCTTAGTAAAGATTGACAGTAATGATTGATTCTGTTAAACCTTTATATTTATTATTTTTCAATCATAAAGCGTCAATTCAGCGCCTCTCATACATGCATTCCCGCCGATCGGAAAGGTAAAAATCGGAGTTGTATGTCCGAAATTCATATTTACCATAATCGGAATATTCTGTAATTCCGGTTTTAGTTCTATCAACCGCTGCCATTTATCAAGCGACATGAACGAATTTATTTGCGCCCTGCCGAGTACCAGTCCTTTGATATTCTTCCCTTTGGCATGATGAAGCAGCGCCTGTAAATTACGATCAAACTCGCGCAAAAATTCTTTTTCAGAGAGATCATCATCCTCAAGGAATAAAATACTGTTATCTACATCCGGCATATATTCACTGCCCAGCAACAGATTCAGCGTACATAGATTGCCGCCGATGATTCTGCCCTCACTTATGCCCGGATTCAACACCAACCGTCCTTCGTTCAGTATAAAATCTCGCTGTTCCTGATGAATATACCACAAATCATCACTCCACTGCTCAGAATCCGCAACAGTTACCGGTTCTTGTTTCATCAGAAGCCGCTTAAAATAAGCAAGTGTATAATCACAGCCATGCTTCATACCAAAGGAAGAAAAATGCGGTCCGTAATAAGTGATCAAGCCGGTTTTTGCATAAATCGCATTTAATAACGCCGTAATATCAGAAAAACCGCATAGGATTTTAGGATTGCGTTTAATCAGCTCAAAGTCAATATCATTCAAAAGTTGATTAATATTAAAACCGCCGATGGCTGTCAGAATTCCCTTTACATTAGGATCCGAAAACGCATCATGGAGATCAGCCACACGCTCTGCGATTGATGCACACGCATAATCCTCATCAATTTGTTGAAACACATGCTTTCCGAAGGTTACACGTAATCCCAATGATTCTAACCTCTGCTTCGCAATCGTGATTGTTTCTTCACTCAATAAACACATACTTTGTGAAGGTGCGATTACACGAATTTCATCACCCTTATTCAGCTTATCTGGTATTATCACAGAATTCATTGTTATTCACCTTTCCTTTACATAAACAGCGTGAAGTAAGCTTTATCATAAAATCCATACTGTAATTCACTGCCTGTTTAATAATCGTTACCTTATTATAACATGAAACACGAAAAAGCGGTAAATGCATATTTTCATAATTTTCTACCCCTAAACCTTATCCCTTAAGATTTACCGTGAACTTCTCATCAGTATCATAAAAGACTGCAACCAAACGACCCGCAGCCTTATCATAAATTATTAAGATGCCTTTTATTTGATAATCAGAAGCCTTTCGTTTCATACATAAACATCATGAATATTAACAGCTTCATCAGTCATCATTTGTCACAATTCTTAAATTCGGATAAAACACATAGAAATGCTTACCGATTATATCCGAGCGTTGAAACGGACCGCGCTCGCGGGAATCACGTGATTCAGGGCGATTATCACCAACTAGAAAATATTCATTATCGCCCAACGTTATCTCTGCCATATCAGAAGTAAAAGTACTGCGTGATTTACCGGTACCGGTAATATACTCATCATTTAAAAACGGCTCTTCCATCGCCTGATCGTTAATGTACAATACACCGTTACGATAAGCAACTGTTTCATTCGGTAAACCGATTACACGCTTCACCCACTGATCGCCGCTGTCAGGCTCTACGACCGCTACCACATCAAAGCGATGAATGCCGAAAACAAGCGTTGTAAAAATATTGGTCAACCCTTGATCGCCGTCCTGCAGTGTCGGAAGCATACTGCGACCGACTACTGTTTCCGGGCGCACGATAAAAATCGGTACTAAATAAACCAATACCACGACAATAATCACAATACGTAATAAATCAACTGCTTCCAGTAAAAAATTTTCTCTTTTTGTTTTTCTAGCTAAACGACGTTCATCCATACGCTACAACACTCCACTCTGTGATTAATCCCCCGTATTATGAACATATTGAAACTCATTGAAAGGAAAGATCACCAACACATCCTTACCGACCAATTCACTTTCCTTAAACGGTCCGTGAATGCGGCTGTCTTCGGAGCGGATGCGGTTATCACCCATCAGCCAATACTCGTCCTCTTTGAGCGTAACCGGTCCGAAATCACTCGTAAAATTGCCTTCCTTCTGCATATCCTTTACATAGGTTTGATTCAGAAAGAATTGATCTACAACCTTTCCGTTGATTTTCAGCACATCATCTTTTGATTCCACCGTATCACCGGGAACACCGATCACACGCTTCACCCAATGCTCGCCGCGCTCTTCATTATAAACAATTACCACATCGAAACGAGATACATTTTGAAATTTCACCGCAAAAACATTGGTGATGCCGAGCTGTCCGTCCTGTAAAGTCGGATACATACTGCTTCCCTCAACCCGAATCGGCTTTGCGACATAATGCGTAAGAATAAAGACAATCACAAAGCAAATCACAAATATTTTAGCCAAATCAAGCAATTCCTTAAGAATTCGCTGTGACAGAGTTTTTGTTTCCTCCATGATGAATTCCTCCTATACTCTAGTAAAAAAGCCGGATCCTCCCGGCCTTTTTCTTACTTGCGGATTTCTTTGATACGAGCAGCTTTTCCAGAACGACCGCGTAAATAATACAATTTATTTCTGCGAACCTTACCGTGACGAATTACTTCGATCTTATCGATAATCGGAGAATGTAACGGGAAAGTTCTTTCTACACCGATCTGATTGGAAATCTTACGAACGGTAAACATTTCGCTGATTCCGCCGCCCTGACGTGCAATTACAAGACCTTCAAATACCTGAATACGGGATTTGTCGCCTTCCTTGATTTTTACGTGTACACGTACTGTACTTCCGGTTCTAAAGAACGGAATATCAGTTTTTAACTGATTTTTTGTTACTTCATTAACTAATTGTAAATTCATTTTTCTGGCTCCTTTACACATATATACCGTTGAGGCTCATGAATCATTCGTACATTGTTCAGCGGAACCTTCGTACCTTTTCCATAGGAATACAAAAGGCTTAATAATAATAGCACATTTTATGTATTACGACAATACTTTTTCTATTTTTTTTGTTCCTCTTGCGTAATTTCCGCTAATAAAGCAGCTTCCTCTTTGGAAAACTCCCGATTTTCCAATAAATCGGGACGCTGTAACAGCGTTTTTCTGAGCGATTCTTTTAAGCGCCATGTCGCTATATTTTTATGATGTCCGCTTAACAATACCTCAGGTACCTTTTTACCGTCATATTCAATCGGTCGAGTATATTGCGGGTACTCCAACAAACCGTTTTCAAAGGAATCATCCTCATGCGATTGTGTTTGAATTACCCCGTTTAACAAGCGGATCACCGCATCAGAAATTACCATAGCGGCGCCCTCTCCGCCGGTCAAAACAAAATCACCGAGCGATACTTCCATATCTACATAATCACGAATACGCTCATCAAACCCCTCGTAATGACCGCATAATAAAATCAAATGATTGACTTTCGCAAAGGAATGCGCTGTCTGTTGCGTAAATTTTTGACCTTGCGGTGTCATCATTACCACCAGAGAATGCTCATCGCGCACCGCCTTAATACAGTCAATAATCGGTTGGCACATCAGCACCATGCCCGCACCGCCGCCGCACGGCGTATCGTCCACATGATTATGCTTATCCAACGTATATTGACGATAATCCACACAGGAAAATTCAACATGCCCTTGTTCAATCGCACGTTTAATGATTGACGTTTCGACAAAGCGATCAAAAAATTCGGGAAACAGCGTCAGCACTGTTATTTTCATAGCATTCCCTCAATAAGTCTTGCCACAAGAACATGTTCCTTCACATCCACGTGAATAATAAAGCTTTTCACATAAGGGATCAACAGTTCCTTTTCCCCTTTTACACGAATAATCGCATGTGCGCCGCTTTCAATAATTTCACTTACATGTCCCAGTTCGTGATCTTCCTCATCAACGACACGCATATTTAAAAGATCATGATAATAGATTTCATCCTCATCTAATTCATGAAGCTGATCCGCACTGACACACAGACGGCAGCTTTTCCAATCTTCCACCTCGTTCAGATTAAATATTTCTTTCATTTTCACCAGCAGCATTCCTTTATGCGGACGCACTGTTTCAATCGTAAACGGAAGCATTTTCTGATCCTTTTCCAAATACACACAAGACCCGATCGCAAAGCGCTCATCCACAAAATCTGTCTGTACCTTTACACGGATCTCACCTTTGATTCCGTGTGTTCCTGCTACAAAGCCAATAGTTCTGTATTCCATATCTTCCTCACTATCTGTAAAAAAGATGCGTTTTACAGCGCATCTCCATAAGATTCAAACTTGATATTAATGCGCTTGTCTTCTTCCTTACGAGAAGCAACCGACATCATATGACGAATTGCGGAAGCCATACTTCCTTTGCGACCGATTAAACGAGCTACATCATCATTGTTCGCATAAACATAAACAAGAATTTCATGCTCATCTAAACTTTCCATGATCTTAACGGAAAGACTTTCCTTATCTTCGACGATTGGTCTTACAAGATTCATTACGACAGCTTCGTAATCAACCATACTATTTTGCATTCTTTTCTTCGTGCAATTTTTTCATGATACCTTCTTTAGATAAGATATTACGAACAGTATCAGATGGCTGTGCACCGTTTTTCAGCCATTTTTCAGCTAACTCATTATTTAAAGTTACCTGAGCCGGATTTGTTGTCGGATTGTAAGTACCAATGCTTTCAATAATACGACCGTCTCTCGGATAACGAGAATCTGCCGCTACAATACGGTAGAAAGGTTTACCTTTCTTACCCATTCTTTTTAATCTTAATTTAACTGCCATTCAAATATTTCCTCCTATATGTTTCTTATCAAACCTGTATAATTATAACATAGATAAAACAGGTGTCAAGTATTTTTCCTTGCCACCTGTAAATTTCAGTATTTTTCAATCATTTATTATTTAAAACGCTTTTTTCCCATTCCCGGAAAGCCGCGCATTTTACCCATGCCCTTCATAGCAGCGCCCATTCCCATCGGCATTTTGCCGCTTCCTGCCATTTGCGACATCTGTTTCATCATCTGCTTCATTTTATCAAATTCCGATAACAGACGATTGATGTCTTGTACTTTAGTTCCGGATCCTCGCGCAATACGATTTTTTCTTGATGCCTTCAATAAAGAAGGATTCGCACGTTCTTCCTTTGTCATACTGTTGATGATTGCTTCACGTACCTTCATCGTATTTTCAGCCTTTGTCTCATCAATCTGTCCTGCCATTTGAGAGAATCCCGGTATCAGCTTCATCATTCCGCCTAAGGAACCCATTTTTTTGATCTGTTGGAATTGGAACAACATATCATCCATTGTGAACTGACCGCTCATCATGCGCTTGGCAGACTTGGCACCTTCTTCCATGTCCATCTTTTCCTGTGCCTGCTCTACCAAAGATACAATATCACCCATGCCTAGAATACGATCTGCCATGCGATCCGGATGGAATACATCTAAATCATCGATCTTTTCACCGAGACCGACGAATTTTACCGGTACCTGCGTAATCGTTTTTACCGATAAGATACCGCCGCCGCGTGAATCACCGTCTAATTTTGTTAAAACAAGACCGCTGACATTCAGCTGTTCATGAAAGCTCTGTGCGACATTTACAATATCCTGTCCGGTCATCGCATCAACAGTCAATAAGATGTCATCAGGATTGATTTCCGATTTGATGTCGGATAATTCCTGCATTAATGCTTCATCGATATGCAAACGACCGGCAGTATCGAAAATCACCGTATCAAATTGTTGTTGCTTCGCATAAGCAAGTGCCTGCTTCGCCGTTTCAAGTGCCGGTGTTTCAACCCCCAGTGAAAACACCTCAACACCGATGGATTCACCCAGCGTCTTTAACTGTTCGATCGCAGCCGGACGAATAATATCACACGCAACCAAAAGCGGTTTCCTCGCCTGCTTTTTCTTAATGACATTGGCAATCTTAGCAGCCGCTGTCGTTTTACCGGTACCTTGCAGACCAACCATCATAATCGCAGTAATTCCGCTCGGCTTATAGTTTAAAGGTGCATCCTCACTTCCCAGCAAATCAACGATTTCATCATGCACGATTTTTACAACTAACTGCCCCGGATTAATCGAGGTCATGACCTCTGTTCCTAAAGCCTTTTCTTTGACTCTTTCAATAAAGTCCTTTACGACACGATAATTAACGTCTGCCTCTAATAAAGACATACGAACTTCGCGAAGCATATCATTCATATTCTTTTCCGTCAATTTTCCTTTACCGGTAATATTGCGGAACGCTTTATTCATTCTTTCGCTTAACGATTCAAAAGCCATAATATTCAACCTCTCTTATTTCACCAGTCAATTCTATTTGTTAATTATAGCATATTCAAGCATTGCTTACTATGCCTTATGTGAATTTATCCTTATGTAATCAGCTTTTCAGTCTATTTTCTTAAAGTTTCGTGTTCCCTTTGCCAAATTATAATAACTATTTATCAAATGTTTTGATCGAAATAAAATTATCAATCATTTGAAAACACTCTGTTTACTGTTTCTGCCATACTTGAATATAAAAATCCAAGGTCGTATGCAGCTTCCCGATTGATTCCAAACGCTGTATTGCGGATTTAGGAGTTCGATAAGCATACGGAGTCATCATCAATAATGCTTGAATATGTTGAGAATGTTCAAAGTCTGTTTCATATCTCAATGTTTCTTCATGAATGAGTTTCAAACAATCCATCGGTTTAGGAGCTTCATTTTCATAAACAGTTTCATACAGCAGCTGCTTCAGTTCCCATAGATGTCTCGGACCGGGACCTACCTTAATGAAACAGCCGTTTGTTTTTAATAAGCGTTCAAATTCTTTTTCATAGATCGGCGCAAACACAGATACGAGAATATCGGCACAGTGATCACAAAGCGGCAGCTCGGCAACACTTGCCAGTGCATAATAAGCATTTTCCGCTTTACCGGCTGCCTTCTTTAACGCAAACTTTGATAAATCGAAACCATACACTTCACTGAAAGGCATCGCTTTCGCAATTTCATTTGTATAATATCCCTGTCCGCATCCTGCATCAATCATACAATCAGCGGGATATTGCTTCATCAGTGCAATCAATCGCTGCCGCAGCGGCTCATAATATGCCTGTTGTAAAAACTCACTGCGTGCCTGTACCATTTCTTTATTATCCCCCTGTGCTTTTCGCTGATGCAAGCAAAGGTTTACATATCCGCTTTTCGCTATGTCGTAACAATGATGATTTTCACACACATAAGAATTCGCAAGCTTATTTAATTTTTCATGACATTTCGGACAACGATACATACGCATTCTCCTTTCTTTGAGGATGATCTTTATTATTTAAAATTCATATATCCATACACTGCTGTTCATCATTATATCAGACAATCATAAAAAAAGCTATCTGCTTTCATTTAGAAAGAGACAGCTTTTATCTCCCGCAATTAACGGAAATTACGATTGTTTTGTTGGTTTTGATTGTTATTGCGATTGTTGTTCTGACGCTCATTTTGTTCATTTTGACGATTCTGATTGTTCTGATTTAAAGAGCGTGAGTTGTTTGACTGATTATTGTTGCTTTTATAATCGCGGCACTGATTTTCCTTCTGATACTCATTCTGATGCTGCTGCTTCTGTTCTTCAACTTCGGCACCTAATTCAATACCCATCTCATACTGATATAAATCCTGTTGAACCTGTTTTTCATTATACTGTTTTTTTCTTTCCATTTTTATCACCTCGAGATTAGTATGATACGAGGTTTTTATTTTATACGCAATTTATGCTTAAACAGCGTTCAAGCATTTTTATTTGAATGCAATAATCACATCTGAAACAGTATTTATCATAAGAAACAATAAAAGACAGCGAATATAACACCCGCTGTCCTATATTTATACAATTACTTTTAAATGCCTATTTATTCAAATCAGCGATAATCCGCTCAATCTTATTGCCGTTTTCCAATGCATGATCATGCAGAAAGATTAACTGCGGCACCTTGCGAATTGTCATACGCTTAGCCAGTTGCGTGCGAATAAAGCCTTTAGAGCGCTCTAATGCCTTCATACCTGCCTCTTTGCGTGCTTCCTGTCCTAAAAATGAGACATACACCTTCGCAATGGATAAATCGCCGCTGACAATAACATCGGTAATCGTAATAAAACCGATCTTAGGGTCTTTTAACTCAAACTGAATAATTTCAGAAACTTCCTTTTGGATAATTCCGGCTATTTTATCTTTTTTCATACTCATAACAATCACCTAATGTTATTGTACTTCAACCTGCTGATCCTCATACGCCTCAATTACATCATCCATCTTAAGATCATTGTAATTTTCAATCGTTAAGCCGCAGTCAAAGCCGTTCTGTACTTCCTTCACATCATTTTGGAAACGACGCAGAGATGCCAGCTTGCCGTTATAGATCACAACGCCGTCACGAATCAAACGCACGCTGCATTCCTTTTTCAAGCAGCCGTCTGTAACCATACATCCGGCAATTGTTCCGATTTTGCTGACCTTGAATAATTGACGAACCTCTGCCTGTCCGATAACGACTTCCTCATATACCGGCGCAAGCATACCCTTCATCGCATTTTCCATTTCCTCTAATGCCTTATAGATAATGTTATGCAGATGAATTTCAATGCCTTCTTCCTCGGCTTTTTTACGAACTGTCGCATTCGGGCGAACATTAAAGCCGTAAATCATCGCATTTGAAGCGCTGGCTAACATAATATCGGATTCTGTGATCGCTCCTGCCGAAGAGCGAATCACATTGACGCGAACGCCCTGTACATCAATTTTTTCCATGCTTGCCTTGACCGCTTCGGCACTTCCCTGAACATCCGCTTTGATAATAATATTGATCGTCTGTAAGTTTCCTTCTTCAATTTGACGGGCCAAATCATCTAATGACATCGCACTTGTCGCATTACGTTCGGAATCAATACGCTTTTGTAATCTTGTTTCGGCAATCTGACGGGCTTTTTTCTCACTGTCAAACACCTTAAAAATATCACCGGCAATCGGTACATCATTTAAACCGATGATTTCCACCGGAGTAGACGGCAAGGCGGTTTTCAATTCACGCCCTAAATCATCCACCATCTTACGCACACGACCGAAAGCAGTTCCGACAACCAAACTGTCTCCCGCATTTAAAGTACCGCTTTGAATCAACAGCGTTGCGACCGGACCGCGCCCTTTATCAAGCTTCGCTTCAATCACAGTACCGACCGCTGATTTATTCGGGTTAGCCTTAAAGTCCTCGACCTCTGCCAAAATCATAATCGTATCGAGCAGTTCTTTGACACCCTCACCGCTTTTCGCACTGATTTTACAGAAAATCGTATTGCCGCCCCATTCCTCAGGCATCATATCAAGCTCTGCCATTTCGGACATAATGCGATCGGGATTCACTCCCGGCTTATCCATTTTATTTACCGCAACGATTACCGGTACACCCGCTGCCTTCGCATGATCCACGGCTTCCTTAGTCTGCGGCATCACACCGTCATCGGCAGCTACAACGATAATAACAATATCGGTGATTTTCGCACCGCGCGCACGCATTGCAGTAAACGCCTCATGTCCCGGAGTATCCAAGAAAGTGACTTTTTTTCCTTTCACCGTTACTTGATACGCACCGATATGCTGCGTAATTCCGCCGAATTCACCTGCTGTTACATGAGTCTTACGGATCGTATCCAAAAGTGTCGTCTTACCGTGATCGACATGTCCCATAATCGTAATTACCGGCGGTCTTGAAACTTTACTTGCATCATCATCCTCATCAAGTGAAATCATTTCCTCAAAATCACTTTCCTCAATGATGATTTCCTTGTGTGTTTCCACATTGAATTCCATACAGATCAATTCAATATTTTCTTCATCTAATGTGGAATTGATCGTTACCATTGTTCCCATCATAAACAACAGCTTTATGATCTCACTGGCATTGCGGTTCAGCTTTTCAGCTAATTCCTGAACGCTCATCGGACCGCTGTAGGTCAATTCCTTTACTTCCTCGCGCTTCTTAGGCTGTGCCTGTGCACCGCCGCCGTGATTGCGATTCGCTCTTTTCTTATTATTGTTGTTATTTCTTCTTTGTGGTTGTCTTGCCATAATATCACCTAGCCTTTCAAGCAAGCATGAAGCTTTTGTGCAAAACCTTGATCTAATACGGCAACCGCCTTGCGATTCCAAGTACCGATTGCCTGATTCATCATGGATTCTTCCATAAAAACATAAGGGATTTGATAAAAGGTACATTTATCAATCAGCTTTTTACGCATATTATCACCGCATTCTACGGTAATAATCACAAGATAAGCTGTTTTCTGCTGAACGGCGCGTATCACCTCATCGCCGTATTTCAGCTTGCGTGAGCGCTGTGCCAAGCCCAACAGTCCCGACACATTACTCATGTTCAAACATCTCCGCTAATTTCGCATAAACCTCATCGGGAATTTCACATTCCAATGCCCTGACAAGTGCCTTGCGTTTCATCGCCTGTTCGAGTGCTTCCTTGCTTTTTTTCAAATAAGCACCGCGTCCGTTTTGACGTCCGCTTTCATCGATGACAACTTCGCCTGACGGAGTGCGAACGATGCGCAGCAATTCTTTTTTAGGAAGGCTTTCACCGGTAGCCACACAGCGTCGCATCGGTATTTTTTTCATATGCAGCTCCTCCTGTTCTTATTCCTCGTAATATTGATCGTATTCATCAAAATCAATATCGTCATTGATCCAATCGTTTTCCTGTTCCTCTGCTTCCTGACGAGCAATTTCCTCTAATTCCTCTTCGGTATAGATCGGTTTCAATTCATAATCCTTTTTACTTAAATCAAAAGTCGTCTTGCGCTTAGGTTCATCCTCATCTTTGCGCTTGAAGCTTTTCTTAACCGCAGAATGCTCATCTTTTGAAGTCTTGTTATCAAGAATCTTTTCAAATTTAGATACATATTCCTGCTTCTCTTTGATATTCAAGCCTTCCTGACGTTGTTTTTCCTTCGCCAAACGAGCCGCTTCCTCTAAATCACTTACAGCCTTATCCGCAGCTTCTTTTTCCGGTTTCTGCTCTGTTGAAACAACCGCTTCTTCTTTAACTTCTGCTTTGGATTCACTACCTGTCGCAGTCTGTGCTTCTTCACGAATCATTTCATCCACATGTGTATCTTCAATCACATCATTGTAAGCAAAATCAGGTGTTTCCACCGGCTGCACTGACTCTGCTTCTACAGCTTCAAAGCGCATTGCCTGTGCTTTGGCTTTTTCTTCCTCTTTGTTTTTCAAATACAGAGCGCGCTGTTCATCCGCGATAGAACGCCAATCAATACCCTTTTCATTAATATCGCTTTCTGACTTAATATCAATTTTAGAGCCTGTCAGCTTCACTGCCAAACGAGCATTTTTACCTTTTTTACCGATCGCCAATGATAATTGATTATCACCTACGATAACCAACAGACCGTTTTTGCGTTCATCACTCGGAATTACCGCCAATACCTCTGCCGGCGACAATGCGTTCTTAATCAGCTCTGTGACATCATCGCTCCATTCAAAAATATCGATTTTTTCACCGCGCAGTTCATCAATGACAACCTGAACACGAGACCCGCGAGGCCCGATACATGCGCCGATCGGATCAACATTGTCATTGTTTGAATATACCGCCATCTTAGTACGTTCACCGGCTTCACGAGCAATCGCTTTGATTTCAATTACTCCCTGATAAATCTCCGGTACTTCTTTTTCAAACAGACGTTTCACTAAAGTAGCGGCACCGCGTGATACAAGCACTTGAGCGCCCTTTGTTTCTTTGTTTACTTCGTTGATTACCACACGAAGACGCTGTCCCTCATAATACTTTTCACCGGGAATCTGTTGGTTTTTCGGCATCAATGCCATCGTTTTACCGATATTGACAATCACAAATTTATCCTCGACTGTCTCTACCGTACCGATCACCATTTCTTCCACTTTATCACAGTATTCATCATAGACAGCCTGTTTTTCTGCCTCACGAATTTTCTGCTTCATGACATTCTTCGCCAAAACAACGGCAGCGCGTCCCATTTCAGCGATATTCACTTCCTGCTCCACCAAATCATCTAACTGAAATTCCTGTTTGATTCGTTTTGCATCGGTTAATGAAATCTCTAATTCATCATCTTCAACATTCTCCACAACTTTACGCTGCTGATAAACTTTAATCGTTCCCTTATCATTAATATCCACTCTGACAAGCGCATCAGGTATTTCAATATGTTTACGATAAGCCTTTTCCAGTGCTTCCGTCAAAGCATCAACCACAATCTCTTTTGATAATTTACGATCACTTTCAATAGCCTGCATCGCAGCCATAAAATCTTTTAAATTCATCTCTCTTTATCCTTTCTGCTTATATTTTTACCGCCAAACGAATGAGCGCAATATTTTCACGTTCAATTTTCGCCTGTCGCTTCACTGCTTTATCCATATAGGAAATTTCCAAAACTTGATCATCCGCATAAAGCAAGGTTCCCGTGATCTCACTTCTTCCTGCTTTGGGATTTTTATATTTGACATACACATGCTCATTGAGTGCCGATCTAATATCCGCATCACTTTTTAATTCCCGTTCTGCGCCGGGTGAGCATACTTCTAAAAAGTATTCATGTGCAATCAAATCACGTTCATCCAACACTTCGGATATGTGTTCACTGACAGCTGCACAAGTATCAATATCGATTGTGCCGTCATCCTTCATCAGTGCCACACGCAATATTGTCATCTGATTTTCTTTGTGCCAGCCGATTTCATATAAACGCAAGTTCATCTTTTGTAAAATCGGTTCAATCACCGTTTCAATATTTTTGGTATTTTCCACTGCTTCGCTCCTTTAAACATAATAATAGAGTGGGCATGACCCACTCCTGTTGAAGTTCTTTATTAATATACCACGATTTTCCTTTAAATACAATGCTTTTTGCATATTTTTATCATGATTGTGCTGTTTTACACCGCCTGTACTGTTTCACAATAAATTTTTCATACGGCTCACAGATTATAAATAAAACATGCATGAAGCCAAACAGTGAAGCAATCATTTGCTTTCATTACGCTTTCCATGCAAATAAAAAAGAGCGAACGCTCCTCTTTATGCTTTTTCTACGATTGTGTTACCGTTGTACACACCACATTCACACATCTTATGCGGTACCTTGTACTCACCGCAAGCCGGACACTTAACAAGTGTCGGTGCAGCTAATTTATAGTGTGTTCTTCTTTTTGCTTTTCTTGTTTTTGAATTACGTCTCTGTTGTACTGCCATTGTTAGCACCTCCTGCTTAATCTTCTTCTGCTTTGAATTCCATCAGCTTCGCTAATCGCGGATCAATTTCATCCTTTTTTTGTTCTTGGTAATCAGATTCCTTCATCACTTCCCAGCCGTTGCCTTTTGGATAAGTGACTTCATTCTTTACTACCTTTAACGGGATTTCCATTAAGATCAACTGAAAGATGACCGGTAATAATTCTACGACATCGCCCTTTGCCTCGTGAACATCATCATTTGATTTCGTAAAGGCAAACACCTCGGTTGAGGTTGTTTCAAACTCATACGGTACATCTTCGTTAGTAACGGCACAAGGAAGAATCATTGTCCCGCCGATTTCTATATCAGCGAATACTCGATCTTCATCACTGTCATAACGAAGCTTTCCCGATACACGGACATCGTTTAATCCTCTGATCTGGTTCATAGCTGAAAATGCCGAAGCATCAAATGAAAGCGAATCATCAAATGTGATCGTATGCTCGGATGCACGCAGCAGTTCCAATTTGGACCATCTCAAAAGTATCACCTCTATGTTTCAGACGCACCTATTATACGCTTTAACGTGAATTACGTCAATAAAATCAAGCAATTTTGTGCGTTCCATATTATTAAACCATAAAACAGACAGAAAGAAAAGGTTTTTTTTCATTTATTTATGAAAAACAAAAGCAGCATTTGTAAGCTTAAACACTTACTGCGCTCTCTTTGTCTCTGTCTCTTTCATCACCGACTTTAAAAACGCGGCGATGTCCTCATATACTTGTTCTTTGCCCTTTTCATTTAAAATTTCATGACGAAGCTTCGGATACAGCTTAGGCTTTATGTTTTGATATCCGATTTTTTTCAATATCGAAAAGGCTTGGATAAATTTTCGTTCATTGACAATGCACGGATCGTCTCTGCCGGCAATAAATAAAATCGGCAGTTTTGGATTTAATAATACCCAATCATCCTTATCATAAACATTTGCCATTAAATTCCATAAGGAACGAAAGCCGTTGGCGGTAAAAATAAAACCGCAGCGCTCATCGCTGTCATAAGCCTTTACCACCTCATCATCACTGCAGATCCAAGCATTTTCACTGTCACTGTCACGAAAGCGTCTTGAAAAGGCGCAAAAAGCCAAGCGCTGAACGAGTTTACTGCGATAATGCTCCCCCTTCAGCTTTTGGATGAGAAGAATCAGTGCCTGCCCCAGCGGCAAAAGACTGTTTTTACTCGGAGAGCCGCAGACGATCAAACCGCTTAATTCATAATCATATTTCTTTGTATAAGCTCTTACGACCAAAGATCCCATGGAATGACCGAACAGCACATAAGGCAAATCGGGATATTGCTTTTTCATGACATAAGTCAGCTGATGGGTATCCTCTACAATGTATGTACCGCTTGAATCATAGAAAAAGCCTAAATCTTCTTGACTCTTCACACTGTCTCCGTGTCCGCGATGATCGTGAATGACGCAGCACCAGCCCTTTTGTGCCATTTCCTTCATAAACGAATAATATCGCTGACGATGCTCACTCATCCCATGCACAAGCTGCAGAACTCCGATCGGTTCATCCGCTGAAATCATCGTTGCCTGAATCATCAGACCGTCCTGAAAGCTTTTGATCGAAAAATCTTTTCTTTTCATTGAATCACTTCCTACCTGATACTCTGTATCTCAATGATACAATATTCCTTACGAATCCTCAACACTTTTCATAGCGAAAAAGGATAAAGTATGTTAGTATTGTTATAGCGAATAACATAAAGGAGATTTAGATACATATGAAGGCTGCCGGAATCATTTGTGAATACAACCCATTTCATAACGGACATATTTATCATATTCAACAAACCAAAGCGATCACCGGCTGCGATGTACTCATCTGTGTGATGAGCGGCAATTTTGTACAACGCGGTGAACCGGCTATCGTCGATAAGCGCAAGCGCTGTCATGCCGCTTTGACACACGGGGTCGATCTTGTGCTTGAGCTGCCCTTTCCCTTTGCGACACAAAGCGCCGCTTTTTTTGCCGAAGGAGCAGTGCGGACATTGGCTTTGGCTCAAGTAAGCAATATCGTATTCGGCAGTGAAAGCAATGATCTATATGCGCTCTCAAAACTTGCGGATTTAGAACTCAATCAATTCAGCGATCTTACGAAAGAAGGCATGTCCAGTGCCAAGGCATATGAGATCTTATACGGCAAGCAACAGCCGAATGATATTCTGGCAATCAATTATATCCGTGAAATGAAGCAATACGGCATCACGCCGATGTGTATCAAACGAACCAATGATTATCACGACACTGCCTTATGCGGTGAGTTTGTCGGCGCTACTGCTTTACGCAATGCCCTGCTTCAAGATCAGAATATCAGCCGATATACACCGATGCAGATCTGCAAGGATGAAATTCACACTTTAGATGAATATTATCCTTACTTGCAGGGTCTATTATTCAGCCTGCCGCGGGAACACTTGGCAAGCTTATTATTAATGGATGAAGGGATTGAGCAGCATCTTATCATTCACGCAAAGCAGTGCAGCACAATGGCAGAGTTTTTAGCCGCTGCGACCACAAAGCGCTATTCAACCTCACGTATCCGAAGAACCTTAATTCAGCTGCTTCATCAAGTGACAAAGCAAAGCATTGATTCATTGCCGCCGTTGGCACATCTTCGCGTGCTGGGCTTTAATGAAACGGGACGCAGCTATTTAAAGCTGTTAAAGCAACAGGAAGATCTCACGATTGCCTCGCGAATGAATCAAATTCCCTTGCCCTATCGCAAGTTAGAACTGACCTCAGCGCATATGTACGGCTTGTTTCATCCGGAACAAAAGCTGAATGAAAAGGAGCTACAGCCGCCGTTATGCTTATAATTTTATTATTGATCGCGCTCCTGCTGTTATTCCCGTTTTTTATCATTTCCAAGCCAAAGCATTACCAAAATGAAGCGATTGATTGTTTATTAGTACTCGGCTGTCCGTGTGAGTGTAACGGAAAATTATCAAATAAACAAAAGCAACGCCTTGAAACGTGCATTCATTACCAAAACATCACCGAATGCAGACACATCATCATCTCGGGCGGTGCAGTACACAATGAAGCGATCGAAGCTGAAGCAATGGCGCAGTATTTAAAAGAACAGCTGAACGCATGTCAGATTGAAACGGAATGCAAGGCACGTAATACCTTTCAAAACTTTCAGAATACAAAAAAGCTGTATGGCAAGGAGCGTATTCTTATGATCACAAGTGCTGCACATTGTCGCCGTGCCTATTTCTTTGCGAGAAAGTTCTACACTCATGTTTATGCAGCAAAGGCATCGACAAAGGATTCCTTTCGCGAATATCTGATTGAATATTTCCGTCTTTGGAATGTGCTGTATTGGGAAGTGCGGCTGCGTATACAAAAAAAACATAAATGACTCGTATGCGTCTTACATCCATGCACGATATGCTTATCAAGCTTATGATTCTTTAGGTCAAAATTCATAAATTTACATCAAAAAAGATGATACCTCGGAATTTGTTCTCCTGCATCATCTTTTTATTTATTTCACTGTTACTCCTGATTCAGATTAGAAACATTATGATATACATTCTGTACATCGTCAACGTCGTCCAACAAGCGAATCAAGCGTTGGAACAGCTCTAAGTCCTCGCCTTCCAACTCCACATATTCATTAGGAAGCATTGTCAGCTCTAATGCATCAAAAGAAACATCGGGAATCATTGCTTCAATCGCTTCTTTTGCCTTATTCAAATCAGAAGGCTCTACCGTAATCGTCATTTGTCCTTCTTCGGTTTCGATGTCCTTTAAATCAACCTCAGCCATAATCAAGGATTCCATCATCGTTTCTTCATCTTCATATTTTAAAGAAATAAAACCAACCTTTTCATAGTTAAAGGAAACCGATCCGCTGACTCCCATCTTTGCATGAGATTTATTGAAGCATGCACGTAAATCCGCGATGGTACGATTTGTATTATCGGTTAAGCAATCGATAATCACGGTTGCCGCACCGCCGCTTCCGAAACCTTCATAAGAAGCCGGAGAATAGTTTTCACCGGTACCGCCCTTAGCCTTGTCAATTGCGCGCTTAATTACATCTGCCGGTACTTGATTCGCTTTGGCACGTTCAATTACCTTTTTCAAAGCAGCGTTCATATCCGGATCGGGAACACCGTTTTTCGCTGCCACTAAAATTTCTTTACCGTAACGAGAATACAGCTTTGCCTTCGCCGCTGCCGTTTTTGCCATTGATGCGGCACGTACTTCAAAATGTCTACCCATTGTTTCATCACCTTTCAAAATCAAACGGTAGTGTATTACTGATTATTTATGTAATCACTTCAATATTTATTATACCATAAAGCAAAAGTACATGGCAAATAAATATTGTCTCTGAAATCATCTTCTTTTCTGTACTTTAGGATCGCTGAAGCAGTGGATAATACCGTCGATCCATATGAATCAGCACTGTTATAAGCAAGATGAGCGCAACACCGTAAATACCGATAAGACCCCAAACCTGTACAATGGTAATCAGCTCGACAAGACAGGCAACTCCCAGTCTGGAGAAAACCTCAAATAAATTTCTGAATACCATTTCCACCGCACTCATGCGTCCGCGATATAAGGCTGGAATGCGGCGGCTGACATAAGGAGCCATGCCGAGTGTAACGATCACCTCACCGAAAGTAAAGATCATAATCGCAACAAAATGCAGCCACAGAATCCCTTGAATAAACATAAACATCGTAAATCCGAGTACCTGAAGCGCCAAGCCTAAGCGCAGTTTTTTGGTATCTTGAATACGTGCCAGCAAAGTGGTGAACAGCGGTGTCGCCGCAATCACAACAAGCGCATTGACACTGGATAACAAACCGTAATATCGCGCTCCGTCAACACCGAAGCTTTGTTCCATATTGAGCGGCAGTAAAAAATTAAGCTGTGTATAGACGAGCGTTGAAGCACCGATGATAAAGATAAACAGTGCGACACACGGATTTTGTTTCAATACTTTCCAAACCGATAAATCACCGCTTCCCTGTTCATATATATTGTCCTGCTTTGATTCTCGGCGCTTGATGTCTTTGACCATAATAGCGATTAATAAAGTAGAACTCAAAGTCGCAATCGATGTCAGTAAAAACGCAACCGGTAGATAATGTTCAAATAATAAACCGCCTAAGGCAGGCGCAATCACAAAGCCGAGATTCATGCCTAAATATGACAGACTGTATACCTGTTCACGCTCATCGGAATCGGATAAATCCGCAAGCAATGCCTGATATGAGGGATGCTCAAAGGCCGCAAAAGCACTTGCCGTAAACATGAAAAATAATGAAATTGTTGATAAGGGAATAAAAGCACATATCGCATAGCTGATCACCGTAATTAAATCACAAATAATAATGTTATTTTTCTTGTTAAAACGATCGGCAAGCACACCGCCGAACAGCGTAAAAGGCATTTGCCCGAGTCCGAAGACCAATAAAAGAAGAGCGGCATCAGAAGCTGCCATATTCATTTTATTGGTTAGAATCAAAGTCATCATCGGCCAAATCATTGCCCCCATGCTCGTTACGACACGTCCGTAAAACAGCACGTAGATTTCTTTTCTTAAGCCTCGATATCGCTGCAGCATCCTATCCCTTCTTTCTGTTGTTTTTTTATAAAAAAACATTGTATTTTTATTAGTATCTCTTCATAAGCTCTTAAATGCCGTTATAACCTTTATTTATAGAAGTTTACGACATTTTTATTTTTGAAAAATATTCACATATACTTTTATAATTTCTTATATTTTTGTTTTCAAAAGTAGTAAATTAGTAGTGATTTGTATTATTAGTTTTATGTTCGAATTAAAAAATACTATGACATTGCATAGTATAGAATATACCAATAAGCGAGACTAGTGGATTAGCCACTAAAGTTCTCGCCATAATAAGGATAGTATTACCCTTATTATGTAGCATGAAGCATGTAGCATATTAATCCTTTTAGATAAGCAAACAAAGATTTATAGCTAATTTAAATTTATCATATAGACTATTGTCAATTATCTAGATATTTTCATATGAATATCTTCTTCAGTTTTGCCTATTCCATCTCTTATAAAGCCAACTTTTTCATAACAATGAATTGCTCTTGGATTGGTTGCATAAACATTTAATTCCATTCCATCTAAGTTTAATTCTTCATAAGCATATTTAATCAAAGCCTTAATAGCTTCAGTACCAAAATGCCTATCTTGTTTTAAGGCCGTAATAGAAATACCTAATTCTCCGATATTGTTTTTAATTTCCATTATCTCTATATTTCCAATATATTCGCCAGTGTTTTTTTCTATCATGGAATAACACAAAGCATTTTCTTCAAGTTTTGAATTTAACCAATTCAACTCTTGTTCATAAGTATAAGTGCGAACTTTATGACTAATCTTATTAGCAACATTAGGATCATTTACCATAATTAAATAATCATTAACCAATTTTTCACTTAATTTTACATAATAAATGTTTTCTGATTCAAAAACTACTTCATAGTTTTGTTTTATAAAATCTATTTTTTCCATTTTGTTCCTCCTTAATCTAGTTTTATTATACACTATTGTGACAAGTAATTCTAGATGACAAAAGTAAAATAACTTTAAAAATTTCTATAAAGTCTTTAAAATAAAGGTTTTTGTCAAAAATCACTCTTTTTATTATAAACTATATAAACTAAAAAGCGATTAAAATAATCACTTTTAGTTTGCGACAATATTTACAACCTTGCCCTTTACGACAATGATTTTACGTACTGTTTTACCCTCGATCTGTGCTTGTACGTTTTGTACCTGTAATGCCTCCTGCTTGATTGTTTCTTCATCGGCTTCTGCATCAATCATGAATTTACCGCGCAGCTTTCCGTTTACCTGTACGATAATTTCGATTTCACTCTTGACCAGTTGTTTTTCATCATAAACCGGCCACGCTTCATCGGCGATACATGGTTTTTGTGTCAAGGTCGTATACATTTCCTCACATACATGCGGTGCAACACAAGACAGCATTTTGATAAAATCAAGTGCATACGGACGATAAATTTTATCCGCCTTGTAGCAGTCATTGATAAAGATCATCATTTGTGAGATCGCCGTATTCATATTTAATGATTCAAAATCATTGGTAACCTTTTTTACCGTATAGTGATAGCTGTAATCCAGCGTACCGTCGTTTTCATCGCTCAGCTTATCTGATTCCATGAATAAGCGCCATACGCGATCAAGCCATTTACGGCTGCCTTCAACGCCGCTGTCCGCCCATGGTTTGCTGGCTTCCAACGGTCCCATAAACATTTCATATAAACGTAAGGTATCGGCACCGTAGCGCTCGGTAATATCATCGGGATTTACGACATTGCCGCGTGATTTTGACATCTTCTCGTTGTTCTCACCCAAGATCATACCTTGATGGAATAAGCGCTGAAACGGTTCCTTTACCGGTACTAAGCCTTTATCATATAGGTAATTGTTCCACATACGGGAATACAACAGATGCCCTACCGCATGCTCACTTCCGCCGATATATAAATCGACCGGAAGCCAGTGCTTTAACAGGCGCTGATCGGCAAATGCTTTATCATTGTGCGGATCGATATAGCGTAAGAAATACCAGCTGGATCCGGCACTGCCCGGCATCGTACTTGTTTCACGCTTCCCTTTTTGACCGTCTCTTTCCACATTGACCCAATCTACCGCCTTTTCTAACGGACTGGCACCACTCTTGCTTGGTGAGTAATCGGCTAACGGCGGCAATACGAGCGGAAGCTCTTCATCGGCTAAGGTAACACTCGTACCGTCTTCCATATGAACGACCGGAATCGGCTCACCCCAATAACGCTGACGAGCAAAGATCCATTCACGCAAACGATAATTCACCTGTGAACGTCCGCATTTATTTGTTTCTAAATAAGCGATCATAGCGGCAATCGCATCTTCTTTATTCATACCGTTTAAGAAATCGGAATTGATATGTACACCATCCTGTGTCCACGCTTCTTTGGTAATATCTCCGCCTTCAAGTACCGGAATAATCTCAAGTTCAAACTTTTTCGCAAACGCATAATCGCGTTCATCATGCGCCGGAACAGCCATAATTGCGCCGGTTCCGTATGATGCCAATACATAATCGGAAATCCAAATCGGAATTTGCTTATTATTCACGGGATTGATCGCATAGGCGCCGGTAAATACGCCGGTCTTTTCTTTGTTTAGCTCGGTACGTTCCAGTTCTGATTTATGAGCACAGGAAGCTACGTATTTTTCCACCTCTGCCTTTTGTGCGGTTGTAGTGATTTTGGCAACTAACTCATGCTCAGGCGCCAGAACACAATAGGTAGCACCGAACAATGTATCGCAGCGTGTTGTAAATACGGTGAATTTCTCATCATGCTCAGCGACTTTAAAATCAACATGCGCACCATAGGAACGTCCGATCCAATGACGCTGCATTTCCTTTGTGGAATTCGGCCAATCTAAAGTGTCCAGTCCCTCTAATAAGCGATCGGCATACTTTACAATATCAATCACCCACTGCATCATATTTTTGCGTACGACCGGATAACCGCCGCGCTCACTTTTACCGTCAATGATTTCATCATTTGCCAACACTGTTCCCAGTTCCTCACACCAGTTTACCGGAATATTGACATAGCGTGCCAAGCCGTCCTCATACAGCTGTTTAAAAATCCATTGAGTCCATTTATAGTAGCTCGGATCGCATGTTGAAACCTGCTTGTCCCAATCAAGTCCAAATCCCAGCATTTTCAACTGACGAGTAAAGGTCGCAATATTTTCTAATGTAAAGCCTTCCGGATGATTGCCGGTCTGTATTGCATATTGTTCCGCCGGCAAACCGAAGGAATCAAAGCCCATCGGATGCAATACATTATATCCCTGCATCTTTTTCATTCTGCATACAATATCACTTGCCGTATAGCCTTCCGGATGACCGACATGCAGTCCCTGTCCGCTCGGATAAGGGAACATATCTACCGCATAAAATTTCGGTTTATCAAAATCCCATACATCACATACAAAGGTTTTATTTTCTTCCCAGTATGCTTGCCATTTCTTTTCAATTTTCTGATGATCAAAGCCCATCTTATTTCCACCTTTCTTAGCATAAAAAAACGTCCCTGCGAGGACGTAATATACGCGGTACCACCTTGCTTCATATATTCATATAAATATATGCACTTCACCTTTTAACGCAAGGCTACGTATAACTTTTCATTATCGGCTCCTTAGTGAGTTCCCTAAAAGCATATAACAGTTTTTCACCGACCAACTGCTCTCTTAATACAGGCTTTTACGTACTACTCTAATTCTCTGCCTTTATTTCGTAATGATTATAACGGAAAAGGAAAGCGTTTGTCAATATAATTAATAGAAGTCTTAAGCTTAAAAGACAATGTAAACATCTTACGGATGACTTTCCTTAGATATTCACACTTTATGAAACATAAAGTTTTCATGATAAAATTGCATGATTTAAAACCGGATAATGTGCAAGTTCTTTTAAAATTTCAAGCCGAGTAATAGCCATATCTTTTAGAAACAAGAAGTAACTTTTTTAATTAAGAATTATTTAGGCTTATTACTTCTTTAAACCGGAAAAATGATGAACATCTCCTAACTTATACCCTAACTTTTCACATTCCCCTTTCAATCGTTGAAAATCATTATTATTATCTGCAATAATTGTTCCATACCTTAAGCACTTTATTGGAACTGAATAAGCAATTTTTAATAATGAACCAATCTGATAATTTAGCGGATAATCAATTCTTAATCTTGGTAAAGAAATTCTAAATTCCTTTTGGTCTTTAAACTCATTTCGTTTATAATACAAACAATGAATATCATTTTCGAGTTCTTCTTTTAACGGAGTTCTATCAGTGTATTTTACATAGTTAGCATAAACTTCAAATTTACTCGTTATTTTATTCAAAAATTCAAGAGGTTCGTATATAAAAACTGCCGTATCATAATCCGGAAATTCTTTAACTAATTTATCGTAACTTTGAAGACTTACAATATTATTAATTGCCGGATTCTCATAACAATAAAGACAATGAAACGGAATTTTCTGTATTATAGGTGAAGTTAAACGTTGAATGGCATTATCTGATATTTTAATAGGTTCTCCATATTTAATTTCGTGTTCATTATCAGAAAGTAACGGGGCAACATATAATTCTGTTATTGGATAAAATAAAGAGCCTTCATATTTATCAGCAACTTTATCTCTACCTTCCTGCATTTTGCTAAACTCAAGTGCTGGTGAAAACCTTAAACAACCTTCATCAATATACTTAATCATATATTTATGCTTTCCAAGTTTTACAAAAGCCTTTGGAAGAACAATGTTAGCATCTATAATTTTATATTTTTCATCCATAAGTATACCTAACATTTTTATCCTAATTATATCTCCCGATTTACACCATCGAATTCATCCAATCACCTCACTCCCTTATATAATGAAAGACACGCTTGCCACGTGCCTTTCCGTAGTTAGTTATCGAAAGGAAATTCGATAATGATGAACAATTCCTTGAAAAGAGGAAGAATAACGGAATCATTCACAATTCATAATCAAGTGCCGCTTCATTATGAATCAGAAATAAATCTTATTTCTATACGCATTATATCATAAAAACAACCAAAATGTAACCCCTATCATCAATATTATTTTCGTTATATTCACTCATCAAAATCAGTGATTTAAGCTCATCTGTTTTCATAAAGAACCAAAAACGTTGTACTATTTTTATTTCATTTTAAAAAGTCCATCCTTTTGTAAATATAGATTATCCTCATACAGCATATCAAATAGATCTTGACCTAAGACTCTTTCCATCTGAAAATCATCTGCTCGATATACGCGAAAATATGCTTGATTATAATTCTTATGTAATTCCATCCATGAATCAAAGAATAACCGGGCAGTATCTTTATCCATACTTAAATATTTTTTAGCTAAATAAAACGAAGCTATTGCACTTACACAATCAATATTCTCTTGATTTACTAATACTGAGCGTGCTTTACGATCATCTGAACAGAAAATATACAAATTCTCAATTCCTGTTGCTTCTAATAATTGTGCAGTTGTATAAAGCTTAATTTCTCCTAGGTTATTATCCTTTCCGACACCTTCATCACACTTTTCCAACTGTTTAATAAAATCATTCATATTGCAATCTAACCAAGTGCTTTTATGATAATATATCAATGAAGCGTAATACTTTTCAAAATAACCGTAAGAAAACGTATCACAGCTTCTTTTAAGCATATTTAGATACAAACCGTATGCCGCAGATCCGAAATAATCAAACAAAAGTCGGAGAAATGCACGATCTGTATAAACGGTAATCTTTTCATTATTTTCCACCCAATCAGATACTGATACATTATAGCTTTTAAGTTCAACCACTGTTTGATAATGACAAACAAAATGAAATTTTTCAATGCTTACGATTCTTTTTATAAGCATATCCGACTCATTTATTTTTGTATCATACAGCTTAGAAATAAAATCAGTATCTAATAAAGCACATCCTCTATCTCCCATATCATCCTACTTTCTTAAAAGATACGCTATCATATCTTCAAGCTGTTTTTCATCCTCAAGGATGCGAGATTCAGATAAAAGTCCCGCTTCCTTATTTTGCTTTACCCGGTTTGGTAAAACACCCATATCAATTTCATTTAAAGTTCGTTTCTGCCATCGCTCCGCAATATTTCTCATCTGCATAGAAGTCCTTAATCTCTCCGGTGTTCCCTCTTCTGCCAATTGATTTACAGTTTTTTCACTGATTATATTTTCTTCAAAAAGACGAAGCAGTATTGCTTTATACGGTACCGCAAAAATATCCATTAAACGAACAACTGAATCCAAGTTCATTTGTTTGCGATCAATATCATAAATTTCAATTTGTTCATATAATAAGGATGACGGTACAAGAAGCAAACCGGCAAAAGCATTCGCTTCAATATCTTCTCTGTTTACGGCTTGCTCATCCATACATTCCGCTGTTAAAAATGAACCGCTGTGAGATAGCACATCATCTTGATCAGAGATATAACACCAAATATGATACAGTTCATGTGCTGCCGCAAATATTTGTTTAGAAATAGGTAATGCAGAATTGATAACAGTGAAAAGTTGCCCCTCACGAATACAGGTAAATGCACAAAAATCATCGTCTTGAATCGGCAGCTTAAAAATTTCTAAGTGATGATTATTTTTTGTCGCATAGTTTTTTAAAATATTATAAATATCATCTTGAATAATATTACTGCCGTTATAAGATATATTGAATTCTTTAACACATCTTTGAAGTTCTTGAAATCGTGCCGCATTTCGCTTAAACAAGCTGTTTTCTATCACCTTATTCATTATAAACTGCTCCGTTTCTTCATACCGATAACACCGCTTTTATAAATACGAGCATGAAACAAATACATATCGATTAATCGATCTGCAATTTCAATTCCCTTTTTTGCTTCAGCTGAATTCACATCGCCCATAAATGCCCGAACAACATTTTCTTCAACAGGATGTTGAGGTATTTCCACCAGACTGTCCATAGACACATTACAAAAAATCGCAATTCTTTTTAAATCCACTGCATTTACCGTACGAGAACCTAAAAGCATATTGCTGACAACCTGCTTTGAGTATCCCAATGCATCCGCAAGCTCATATTGCTTCTTACCGGATTTTTTAAGTGCAAGACTGATATTCTTCGCAATAATCGCTTTCATATCGATCATACAAATACCTCCTTTTTCATTTATATTATACACGGCTTATCGTTCTCCAGTCAATAAATTATTTACTAAAATATGAACTGATTGATATAAATCAAGATATAATGTACAAAATAAGACTTATTCGCTTGTTTAAAATGAGTTGTACATCGCATTACACAAAAAAAGACACGATTTCTCATGCCTTCTTCTCTTGATCATCAAATCTTAATTATTTATTTTGAATATATTCATCAATTGCTTTGGCAGCTGTTTTTCCGGCACCCATTGCCAAAATGACAGTAGCTGCACCGGTAACGGCATCACCGCCGGCAAATACACCCTCTCTTGTGGTTTTACCGCTTTCATCAGTGATCAAACAGCCTTTGCGATTTGTATCAAGACCTTCTGTCGTAGAGCGAATGAGCGGATTCGGTGAAGTTCCGATTGCCATAATCATGCAGTCGGCTTCAATAACGAAATTGCTGTTTGCCTTCTCTACCGGACGACGACGTCCGCTTTCATCAGGTTCACCCAATTCCATTTCAACACATTCAACACCCTTGACCCAGCCTTCCTCATTGCCGAGTACACGCACCGGGTTACGCAACAGACAGAACTGAATTCCTTCTTCCATCGCATGTTCAACCTCTTCCTTACGCGCCGGAAGCTCTTCCATCGATCTGCGATACACTACCGATACTTCTTTGACACCTAAGCGCTTTGCACAACGTGCCGCATCCATTGCGACATTGCCGCCGCCGACGATAACTGCTTTTTCAGGTCGTTGAATCGGTGTATCCACACCCTCTTGATATGCCTTCATCAGATTACAACGAGTTAAAAATTCGTTGGCAGAATATACACCCTTTAGATTTTCACCGGGTAAATTCATAAAATTAGGCAATCCGGCACCGCTTCCGATAAATACAGCTTCATAGCCTTCCTCAAATAATTCATCAACCGATTCACTGCGACCGATGACCGTATTGCATTCAATCTCTACACCCTGTTGCTTCAAGCCTTCGATTTCGTGCTGAACGATTTCCTTCGGTAAACGAAATTCCGGGATACCGTACATCAATACACCGCCCGCTACATGTAACGCCTCAAAGACCGATACTTGATAACCGAGCTTCGCCAAATCACCGGCACAGGTCAAGCCTGCCGGACCGGAGCCGACTACCGCTACTTTATGACCGTTTGATTGCGGCTTCGGCAATGCATCTTTACAATTTTTTCGATACCAGTCAGCGACGAAACGCTCCAAGCGACCGATCGCAACGCTTTCACCTTTAATGCCGCGCACACACTTTTGTTCACACTGCGTTTCCTGCGGACATACACGACCGCAAACTGCCGGCAAAGAACTGGTTTCATGAATCACCTCATATGCCTTTTTAAAATCACCTTTTGCGACCTCAGCGATAAAATCAGGAATTTTAACCTTTACCGGACAGCCGCTGACACACGGACGATTCACACAATTTAAACAGCGTGTTGCTTCCTCAACTGCCATCGCTTCATCATATCCGAGTGCAACTTCATCAAAATTACCGCTGCGGACAGTTCCGTCCTGCACCGGCATTTTCACTTTTTCATTCGCCATATTCGCCATACTGATTACGCCTCCTTGTTCAGCAGATTACATGTTGCTTCACGTGCATGCTGTTCCTCATTACGATAGCTGCTGCTGCGGGAAATCGCTTCATCGAAATCCACCGCATGACCGTCAAAATCAGGACCGTCCACACATGCAAAGCAAGTTTTTCCGCCGACGCTTAAACGACAGCCGCCGCACATTCCGGTTCCGTCAATCATAATCGGATTCATACTGACAACGGTTTTAATATCATATTTCTTTGTCAGCTGACAAACAAACTTCATCATCACAAGCGGACCGATAGCGATTACCTCATCAAACTGCTCGCCGTTTTGAATCAATTCCTCAAGTACATTGGTAACCAACCCCTGTTTACCGGTAGATCCGTCATCACTGACAAGGTGAAGATCCTTGCAAACCTTTTGGAATTCATCTTGTAAAATAACCAAGTCCTTATTTCTGAAGCCGGTGATGACAGTAACCTCGGCACCGTTTTCATATAAAGCCTTTGCGGTCGGATATGCAATGGCACAGCCGACACCGCCGCCGATTACACATACCTTGTGCAATCCTTCAATTTCACTCGGTTTTCCTAACGGTCCGACAAAATCCAAAATTGCTTCACCGACCGTTAATTGATCCAACAGCATGGTTGTACGACCGACAATCTGATAGATAATCGTGATCGTTCCCTGCTCGCGATCATAATCCGCAATCGTAAGCGGGATACGCTCTCCGTTTTCATGAACGCGTAAAATAATAAACTGCCCTGCCTTTGCTTTTTTAGCAACCTTAGGTGCCGATACAACCATTTTAGAAACAGTTGGATTTAATCGTTCCTTCTGTAATATCGTATACATCTGTTCATCACCATTCCTTCCTGATTTCATTTGCCTACATTATTCATTGTATGCAGCTGAAATTATCGCTTATACCTATCGCAATTTATAGGCAGCTTCTGCTTATAAATTACATAGCTATTATTTTACATGTTTTTAGTTTGAAGTGCAAGTCAAACCGTATTTATTTTTTAAACAGATGTTCACAACATATAAACATCTCATCTTTTTTTGTATATGAGAAATTCAATAATATCCTTTAGTATTAATTGATATGGTACTGCTGATAACAATTTCGAAACACATAAGCATCCGTGTGATTGACAGTATTTGATCACATTACCCTAAAGTTTTTTAAAGCAGCAGCTTCCGCCGTAAAAAAACAGGCATTTATGCCCGCTTCATTATTCTTGTATATATTATGATCATACTTGAAACATACATTCGTTCTTATTCAGCTTTTTTACCTTGATAAGCCTGATGGAACTGATGTAATAACTGCTCCAGCTGTTTCCACGGCAGCTGACCCGGCGCACTTGCTTCCTTTAATGCCGCAAAACTGATAATCGATCCACTCATTTCGGCACATATACGACTGATGACTCCCATTTCCCCCATTGCCATAGTCACAAGATAACAATCCTTTACCTGTTCATGGAAGCTTGTGCTTGTTTCCAATAATCTCCATACGTCCTGTACCGTATTCGGCATAACCGCAAGTTTTACAATATCAGCGCCCATTCTGCGCATCGCTTGTAAACGAATCATCATCGCTTCATTATCAGGCGTATTCGTTGTAGCGTGATTGGAAATCACCACTGCCACTTCATGATCATGAGCATAAGCCGTTATGTCCTTCACACAGCTTTCCGGCTGAAACAGTTCAATATCGATCATATCAACCAAGCCGCTTTGAATGATTCCTTTCAGTAATTCTTCATAAAAGGCACAATTTTGTCTGCCGCCTTCCTTTTCACTGCGCCATGTAGCTAATAACACATAATCGTTCATTAACGGGCGAAGCTTTTTCAGCGCTTGTATCCAATCCTGTGCCATCTCTGCACAGAAACAATCCATGCGCCACTCTACCATATCGATGCCGCTTTCCAATAAAGCAATTTCCTGTTTGAGTTCCTCAAGATTTGACCCGCATAACGGTACACAAAGATTTACCCTAGATGTATCTATCAAACGATTTACTATATGATCTCTCATAACTGCTCCTATCCTTTTACCTATTATTTATGTTTATGAATCAGTTGCTTACATTACTGTTGCTTATTTTATATGTTGATACAATATTTACGATAGTCTCTATCGTTCACGCTTCCTCGGCATCAGTCATTCAAAGCTTGATCTTACAATAACAATCTTGACTGCTTAAATGTTTTTCATCCATACCGCACACTCATTTTTGCTAATCCTTATTATACAGGAAAACCGAAAAAAAGCCACCCCTATCATTTACATTATGTTACATTTAGTTTCATTTTATAAAAAATACTTGCAATTCATTTTCATTTCCTGTATGATTATGGCAAAACAGGAGTGATATAAATGAAACTGCATCATTCATTCTTTTACTGCTTTACCTTTAGATAGCCCCGTAAAAAGCCAATCAACAGTTATTTGGTTGTTTTTTACCATATGGGGCATACAGGCATCGAACGATAAGCGTTGGTGCTTTTTTTATTCAAATTGAAGGAGGCAGGATATGGAATACGGACTTATCGGAGAAAAGCTCGGACACAGCTTTTCCAAAATCATCCATGAACAGTTGGCAGATTACAGCTATGAGTTGAAGCCGCTGAATCAACAGGGATTTAAAAGCTTTATGGAACAGCGGGATTTTACGGCAATCAATGTGACGATTCCTTATAAACAGGCAGTTATTCCCTATTTAGATCACATGGATACAAAAGCTGAAAATATACAGGCAGTAAATACGATTCTTAAAAAGGACGGTAAACTTTACGGTACTAATACAGATTATGACGGCTTCTACTATACACTGAAAAAGCATCAAATCAACGTAAAGGACAAAAAGGTGTTGATCTGCGGTGACGGCGGTGCGGCACAGGCGGTAAAAGCAGTGCTGCAAGATGAAGGCTGTCGTGAAATGATCTCGATGCGCAGAACGAAAACAGCGGATACAATTACTTATGTGGAAGCATGTGCCAAGCATCATGACTGCCAAATTATCGTGAATACCTCGCCTTGCGGCATGTATCCGAATCATTTGGACAGTCCGATAGACTTAGCCGCCTTTCCTGATTGTGAGGCAGTGGTCGATCTGATTTATAATCCGCTGCAGACAAGACTTTGCGTGCAGGCAAAGAAGCGCAATATTCGCTGTGCCGGCGGCTTGGAAATGCTTGTGGCACAGGCAAAATATGCCGTTGAATTCTTTCTGCAGACAAAGCTGGCGGATACTGTAATCGATACGATCGTCACACAGCTTATGAGTGAAAAACGCAATATCGTTTTAATCGGAATGCCCTCTTGCGGAAAAACCACGATTGCGCAATCCTTAGCAAAGCGTCTGAATCGTGAGGTTGTCGATTTAGATGAAATGCTTGTGAATCAACAACAGAAATCCATCAAAGCAATTATGGCAGAAGGCGGCGAAGCTGAATTTCGCAGACTGGAAAGCGAGGTCGTCAAGCAAATCAGTAAACAACAGGGATTGATTATCGCAACCGGCGGCGGGGTCATTAAGAATCCGATCAATCCGGAGCTGTTGTCAATAAACGGTACTTTGTTTTATATCAAGCGTCCGATCGAACAGCTGTCAGTCGATGACAATCGTCCCCTTTCCTCAAGCAAGGAAGCAATCGCAGCCTTATGGCAGGAGCGCAAAGCATTATACGAACAATACGCAGATGTCGAGATTGAAAATAATGCCGATATTGAACAGGCGGTAACGCAGATTATTTCTGCGTTTACATATAACAAATAAAAAAAGAAAATAGAAAAAAGGAGAAATCAAAATGATTATTACAGTAAAGAAAGAAGCACCGCAACAGGAAATCGACAAGCTGATTCAAGGCTTTGAAAAACGTGGATTACAGGTAACTCTGATTCACGGTGATAACTACAATGTTTTCGGCTTAGTCGGAGATACTGCCGGATTAGATGATAAAACAATTCGTGCCAATCCGTTTGTCGAGGAAGTCACACGGATTGCGGCACCGTATAAAAAAGCCAATCGCTTATTTCACCCACAGGACAGTATCATTGATGTCGCCGGCATTAAAATCGGCGGAAACGAAAAAATCGTCGTGATCGGCGGTCCCTGCTCAATCGAGGGTGCGAACGAAACCTTAGAAATTGCCGAAGCGGTAAAGGATGCAGGAGCGGATATGCTGCGCGGCGGTGCTTACAAACCGCGAACTTCCCCGTATGCGTTTCAAGGTATGGGAACCGAAGGTGTGTTGGCAATGGTGGAAGCACGCAAACAAACAGGTTTACCGATCGTTTCTGAATTAATGAGTGCCGATAAGCTGGACGAATTCGTGGAATATGTCGATCTGATTCAAATCGGTGCAAGAAATATGCAGAACTTCGACTTACTTAAAGCGGTCGGAAAAGTGAATAAGCCGGTGTTGTTAAAACGCGGCTTGGCAAATACGATTGAGGAATGGATCATGGCAGCGGAATACATCATGTCCGAAGGCAATCAAAATGTCATTTTCTGTGAACGCGGTATTCGTACCTTTGAAAAATATACACGCAACACATTAGATTTAAGTGTTGTGCCAATCATCAAAGAAAAAACACATTTACCGATCATCATCGATCCAAGTCACGCTACCGGTGATTGGAAACTGATTGAATCTATGTCTTTGGCTGCGATTGCGGCGGGAGCCGACGGTTTAATCATTGAGGTTCACAACAATCCGGAATGTGCATGGTCTGACGGTGCTCAATCGTTAAAGCCGGAGCGTTTCGCCGAAGTTATCCGTAAAGGAAAAGCTATTGCGCAGGTTATCGGCAGAGATATGTAAAGCGATAGAAAAGCTGTATCTAAATACGTTATCGTATGATAGATACAGCTTTTTTCATATGCTGTAAGAAATACTTCTCTTTCTCACACTTCTTTTTTTCATTTCTATAAGCGTGAAGCTACCTATTCACCAACCTTAACCCTTTTATAAATGCTCCCGCAATCCTTACAGGTAATTTTCATTTCATAGCTCATTACCTTTTTATCCAAAATCGTAATCAACGGCTCTTGATCCTTCGGACAACAGAATCGATTTTTAATCGTGATCAATTCATCATCGCATTCACTGCCCGTTTTACTGTCCTCAAACGTTATATCCGCGCTGCCTTTACTGCCGCAGTTACATTGATAATGCAGTTCTAAATGATCATACGTCGAATAACATAAATAGCCGATATTTTCCTTGCATTGGTCACAATACATCCATCCACCGTAATTCGCTGCCAGTCTCGTATTTACCAATTCCTTATTTTTTAAGCTTCTTGCCATCGTCTTTCTCCTTTCCTATATCTTTCGATATGCTTAAAAGCTGATGTCTCGCTTTTCTGATAAATAATAAATATTGAACATTACTTCTTTAACATGCCGATTGAATGCGTCTTTTATAATCCGGCATATAATTCGCAATAATCGCATAAAAAGCCTTTGAATGATTCGGTTGAATAAAATGAACAAATTCATGCAGGATTACATATTCAATAAATTCAATCGGATAATGAATCAAGCGCTTATTCAATGTAATCTGATGCTTCAGCGGAATACAGCTGCCCCATCGACTTTTCATCATACGTACCTTAATCACCGGCTCTTTCAAATCATAATCTGCCAGCATATTTCTGGTAATATCGGCAATATCATGGAATATATCATGACACAGTCGATCTAAAAACCGTCGGATTACCTTTTCCTTATCGGAATTCTTTTTCAGGATCACATGAACGATGCCATCCTCATAAGTCACATGTTCATAATTTCCCTGTACATACTTAATCTTATATTGCTTACCGAACAGCATCAGCTGATGCTCAGACAACAAAACACGCTGACTTTGCGAAAGACGTGCCTGTTGATGCTTTCTGATCCACTCTATCTTAGCAGAAACGAATTCATCAATGCGCTCCAACGGTACAAAAGCATTGGCACTGACAACAATTTCCCCGTTTTCATTAATTCTCATATTAATATTTTTTACCTTTTTAATTAACAATGTATAAGCAATCGGGTATTTCTTACATTGTATTGTTCTCGGTTCCATGCGCATCGTTCCTTTATTCTTCTTATTCATCTGTTTACTTATATTGATTATTCAGTTGATGATTGATCTGTAATCTGTTTAAAACTTCCGATCATGCATATTTATCATTTATGATCAAACAAGCATTACTTTTTTATATCAATCGCAGTGATATTATTATCTCATAAAAGCATTAAAAAAGAAATGAAATATTTAATGATTTTTCATATAATGATAACGCTTTTCTCACACTTTAACAGCTGTAATTTTTATAAAGCACACAGATAAACAAAGCTGTCAGTCAAAATGCTTTTTTCTATAAAATTTATATATTTATGAAAAATATGATTCAATTATATAACGACAGTTTAAAAGAAGGTGCATCTGTGATACAATAGCATAGGTGATTTGATGAAAAAACAAAATCCGTTCGATTACAGTGATGATAATAAACGCTATCATACATGGAACTACTACTTGAAAAAGCATTATCAAGAAAAGGTTTTTAAGGTCGCATTGAATGCGAATTTTTCCTGTCCGAATCGTGACGGTACATGCGGAATCGGCGGCTGCACATTTTGTACGGCACTGGGCAGCGGTGATTGTGCGGGAGATGCCGATGATGATTTAATGACGCAGTATCAAAAGGGATTACAGCTCATGCATAACAAATGGCCCAACGGCAAAGGTATGGCATATTTTCAAGCCTATACGAATACCTATGCGCCGCTCTCCGTGCTGAAACAAATCTTTACGCCGTTTATTGAGGCTGAAGATGTCAAGGCATTATGTATTGCAACACGTGCGGATTGTCTTGAAGATGATAAAATCGCATGGTTACAGACATGCAGTGAAAAAAAGGATATTTGGATTGAATTAGGACTGCAAAGCATTCATGATACGACTGCACGTATGGTGAATCGCGGAAACAGCTATGCGGATTTTCTTGATTGTATTCAGCGTTTAAACGGAAGCAATTTAAAAATCTGCGTGCATTTGATTAACGGACTCCCCTATGAAAGTAATGCGATGATGCTGGAAAGTGCAAAAGCATTATCAACACTGCCGATTCATGCCGTAAAGCTGCATATGCTTCATCTGATGAAGGGTACGAAAATGGCTGCTCAATATGAGCGTGAAGCCTTCACGCTTTTATCAAAAGAACAATATATCGATATTGTGATTCGGCAGCTGGAGCTGTTTTCGCCACGACTTGTCATACAGCGCTTGACCGGAGACGGAGTTCAACAGAATTTATTGGCACCGCAATGGACATGTAAAAAAGTAGTTGTTTTAAATGATATTGATAAAGAAATGGTAAAGCGTAATACATGGCAAGGAAAATTTTATCAAGCAAACGATATTTAAAAAGTGCTTTGACTTCATGTCTTGGCACTTTTGCTTTACCGGCATTTAAATACCTATTCTTTCTATAAGAGATTATAAATCTGATATAAAAACAAAAGGCATCGAGTAATCTCGATACCTGTGTTTACAAGTGACACCCTATTGTTTAAAATTAGGTTAAAATTTGGGGGAGATACTAGGCCTATCCTATGGGTGGGGGAAGAAGAGATAGGCTAGGTTGGGTGTCCCTGAGGTGCCCCGCACCTGCTATTATAATACAATAAGTCATACATTCTGTCAATGTTTTATTTAAAAAATTTTTAGTTTTTTTCAAATGTTAAGAATACAAGCACTTTTTAATCAGATATACTTTATTTTTCAATGAAAGCTTAGTTATTCTTTAATAGTGTAGGTATGGACAAATCACACAATTGCTGCATAGCATAAAGCGGAGATGAACTATGAAAAGATTATTAATCACACCGCGAATTGAATATATTGACAACGCATGGAAATATTTTGTGAATGAAAGCTATATCAATGCCCTGCTTCCCTATGACATACAGCTTGAAAGTCCCCTGTCCTTTCACAATCTCGATCAGCTGACAGAGCACTATGACGCATTACTGGTGAGCGGCGGCCATGATATCGCTGCACATTATTTTCACCGTGACCTGCATGAGAAAGCACATCTGTATGAACGTCCGCTTGATTATTATGATTTATCCTTGATCGATGCTTTTGTGAAGCAGAAAAAGCCGATTCTCGGTATATGCCGCGGCTTA
This sequence comes from uncultured Erysipelotrichaceae bacterium, assembly GCA_947649125.1. Taxonomy (GTDB): domain Bacteria; phylum Bacillota_I; class Bacilli_A; order Erysipelotrichales; family Erysipelotrichaceae; genus C-19. Next base: position 67,140 of record CANSQL010000003.1, on the reverse strand, counting down.
CAGCTGCTTAACGTCTATTTCAACGGAACCCTCTGTCAGCATTTTGATACGGCTACGCATGAGGAAAAGCCGCATGTACATCGTGCGGTTCCGACCTCGAACACTGTTTTCACAAGCCTGCTTCCAAAGGATGCGCTGATCAACAGCTATCATCACCAGTGTATCGATACCTTAGGGGAAGGCTTGAAAATCGGAACAACTGCCGCAGACGGGCGTATTGAGGCGATCTATCATACGACACTGCCGATCATTGCCGTACAGTGGCATCCGGAGCTGCTTACAAACGATCAAATTCTCCCCTACTTTATCTATCAGCTTGTTTATAAACGCGATACTTCTCCTTGGCCCAGCGAAGCAGCAGCCAAGCCAAAATAACGAGTGAAAATACGGTTCCGAACCAATCGACATTAATTGCCTCTCCAAGCTTCAGCAGTCCGTAACAAACCAAAAGAGAACGAAGCAAACGGGCAAAGGCATCGCAAAGCGCAAACACCCAAAAGCGCATCTGCGTAAAGCCGGCCAGATAAGCTAACAGAAAGTCGGGAATCGGTGTGATGCCGCCGATAAAGACTGCCCAGACCCCATAGCGCTTCATCAGCTCCTCTCCTTTATCAATATCTCCCTGAGAAGCCATATGAGATAAAACCTTGCGCCCGTAGCGATGCGCCAGAAAGTAACCGATACCGCCGCCGATAAAGGTTCCGATCGCCCCCTCTAATGAATATAAAAGCCAATGGGACGGATTCGCCATCATAATCGGCACAAGCACGACTTCCAATGAGGGAAGCGGTAAAAAAGCCTTTAATATCGCATATAAGACAAGTCCGATATCCTTCCAAACAATAAAAAACTCCTGAATCGACATAGCTGTATTCCTCCGCTATAGTTTACGATCCAAAGGCTTATTTTATGTATAGCTCATCAAGTGATTCAATGATGATATCGCTTTTTATCCGAAAATGTGCGGCATCCGCTTTTGTATGTACTCCGCTGCATACCATAATACTGCATAAGCCGTTATCCTTTGAGAAGGCAATATCGGTTTCTAAATTATCACCGATAACGATACATTCCTCCTTGGATTTACCGACATACGCTAAGACCTCTTCCATCATCGGCGGATTCGGCTTGCCGATCAGTATCGTCTCTGCCTCACTTGCATACCTCAGCATTTCGACGATCGCACCGTTTCCGATGGAAAAGGAATCACCCTCGGGAATACGGCGATCTTGATTCGTGCCGATCAATAACGCATGATTCTGTCTTAATATCCGAGCTGCTTCTGAATAGCTATGATAATCCATATCATGTGCCAAGCCGACAAATACAAGCTTTGCCTTATGCTTATCAATTTCATAACCGCCCTCACTGATTGCTTCATAGAGTCCCTGTTCTCCGACGGCATATACATAATGTTCATTACTGTGCTTTTTCATATAAGAAACGGCCGCAGTCGCAGAAGTAAAAAAGTCCGCTTCCTTGATCCCGCTGAAGCCTAGACGCTCCATATGGGCAAGATTTTGTTTTTTCGTTCTTGTCGCATTGTTGGTAACGAATACATAAGAAACATGATGCTTTTGCAGCAGCCGAATAAAAGCAACTGCCTCCTCTATGACTTGATTGCCGCGATACATCGTACCGTCTAAATCAATCAGATAGGTCTTTGTCTTATCAAGCGCAATCATTACAGCTTCTCCATCTGTTCCCGTACATATGCTTCATCATAAATAAGCGTATCCTTTTGAAGCTGCCGCTGCTTAAGCCATAGCCAAAACGCACATAAAACACTGCTGTACATCAATGCCTTCACATAGATATGATTTCCCTTCACACAGCCCAAGGTACTGCCCCGATCGCACATCACAAGCTGCAGCTCGTTTTGATTCATACAAGCATAAAAGCGATAGCATTCCCCCGCTTCCCATACATAACCGTTATCTGAAGCAATGATACTGCCGTTATTCCCGTTTTGTAAAATATTAGTCACAGGTGTTTTATTTGAGCGAAATAAATGAAAGCCGCCGCTTTTCATCGTAGTCAGGGAGATGATCGTCGTATGATAGCTGTTTTTTAATTCCAACAGCTGTTCTCCCTTGCCTTGTTTTACACAGCCGGTATAAAAACAGCTTTCATCATTCATAAAGCTCCATTCATTCGCCTGTGCCGTAATTTGTAATTCCTCCATAAATCCCATCCCTTTCTTACATCATTGTAACTACTTTTGATTGATTTCGCAAGCCTTCTGTTCGCTTTGATGCTTTTTTCTGATATACAGATAAAGAAATATCAGCAGTAACGGTACGATCGCAAAGCCTGCCACGAGATAAAGTGTGAAGTCATAACCGAGCAAATCAGATAAATAAGAGGTAATCAACGGTGTAACAAGTCCAGAAACACCGATAAAAATTGCCATCGCAAACATCTGTGCACTGCTGAACAGCTCTTCAGGTGTGATTTCTTTAATCAGCACCTTGCTTGTCAACATGATTACCGGCAATGTTACAAGTTGAAGTGAAGCAGCTGCGATGATCCACCAGCTGTTATCTGCCCATGCGTACATAACAAACTTTACCGCATACATCAATGTACCGAATATCAACAAAGCAGAAGGCTTATATCGCTTCAAAATACGATGTGCAAGCAGAAACAGCGGAATTTCCATAAACGACTGCAGCGCCCATTTAAAGCCGACTAAAGCATGTTCAGCCTTCATTTCCATCATTTTATCGATAACGACGTATTGATCTGCGGTTCCGATCATATAGATCAGCAGATAAATCATTACAAGCAATAAATAAGGCTTGTTTTGAAGCAGCTTTGTCAATGAAGAAAGCTGAATAGGCTCCCCGCTTTTTGATACATCCTTGACAAGCCAAATAAATAAAAAGCAGAAAGCACTGATAATACCGAGTGTGATCGACAGTGCGATATAGCCGAAGCTGTCGACAAGAAATCCGGCTATCGGCGAACCGATCGTAAGTCCCAATGCCCCATATGCTCGAAGTACGCCGTAATTCTCGCTGTCTGCTTCAAGCATCCATGTCTCATCTAAGCCCATAATGACCTTTACCATACCGCCCATTACCGCAACCGTCAACAAATGATACCAAAATATCTGTTTTTGAAAGCAGAACATCAATAAAGCACTGATAACAAGCAGTGCATAAGCAAGCGCAAAAAAAGGCTTTATTTTTTTGTATTTATCACAGATATAACCAAAAACAAGCTGTCCTATGATTGCCACGATCGCATTCGCTGCCAAAATATAGCCTCGTTCTACCACATCATAACCGACTGAGGTCAAATACGGTATCATCTGTGTATTTACCATTGAAATGGCCGCAAAGGCAAGAAAGTTCAAGCAATAGTATTTTAATTTCATTCGTTTATCCAAGCCGATCACTCCTGATTATTTTTAGTGTGGTTGAAGACGGTGAATTCATACGGTTTCAACGGGAAAAGCAGTTCAATAAAAATAATCGCTTTCAATTTATTTTCCTCATTAATCATAATAAAAACGTCCGTTCCAAGGAAAAGACGCTTTTCATAATGTATATTCGATTAATCAAACACCGTAAATCCTACTGCCTTTATCAACGAAAGGATTTTATTTTTTGGTCCAATCCACATCGTAATTACGCTCTACCGTAAAGCCGGTCAGATCACCTGTGGCAATATCAAAGGTCAAAAGATACTTATAATCCGTGCCGTAATTCAGCCACATAATTTCATCACCGCTCCAATCGGGATATCTCTCTACTGCCTTTTTTTGCGTCATTTCCTTAAACGGTACACCGTCAAAGGCTATTTGGTCAAGCAGACTTTGATCGCCGTCCGGCAACACATGCAGTTCAATATAGGCAATGACCGCTTCCCCTAACGGAACCTTCTTTTCATCTGTCACAAAAGAAACCTTGAAAAACACATTATCACTCAAATTGATGCTGCCGCCTGTATAATAGGTCTTTGCCTCCAGCTCTGTAGTCGGATCGACAACAATGCGATTATATTCTTCATCTACCCAAGAAATCTCAAGCCCTTGATCCAACAGGCTTTGAATCGTTGTCTCGCCCACCTTGATTTCGATACCGCCGATACTGACAGGCAGTAATACCTCTGTTGCTTCTTTATCATCGCTGCCTTCCTCACTTGTCGAACAAGCGGTCAATGACAACATCAGCACTGCCATCATGAAACACAACAAAGAACGTATTTTTTTCTTTTTCATATTTAAAAGTCTCCTATCTGTTAAGCTTTCCACATCTGATCAACTGTGATTATTTGAGCGATCAAAGGAACGAAATCCTTGTCCTTCCAACCTTCACTCATTCACTCAGCCAATGGTATTTTACTCTATTACGCCTCTTATTTCAATAGTCTTGTAAGGAATGAACCTATACCTGCAGGAATTGAAAAAACCTTATGAGAAATGAAAAACAACTGCAGAAACAGGCCGATTCTTATGCTTTACTAAGCTTCGAAATCAAGCACTTTTAAAGCATCGACCATCATTCTATATAAAAAGATGACAGGATATCCCCGTCATCGTTATTATTATGATTGTAATAAATGATTTTCTTCAAAGCATTCATATGCCCTGCTCTGTTTCTCCTTGTAGAAACAGGCCTGTTCCGTAATAATTACATCTAATGCGATATCATGCGCGAAGCTTTGCAGCTCCTCATCCTGTTGAACGGAGAACGCAACACCGATTTTTAACGCATCGGTCTGCTTCAAATAACGATCATAATAACCGTTTCCGTGCCCTAAGCGCTCACAGCGATGATTAAAAGCCACAAGCGGGATAAAAAGCAGTGTAAGCCGTTTGGGATCGATACGATTCGCATTTACCGGCTCCGTAATATCAAAGGCTCCCGTTTGAAACGCTGTTGTTTCATTCCACTCTACGAAATCCATTGCGGTCTTTGAGGTTACCTTTGGCAAGGCAAAGCGATGATACTTATGATTATCATCATACAGCGAAGTAATATCAGGCTCATAGGAAAGCGGCATAAATAAGCCTATGACCTCTTGTTCCCTAATGAAGCTTTGACAGGCACGCACGATGCTTTGGCTGCTTCGCTTGCGCTGATCTTCTGACAGTGCCTTACATTGCTTCAGCTTCGCCCTGCGAATTGTCTGATTATCCAATGGAATCACTCATATCCAGCTTTAACAGCTGATTCAGCTCCACCGCATATTCCATCGGCAGCTCTCTGGTGAACGGCTCTAAAAAGCCCATCACGATCATTTCCGTAGCGGCGCCTCTTGTTAAGCCGCGGCTCATTAAATAAAACAGCTGTTCCTCAGAAATATTGGATACGGTTGCCTCATGCTCAATCTGACTCGTTTTATTTCTTGAAATATTCGTCGGAACGGTATCGCTGCGAGATTGCTTATCAAGAATAAGCGTATCACATTCAACCTTGCTTTTGGCATAATGAGCCTGCTTTCCGTGCTGAATCAAGCCGCGATAGTTCACCTCACCGCCTCGGCGAGAAACCGACTTCGATATAATGGTAGAGCTTGTATGCTCACCGAGATGAATCATCTTTGCCCCGGCATCCTGAATTTGGTCGGCCCCGGCAACGGCAATCGAAATCGTCATGCCGCGAGCACCTGTCCCCTTCAACACGCAGGCGGGATATTTCATTGTCACATGGGAACCGATATTGCCGTCGATCCATTCCATCACACCGTAATCATCGACTGTTGCACGCTTTGTGACAAGATTCAAAATATTGCCCGACCAGTTTTGTACCGTACTGTAGCGACATTTCGCATGCTTGCCGACATAGATTTCCACCACTGCCGCATGAAGGGAATCCTTAGAATACGTCGGTGCGGTACACCCCTCTACATAATGCACCTCTGCACCGTCATCGACAATGATCATCGTTCGCTCAAACTGTCCCATCGACTGGGAATTGATGCGGAAATACGATTGTAACGGCTTATCCAGCTTTACGTTTTTCGGGATATAAATAAAGCTTCCGCCCGACCATACACAGCTGTTTAAGGCCGCAAACTTATTATCGCGATAAGAGACGAGCTTACCGAAATATTTCTGAAACAAATCAGGCACCTGCTTCAATGCGCTGTCCGTATCTAAAAAGATTATCCCCTTTTCCTTGACCTCATCAAGCATATTATGATAAACAGCTTCACTTTCATACTGCGTCGTTACACCGGATAAGTATTTCGCCTCTGCCTCGGGAATGCCAAGCTTATCAAACGTATTCTTGATTGTTTCGGGAACCTCGTCCCAATTCTGTTTGCCCTGTTCACTCGGCTTGATATAATATGTATATTCATCAAAATCAATATTGCTGACATCAGGTCCCCATGTCTGAATCGGCATTTCGCAAAAAGCATCGTATGCGGCTAACCGCTTCTCCAGCATCCATTTCGGCTCTTGTTTCAGCCTTGATATTTCAATTACCGTTTCCCTTGTCAAGCCCTTTTTGGTTTTATATACGGATACATCCTCATCATGGAAGCCGTATTTGTATTCCTCCTGCTTAAGGATATCGTTATTATTCATGGGCTTCACCGTCTTCAATAATCTGCTTCATCGCTTCCCATCCGATGGTAGCGCATTTAATGCGATTGGCTTGTTTTCCTACCGTATGGAAAGCAATCGCCTCCTGCAGTAATTCATCATCATAGGGCTCATTGTTGATCATTGCGTAATATGCGTCAATGATCTTTCTTGCCTCACTCGTTGTTTTCCCCTGTAACAGCTCGCTCATAATTGAGGTCGAGGCTGTGGAAATCGTACAGGCAACCCCATCAAAGCGGATATCCTCAATCACATCATCCTTCAGCTTGGCCTGTACATAAATATCATCAATACATGAGGCAGAGGCCATATGCTTCGACACATAGCCCTCCTCATCGCTTAATTCATGATTTCGCGGATATTCATAATGATCCATAATAATTTGACGTAATATCATCGGATCATGGATTAGCTCTGACATCAAATCCCTCCTTTAAAAATAAACATCTAAGCATGTTTTCATATCAGCTTCGGCAGCCAATGCCAAAAAACGCTTGATTTCTTGAGTATCGTTATAAAAATACAGCGATGCGCGAACCGTTGCGCTCGTATTTAATTTTTCACTGAGCAGCTTGGCGCAATGCTGACCGCTACGCACCGCAACGCCGTGGGCACTGAAATACGTAGCGGCATCCTGTGCGAATACATCCTTGACATTGAAGGTAACGATTGCTCCGTCCGCATCCGCATTATAAATATGAATATTATCCAAACGCTGCAGTCCGTCAACCATCTGACGATGCAGCTGCTGCTCATACGCATGAATCTGTTCCATTCCGATTTGCGATAAATAATCGATTGCCGCTTTCATACCGAGGATTCCAGCAATATTGGCCGTTCCGCTTTCGAATTTATACGGCGGCTGTTTTAACAGGATATTACCGCACATATCAAAGCGTGCATTACTTCCGCCGCCTAAATACAACGGGTCCATTGCATCAAGCAGCGCATATTTGCCGTATAACACACCAATTCCCGTCGGACCGCACATTTTATGAGCACTGAAAGCCAAAAAATCACAATCAAGCTCAGTAACATCAATCGGCAGATGCGGAACACTCTGTGCCCCGTCAACAACGACAATGGCTCCGTACCGATGAGCAAGAGCGCAGATTTCACGAATCGGAGCTTCATAGCCGAGCACATTGGAAATCTGTGCCAAAACGATGACCTTCACATTCTCATTCATCATCTCCGCGACCGCTTCCATACCGACTCTGCCCTGTTCATCCAACGGAATATACTCCAATACAGCACCTGTTTCCTCACAAGCGCGCATCCACGGCAGGATACATGAGGCATGCTCAGCCTCCGTGCTTAAGACGATATCGCCTTCACGCAAAAACTTTCTGCCGTAGCCCTGTGCAACAAGATTCAAGCCCTCACTGGCACCTGAGGTAAATACAATTTCCCGCTCACTCGCATGAATGAAGGCAGCAGCACTCGCTCTGGCTTCCTCAAATGCCTGATCCAAGCGATATGCAAGCTCATAATCACCGCGATGGGCATTACAGGATAAATCCGTATAATAATAGGTTATCGCATCTATGACCGCCTGCGGCTTAAAGGTCGTTGCCCCGTTATCAAAATATATCAGATCATGCGACTGCATTTGTTTATGATTCAACATCGGAAAATCTCGACGAATACCGGTAATATCAATCATGCTTCATCACCTTTTCCTCAATCTGCATACGCAGCTGTTTTTGTATTTGCGCATCGCTTATGATCTCAGTAATCGGCAGCAGATAGCCGAGTTTAAGCAGTCCCAACGCATGTTTTGTACTGAGTCCGCGCGATTTTAAATAGTAGAGCTGACCTTCATCAGGCTGTCCTACCGTAGTCGCATGAGAGGCCTTTACCTCATTTTCATCAATCAGCAGCAACGGTATTACCTCACATTGATGATTCTCACTCATTGTCAATACACGGCTTGCCTGATGGGAACTGCATTCATAGGCACCCTTTTGAATCGCCCCGCAGGCTTCCATGCGATAATCCCCATTTTCTAAGGTAACCGCAAAGTTTTTCATCAAGGAATTCGTATGCGCCTTTTGATGCTCCATATGCATCAGCCAATGCTTATGACAGGCAAGACATGCGCTTGTTACATTGACCTCAGCACCCTCATGACAAAGCATTGCCTTGATGCGATAATCAGCCTCTGATGACTGTAAATCAGCGATTCCGATATGAACCTTACTGTTATTTTGCGCATTAATTGTCAACTCAAAGCGTGTCGTCTCATTCATTTCACTCCAAAACAAAAGCCGCACTTCACAGTCATCCGCTGCATTCACATCGATATGCAAATCAGCCTGTGTCCCATCATATGTAATAAGCATTTCAGCGTTTGTGCCTTTGTCTGCATTCAGCGTTAAACACATTGTCTTATGCAGATGCAGCGAAAGCGTTTCAAAGCCGTTATTCAGCTGAACATTTGCATTTTTACTCGTGATTTCCTTCATATCAGGCTCCCTTTTTTGAAGCATGACATACGCCGAGCACTCCGGCATTTTGCTTCGTCTTTACTTCCTCTGCCGCTTTGATACCAAGCTCATTTTCAATCCAGTCATAGCCCTGTGCATCAATTTTATTGATCAAGGACGCATCGCCGCTCAATACGATTTTACCATCGATCAATACATGCGCATGTGTCGGCTTCAGTAAATCATAAAAGCGCTCATAATGAGAAACGACCAAAAGTCCCGTCTGCTGCTGCGCCTGAATATCCAATAATGCATCCGCAACAAGCTTCAAGGCATCGACATCTAAACCGCTGTCAATTTCATCAAGCATTGCCAAAGACGGCTTCAACAGCTTCATCTGGACAATTTCATTGCGTTTTTTCTCACCGCCGGAAAAGCCCTCGTTTAAAAACCGATGCGCAAGATCGCTTTTCATTTCCATATCGGCAACCGCCTGTTCCATTTCCTTAATAAACTGAAACAACGGAATCGGACGCTCTCTGCGTGCATTTACGGCTGCACGTAAAAAATCGGAATTGGTAACACCGCTGATTTCACTTGGATACTGCATCCCTAAAAACAAGCCTGCACGACTTCGCTCATCGACCGCCATCGTCAAGACATCCTTACCGTCTAAGGTAATGCTTCCTTTAGTCACCGTATATTTCGGATTTCCCATAATCGCTGCCAATAAGGTAGATTTTCCGTTACCGTTAGGTCCCATCAGGGCATGTGTTTCATTGCTGTTGACACAAAGATTGATACCCTTTAAAATCTTTTTTCCCTCAACCTCGACATGTAAATCCGTTATTTGTAATGTTGTCATGGAAAGACCCTCTTTCTGTTTATAAGCCTTGTATATCATATCAAAAAAACAGTGCTGAGACAATTAAAACGATTGGAAAGTTTTTCTTTCTGATTCATATGAATGCTCAGTTGAATGCTCGGTCATTTCTTTCGTGAAGCATTCAAGAGCTTCATTTTTACTGTCTTATCTTAAAGCTTGCCGAACTTCTTCCATGATATTATGGGAAATTATGTTAGTACCATACAGAAATTGCTTTTTAATTAAAATTAATTTATAATAATACGGTATGAAATATTAGGAGGCATAATATGATAGAGATTTTGAAAAAGCAGTGGTTTGTCGTACTGATAGCGGTAATCCTCATTTCCTTTGCGATATTCAGCATTTGGGATACAAACAAAGGAAAGCTGGCAGGCAAAAAAGCAGACGGTAAAGACGTTATTGCGAGTGTTGCCGATCAAAACATTTTTGTAGATGATATTTTCAATGAATTGAAAGCACAAGCTGCCGATGCTTACTTATATCAGAAATTTCAGGATGCGGTAGCGAACGAAGTCATCGAAACAGATGATGATATCAAATCAACCGCAAAGCTGCAGCAGGAACAGACAGAGGAATATTTTAAATCAACTGATCCTACCAATTATAAAACACAGATTCAAAGCCAATTAGAGGCAAGCGGATATTCCGATCTGTATGAATATTGCTTGACCTCCGCAAAGGTACAGAAGATGTTTACCGATTATATGGATGAGCATATGGATGAATTGTTTACACCGATTCATAAGGATAAGAACGGACGTATTGTCGCTCATATCTTAATCAAGATGGAAGACAGTAAGAACCCGACAAAAGAGGAACAGGAAAAAGTAAAGAAGGTCGATGAAGCGCTTAAGTCAGGCAAAAAATTCGCTGATGTAGCGAAGGAATTCAGCGATGATTCTTCTGCTTCCACCGGCGGCTTGGTCGGTTATGCCGATAAGGATTCTCAGTTGGTTGAGGATTTCAAGAAAACAGCGTTGAAGCTGAAAAAGGACGAAGTGAGCGATTGGGTCAAGGTGGCATCCACAAACTATCAGGGATGGCACAAAATTATGGTACTCGAAACCGATAAGGATAAAATCGTAAAATACGAGGATGATACCGATACGATAAAAAATCAAGTGTATCAGGCCATTATGAATGCCGACAATGATTTAAGAAAGAAAATCGTTTGGGAAAAAAGCAAGAAAGTCGATATTGTATACGGCAATGACGATATCAAAAAATTACTGATGGATTACATGGGCATCAAGGAATAAGGAGGACACGATTATGAAAAAAGCAACGTCATTATGTTTTGCGGCGGTAATGCTGACAACGCTCTTCGGATGCAAGGATGCCAGTGCGGATATTTCCAACGGCAGCGAGGTGCTGTTTACCGTCGGTTCTACTAAGGTTACCAATGATGATATATTCCGTCCGCTGTTCTTAAGCGGCGGCTTCTCTCAGGTCAATATGAGCGTTAGCAAGATTATATTTGAAAAGGAAGCACCGGTTACCGAAGAAGTGACAAAGGAAGCAAAAAAACAACTGGCTGAATTCAAAAAGTCCGCCGGTGAAAATTTAGAGGCGGTACTCAGTCAAGCCGGTTGTAAGGACATTGATGAATATTATGAAAAATATATCGTACCGAGCGTTCAAAACAATAAGCTGGCAAAGAAATACTTAGATGCGAATGCCAAGGATCAAATCACGACATATAAACCGGTAAAGGCTCGCATTATCGCCTGCACGAGCGAAGGAAACGCAAAGAATGCGTTAAAGGCAGTACAGGATGGAAAATCCTTTGAAGCCGCTGCGAAGCAATACGGGAAAACCGATACCTATAACGGTAAAGAAATCGTAGTGAATCAAAGCAGTCAGTTGCCTTCTCCTGTTTGGTCTAAAATCAGTGTTATCACAGATAAAGAAGCAATGATCAATGAGGTGATTTCCGATACGAGTGATTCCGAAAAGCCGATGTATTATATCGTCAAGGTAACGAATACTAAAGCTGCTGAGGAATTTAAAGAAGAAGCCTTACAATCTATTTTAGATAAATCAACAACCATTAAGCAGGAAGCAATGATTCATTATTTAAAGAAATACAACTTCCGCGTTTATGATATTGATATCTACAACAATTATAAATCAAGCAATCCTGATTATCTTGTACAGGACAGCGAAGATTAAAACAAAAAAAAGAATGGTCATGAGCTGAGATGTCGTAATGAAAGCTTAGAAATTTAGTACAAGCAATCATTACGGCATTTTTATTTTAAAGAGGAATACAAGTGCAATCCCGTTATAAAGAATACGCCGAAAAGCACGTTGAGGTTGAAAAAACTCAAGCTTCCCTGCTTAGATCTTCACTGAAAATGATAAACTTATCAATACAACATTGATATTTACAGATCAGATAAGAAAAATCGCATACCAGATAAATATAGTTTAAAGATAAAGACACTTGATAAGATTCCAAGTGCCTTTATAATACTGATTTCTGTTTACTGAAAATAATCGTTATTGTCGTGCCTTTACCAAGCTCACTTTTAAGCTCAATTTCTGCATTATGATAGATAGCGGCATGTTTGACGATCGATAGTCCCAAGCCGGTACCGCCGATTGCCTTTGAATGACTTTTATCCACTCTGTAAAAACGCTCAAATATGCGTTTTTGTTCTGATTGCGGTATACCGATGCCTGTATCTTTTACCGTTAATTTTATGTGGTGATCACTTTCACTGAGGATAACATCAACTGTTCCGTTATCCTCATTATACTTGATTGCATTATCACAAAGATTATATATCATTTCATCAAGGATTTTTTCATTACCGAAAACAATCGTGCTTTCACCTATCAGATTCAGACTGATTTTTCTTATATCTGCGACAGTCTTCAATCGCTTCAAGACAGTAACCGCCAACTCATACAAATCGACTTCTTCACTTTCTTCCTGAATATTTTTTTCATCAAGCTCTGATATTTTAAGAATATCATTTACAAGCGAAATCAATCTTTGAGCCTCATCATAAATAGATGCAGAAAAATCAGTTACAACCGTATCGGGAGTATCACCGCTTTTCATTATTTCAGCAAAGCCGGATATGGATGTAAGCGGTGTTTTTAGTTCATGTGATACATTTGAAGTAAACTCCTGTCGCAGCTGTTCGCGTTTCACACTTTCGCTGACATCGATAATAAGAATAACTGCTCCGATAATCTGTTCATTTTCAAATACAGGATTGGCAATTAATCTATAATGACTATTATTAAGGGTTAGACTGCTTTTTTCACATGCTCCGTCTAATACCTTATCAATCAGAAATGTGAGATTATCATTACCTGCCGATAAGATATCATCAAGCTTATCCTTGCTTATACCGAGAAGTTTTAAAGCGGAACGATTATACGTTAATAGCTTCATTTGCTTATCAACAACGATAAAACCTTCCTTCATATTTTCGGTAATAAGCCTAAATTCCTCCTGCTTAAACTCCGCCTCTTTAAGCTGGTTTTCAATCGTTACCTTTTGCTTTGCAATTTTACGAAGTAATGGTGCTAATTCATCATACGGCTCATTATTCGTCGGATTATCCAAATCCAATTCATTGATTGGTTTGATTATGGATTTAGAAACTTTTTGTGCCAGCGCGAAGGACAGCACAACCGCAATAACAAATACAATCAGTATCGGCTGAATAAGCCTGAACAGAATTACAGCAACAGTGTATTGCTTTGTGGAAACTCTGAGAATATTGCCATCATTCATTTTCATTGCATAATATACCGTTTTTTCTGCTAAGGTTTTTGAATAACGGATGCTTGTGCCCTTGCCGTTTTTCATTGCCTCCATAATTTCCTGCCTGTCTGTGTGATTGCCGAGTTCTGACTCGTGAGCCGATGTATCTGCAAGCACTTTGCCATCAGGTGAAATCAACGTGATTCGTTTATTGCTGTTGCTGAAATTATTGATATAATCAATCCCCTGATTTTCAACTGCATAAGCAATGTAGTCGGCCTCACTTTCAAGCTCACTTTGAAGCTGATTTTCAAAATATCGAAATAAAATACCGAAAATCAAAACTAGGCTTGAAAGCAAAACAACCAATGCAACGGCAACACTTGAGCGAAATATTTTTTTATTCATTTGTATCTCCTATCAACTGATAACCTATATTTTTAACTGTTTTTATATACACACCTGCAGCCTTAAGCTTAACTCTGAGTTTTCGTATATGAACATCGAGGGTACGTGATTCCTCATAGTAATCGCCCCATACCCTTTGCAGCAATTCATCTCTTGATATCACTTTTCCCTCAGCCTCTAAAAGCACAGATAAAAGCTTATATTCCTTATAGGAAAGCTCTGTATCTTCTCCTGATACCTTAATAATATGTTTTTCAAGATCTACATATAATTTTCCGATTTTAAAAATATTGCTTTTATTCTTTGTCTTTTCATAGCGTCGAAGAACGGCACGAACTCTAGAAATGAATTCAACCATTCCGAAAGGCTTGGAAATATAATCATCTGCCCCCAGATCAAGCCCCGTTGCCTTATCAAATTCACTGTTCTTTGCCGTTATCATGATTACGGGAATAGCCTCATATTGTCTATCGGTCTGCAATTTCTGCAGGATAGATAAGCCGTCCTCCTCAGGCATCATAATATCAAGAAGAATAAGCTGAGGTATTTCGTCATCCATTCTTTCCCAAAACGATGACGGTTTTTCAAATCCTTCAATATTATATCCTTCTTTAGTCAAAGCATAACAAACAAGTTTCCGTATATTATCATCATCTTCAAGAAAAAAGATCATCTTAAGCACCTCTCGATTTATTATAGCCAATGAAATGATTATTCAACCGAATCTTCCGCTGATATAGTCCTTTGTCCGCTTATCATCGGATTGATGAAACATCTTTTCGGTGTTATTAAATTCAACCATTTCACCAAGCAGGAAAAAGGCCGTTTTATCAGCAATTCTCATCGCCTGCTGCATATTGTGGGTAACAATGATTATAGTATAATCTTTTTTTAATTCGAGTGCAAGCTCCTCGATTTTAGCGGTTGAAATCGGATCTAGTGCCGAAGTAGGCTCATCCATAAGCAATATTTGAGGTTCAACGGCAAGTGCTCTTGCGATACAAAGCCTTTGCTGCTGACCGCCGCTCAAACCGAGTGCACTCTTTCTTAATCGGTCTTTGCATTCATCCCATATTGCAGCTTGCCGCAAAGATCGCTCCACGATTTCATCAAGCTTGAATTTTGACTTGATTCCGTGTATCCGCGGTCCGTAAGCAATGTTATCGTAAATACTCATCGGAAACGGATTAGGCTTTTGAAACACCATACCGACATTTTTTCTTAAAATATTTATATCCGTATCTTTGTATATATCCGTACCGTTTATGTAGATAGTTCCTTCAATTCTCCCCCCCTCAACAAGATCGTTCATACGATTCAGCGTTTTTAAAAAAGTTGATTTCCCGCATCCTGAAGGCCCTATCAGTGCCGTAATCTGCTTTTCGGGTATTTCTATATTAATATTTTTTAAAGCCTGATTACCGCCGTACCAAAAATTGAGATTTTCAGATTTAATCATATCAGTCATCATTTTCCTTTCGTTTTCTGAGTGCTCTGCCTGCAAACTTTGCCGATATATTAATAATGAATGTCAGAAGCATAAGAATAAGTGCAATAGTAAAAGCTATCTCAAATTCACCGCGCTCCTTCGCATACATATAAAGTGCTACGCTCAGTGTGGATCCTGCTTTTTCGGGAAGAAAGCTTTCAAACAGGTAAACTATATTATTTGCCATTCCGGCCGTAAACATAAGTGCAGCACTTTCGCCGACAATTCTGCCGACCGACAGAATACAGCCCGTTACTATTCCATCAACTGCATTAGGCAGAACTACCGTGCGTATCATATGCCATTTCCCTGCACCGAGCGCAAGTGAGCCTTCACGATAGCTGTTCGGTATCGTCCTTAAACTTTCCTGCGTTGTTCTGATAATCGTAGGAAGGGTCATAATAACAAGGGTGAGTGCACCTGCGACCAGACTTGTGCCAAGGGAACAAAACTGCACAAAGATCAGCATTCCCACTAAGCCGTAAATGATAGACGGTATGCCCGATAAGGTTTCTGTCGCAAGCTCAATCACTCCGACAAGCTTCTTATTTTCGGCATATTCATTCAGGTATATTGCAGTTCCTATGCCAAGCGGCAATACGATAACAAGTGTCATAAGAATAATATAAATCGTATTCAGAATATTCGGCAAAATACCGACTGTATCGTTCAAAAGACTTGGTGCCGATGTCAGGAAATCAAGCGAAAGCTTTGGCAAGCCTCTGTAAAAGATATATCCGATGATTCCTGTCAACATCAATACTATGATCCCTGCGCAAAGGTATACAAGCGTATTCAGAAGCATATTTTTGAATTTTCTTTTCTCTGAAATTTTATCTTCCATAATGCTTACTCCTTATTTCTTTTCACAGTTACATTCAGAATAAAATTGATTGCCGTTATAAAGATAAATAATACCAGTGCTATGGAAAACAACGCCTGTCTTTGCAGACCCGCGGAATAAGACATTTCACTTGCAACTGCCGTTGTAAGGAAACGAACGCTTTTGAATAACCCCGGCATATTGGCCACATTACCTGCTACCATCATAACTGCCATTGCTTCGCCGATGGCCCTGCCGATTCCCAAAACAACGGCTGTTACGATTCCGCTTTTTGCGGCAGGAACAGTAACTTTGAAAATTGTTTCTGTTTTCGTGGCACCGAGTGCTAACGATGCCTCCTCATATTCCTTAGGCACAGCGCTTATCGCTGTAGATGACACAGAAATAACAGAAGGCAGAATCATAACAGCCAGCACAAGAATTGCCGAAAATAAATTCGCTCCGTCAGGCAAATGAAACAGTTCTCTGACAAACGGAACTATAATGATCATACCTAAAAGACCGTAAACAACAGACGGTATGCCTGCCAATAAATCCACTGCGGTGCTTACAGCCTTTGCCACTTTTGGCGGTGCTGTCTTAGCAATGAAAACTGCACACATTATACCGATCGGCACACCGACAATCACTGCACCTAAGGTTCCGTAAACCGAGGACATGATAAACGGCAGTATACCGTAAGAAGGATCAGCTGCCGTTGATGCCCATTTACTGTTGAAAAAGAAGTCTTGAAATCCGATTTCTCTGATTGCCGGTATGCCGTTTATAAGTAAAAATACCGTGATAAGGATTACGAAGCCTATAATTAGAAAACCACACGATGTAAATATCAGTTTTACCGCTTTTTCACCTGCATGCACTTTATTTTTTATGCTTTTCATTATCATACCTTATCTTTTTACAGGAACTGCTCCTGCTTTAACGATTAAATCATCAGCTTGACTGCTTGCTGCAAAATCAAAGAAATCCTGTGCGCTGTCACTTAACTTTTCATCTTTTCTTGTAACAAAGATGAAGCTGCGCTGAAGTTTATATTTTCCGCTTTGAATAGTTTCAATCGTCGGCTCTATACCCTCAATTTCAACAGTTTTAACAGAATCTCCAACAGATGCAAGCGAAGCATAACCGATGGCATTAGGATTTGATGAAACTGTCTGCACAACATCTCCTGTTGATGTTAATTCCTGAGCATATTTGCATAAATCCTTTGTACCGGTTATTGATTCAAATCCGTCCCTTGTGCCTGAGGCTGCCTCTCTGCCGATTAAAACGATGGGAGCATCAGCACCGCCGATCTCTTTCCAGTTAGTGATTTCTCCCTTATAAACAGCCGCGAGCTGTTCGATCGATAAATCTTCAATCGGATTTTCATTGTTTAAGATCACCGCAATACCGTCAATGGCAATCACCGTTTCATTAAGATTAGATTTTTCCTCATCTTTCAAATTTCGGCTCGCAAGTCCGATATCACACCTTTTTTCGGCTACAGCTTGAATTCCTGCACCTGAGCCTGTCGGATTGTAAGTAACGGTTACATCAGAATGAGTCTCCGTATATGCTTCGCTTAGATAACCGATGACCTTTTCTATTGATGTAGAACCGTCGGTTGATACCGTCTGTTTATTGTTCTGTGAGTCAGCTGCATTCTTACAGCCTGCAATAGCTGCAATCATTAAGCATACACCTGCCGATACTTTAATAAATGTTTTTTTCATATTTCTGTCCTCCGATAATTAATACTGTATCCCAGTACACATGAAGTATACTATTCGGCATGTTAATTGTGAAAGCAGATGTATGTTAAGCCTATGTTAAGTCCCGATAAGCATTTACGCTTGTTTAGGATTTTCAAAAAATAATGCTTCATAAAAAACATACTAATGATTATATAGGCTTTACAATCAACCGGAATCTGTTATAATAAGCACAAGATGAAATTCTATTGAATACAGGAGGTAACCATATGTGTATTTTTTGTGATATCGTATCAGGGAAAATTCCCGTACATAAAGTCTATGAGGACAGTATTGCCTTGGCATTTTTGGATATTGCGCAGGTTACTAAAGGGCATACACTGGTAATTCCGAAAAAGCACAGCGCACATATGCTTCTATGTGATGAAGATACGACATTAGAGGTATATCGAGTCGCAAGACGCATTGCCCAAAACATCATGGAAATGACGGATGCAGGCGGCATCAATATCTTATCAAACGTCAATGAGGTTGCCGGACAGACCGTAAATCATTTCCATGTACATCTGATTCCCCGCTATAATGAAAACGATTCATTCAAAATTGAAATGAACGAAAGTGAGCCGCAAAACCTAAAGGCATTGGCAGAGCTGCTTTACTTAGATTCTCTTTATTAAAAAAATGAACAGCGATGATCGTCGCTGTTTTTAATTGATAAAATGTTTTCTTATTTGACGAAATAACGAAAGCGGAATGCCTAATACCTCCTCTGCGATTTCTTCATCATATACACCCGATAAAATGACGGAAGCCAACAGCCGTGCTTTCTTTTCATCTAATACAAGCACATGCCCCTGATGATTTTCAAACAGATCCCTCATTAATACTTGATGATAATATAAGGCAATAAGTGTCAGATTCAGCTTTAGTTCTTTCATAGGATACCCCTTACCAGTATATGAAGAAGCATCCGAAAGATGAAAAAAGGCGAACATTCGCCTATTTAATTATTAAAAATTGATAGCTCAACAAATATTTTTGGTGCAGCACTTGAGTCAAGCTCTCCTGTGAATCTACTTCAATACCGATGATTTTTTCTCCGAAAACATTTTGTTCCTTCAGTTTACGCGAGCTGTTGATATCATCATAGGTGATCATATAATACAGCTCAGCCTCCTGCTCAACAAGCTCCTCCTTGCCTTTTGAGATATTGACCATCCCTTTTGCGACCAAGCGATAAATATCAACGACCTTATCCTTATTATCATGCGTATTGGCTTTTAAAAACACACGATATACATGTTCATTGTTCACAAGCTCACGATGAGAACCGCTGTAGAATTCAGTGAAATCCTCCTTTAAGATTTCATCTCTGTTTTTTTCAAAATAACGCTTCGCAAAAACATCCATTGTTTTTTGAAAATCCGCATCGATTTCCTTTGCCTCAACGAAACGCTCGGGAAGTCCCTCGACCACGACTTCTTTTGTTTCATTGATGACCTTGATATGATACTTATTCATAAGATTTTCATCATACTTTGCGACTATTTGAAGCTTTGTACCGTTTGTCAGCTTGCTTTTCGGCGTTACCTGATAAGAGATGGAATCCAAAAACTCCTGTGTTCGTTGATTCAGATTATAGGCATTGTTGCTTACCGTCACAGTTGCTTCTCCGCTTTCACCGCTGTATTCAATATCGATATGCTTTGTCACATCGATCGTAACGGTACGAAAGAAGAATACATAACATGTAAGAAACAGACTCGTCATAATAAACAGAATACAAAATAAAAACAATAATTTATTTTTCTCCAACAGCTTTTGTGCCGTATATTTGATCGGATCCATAAAACCAACCTCTCCTATTCGCTATAAGTATATCACATACAAAATAATTTGTAAGCTTACCTACTTAAATTTCTGAATAAGTGCCTCTTTTACACAATCACTGACTAAACCGTCTAAGCTTTGATGATAGGATGCGAATTCCTTGACTGCCGATGAAGAAATAAACGCATATTCAGGTTCACTCATTAAAAAAATCGTTTCAAGCTTTGCGTCGATATGACGATTACATAATGCCTGAAGCTGCTCATACTCATAATCAATACCGCTTCTGATACCGCGAATCAAAGCACACGCATTGACTTGACGGGCAAAATCTAAAGTCAAACCGTCATAGCTTACCACCTTTACATCCGAAAGCTCACATAAGCTCTTTTGCGCAAGCTGACAACGCTCTTCGGCGGTAAATAAGGGCTGCTTAGCACGATTATTCAATATCACTACATATAATTCATCAAATAATGCAGAAGCTCGCTTAATGATGCTGATATGACCGATCGTAAGCGGATCAAAGCTTCCCGGATAAATAGCTGTTCTCATAAATTACCTCTTATAATATGTTATTTTCGTGATTCCGTAATTCACGTTCTTTACCTGATAAAGATTTCCGTAGCTTTCCGCAAAGGAATCCTCCTTTAGGCTTTCACATACGACATTACCGTTTTCCTTCAACAGATCGTGTGCATCGATCAATGCCAGAATTTCATGGATACGCTGTTTTCGATACGGCGGATCGATATAAATAAAATCAAAGCGTTCCTGTGCTTTTATTAATTGCTTCAACAGCGCCTCATAATCACTTTTGATGATACGGCACTGCTCCTTGACCTGTAACGCAGCCGCATTCGCCGCAATCGTTTGGATTGCCTTGTAGCCGCAATCACAGAAAACGACGCTGTCAATGCCTCTGGAAATCGCCTCAAAGCCCATATTCCCGCTGCCGGCAAATAGATCCAGCATCACTCCGCCGTCAAAATACGGTCCGATACGAGAAAATATTGCCTCTTTGATTTTAGCCTGTGTCGGTCTTGTGGAATTCCCTTCAACGGCTTGAATCACACGTGATCGATAGGTTCCTGCAACAATTCGCATTTTTTTCAACTCCTCATGTATAAAGTCGATTAGCCCGGGTAACATAATAGTGCATCCGGTAAGGATGCGCCCCCCAATCTTTGTTTCTCCTCTTCCCTTTCTTAAAGCATTCCGATTCGTCGGAATGCTTTTCTATTATTCTCCCTGACGGCGAATCTTGGCAATGATCGCCTGTGAGATGCCGATCGCGCACATGATCGACATCAGCGCAGAACCGCCGCTGGAGATAAACAAGAGCGGTACACCTGTCAGCGGGATCAAGCCGCCGACACCGCCGACATTCAAAAAGAAATGCAGGAAGATATACATTGCCGTACCGATCAATATGATTTTATAGCCCTCGCTTTTGGTGCGATAGGCATAATGAAACAAACGCTGAATGATGATCGTATAGCCGATAACAATGATCGCTAAGCCGAATATGCCCAATTCCTCAATCACGATCGCTAAGATAAAGTCATTGTCTGCCTGAGTCAAAAAGCCGAATTTCTGTTGCGACTGACCGATTCCCTTGCCCATCAAGCCGCCTGATGCAATGCCGACAAGCCCCTGAACGTTTTGATACCCGACCCCATACGGATCCAAAAACGGATTCACCGCATTCGCAAAACGAGTTCCGACATGAGAGAATACCGGTATTTTGGACACAAGCTCAAGCCCGGGAGGGGTCATAAAAAACAACACGCCGACGCAGCCTACCGTCAATCCGATTTTCACAAGCCGCTGAATCTTGCGTAAATTTTTATGCGACGGTATCAGAAACGATATAATTGAAAGCATACCGATAACGACAAGTGTACCTAAGTCACGCTGTAATATCAATATTAACGCAAATGCACATAAAAATAAAAACGGTGTTTTGATCATTGTCCACCAGTCGAAATTGCGCCTTCCCGCAACCTCGATCGATACGGCAATCATCACGACCATAAATACCTTGACAAACTCACTCGGCTGTAAGGATATCGGACCGAGACGAATCCACGCTTTGGAACCGCCGGCCGCCGTAAACGCCAATGTGGACAAACAGGCAACGATCAAGATAATGCCGATCAGCTTTCCGAGCTTTCGCACTCTCAGCATTGTAAAATTATTCGCTAAAAAAATCATCATGAAATACCCGATGATCACAAACACGGTTTGTTTAAAAACGACACGCGCTACAACAAGCGTATCGCTTTGTGAGGTACTGCCGACACTTGTTGATAAAATCATTAAAGAACCGAACAGAATCAAAACCAATGAGGACAGATGCAGCCAAAAATCATATTTGCGCGGCATTTTTAAAGAAAGCTTCCATTTTTGTTTTGCCATACTTCATTGTCCTCCTTTTCGTTTGCTTTGCTTTAATGATACCATAAACTACACATGTTTTTAAGAGAAAAATTAAAAAATCACTTTTCTTTCCGACGCAGAACAGGTAAAATAATAGACAGTGAGGAGGATATCCGATGTTAATAAACAATGATACGATTATAAAAGACAGCGATCCCTTGATTCGCAAGCCGAGTGAAAAGGTTTCCCTGCCCCTTTCAAAAGAGGATCACGAGCTGTTGATGAATATGCTGCAGCATGTGCGGGATTCGATTGATCCGATCAAGGCACGGGAATTGAATCTTCGACCTGCCGTAGGTATTTCAGCCGTTCAAATCGGTGTATTGAAGCAGCTTGTTGCGGTATCGATTGATTACGGTGAGGACGGTAAAAGCGAATACGCACTCGTTAATCCGCGCATCGTTTCCCACAGTGTTCGAAATGCGTATTTGAAAAACGGTGAAGGCTGCTTATCGGTCGCAAATGAGCATGAGGGTCATGTATTTCGTCATGCCCGTATTACCGTAAAGGCATTTGACGCTATGAAAAACTGTGAGGTTACCTTTAAGGTCAGCGGATATGAAGCAATCGTGCTTCAGCATGAAATCGATCATCTCAGCGGACGCTTGTTTTATGATCGCATTGATTCAGATAACCCGTGGAAAGAGGACAGCGAGGCATTGGTCATTGAATAGCATAGGCTTTTAAGGCTTATGCTTTTTTATCGGTAAAACAAATAAAAGCAAAGCTCCACGCTCTCTCCGCCTTATCAGCTATCAATCAGCCATTTCAATTTATCGCATTATCATCAAAGCCGTTGTAAGCGCTATCTGCCTTAATTTTCATTTTTTTCAGTCCAAAAGCATATGAAATCAACAAAAGTATGCTATAATAGACGTCAGATAAGGTGCTGAGAAGGAGGCTCTTATGAACAACAATTATCGAAATAATGCGCCGAGAATTCCGGGGAACAATAAAAACAATTATCATCATATCGACCATAAACGCAGCGACACGCTTGTATATGCTTTAGGCGGTCTGGGTGAGGTCGGCAAAAATATGTACTGCTTCGAGCACGAAAATGAAATTTTGATCGTGGATTCCGGAGTACGTTTTCCTGAGGAAAATTTACTCGGTGTTGACTATGTAATACCTGATTATGCACATTTAGTGAAAAACAAGGCCAAGAAAAAAATATTGATCATCACACACGGACATGAGGATCATATCGGCGGTATTCCCTTTTTATTGAAAACAGTGGAAATCGCTGATATTTATGCGCCGCGTTTTGCGATTTCTTTAATCAATAAAAAACTGGAGGAACGCAAGCTGTTAAGAACTGTCAGAATTCATGAAATCAACAGTACTTCCAGTGTAAAGACGGAGCATTTCACATGCGGCTTCTTTAATACGGTACATTCGATTCCCGATTCCTTGGGCATTTTAATCAATACCCCGAACGGGCGCGTTGTCCACACCGGCGATTTTAAGTTTGATCTTACACCGGTAGGAACCAATGCCGATTATCAAATTATGGCTTATATCGGACAAATCGGTGTAACGATGCTGATGAGTGATTCTACCAATTCCGGTGTTGAGGATTTCTCCATTTCGGAAAAAAAGGTCGCAAATGAGATTTTAGATATCACACGTAAAACAAAGGGACGCTTAATTGTCGCAACCTTTGCGTCAAACGTACATCGTGTGGCACAAATATTAGAAGCAGCGGTAGCCTGCGGACGAAAGGTGATCATCTTCGGCCGCAGTATGGAAAATGTCGTTACGATCGGCAGAAAACTCGGTACGATCAAGGTCGGAGAACAGCACTTTATCACTCCCGACCAACTGAATCATGTACCGGCCAATAAAGTATGTATCGTATGTACCGGAAGTCAGGGTGAGCCGCTCGCTGCCCTTTCAAGAATTGCTTCCGGAACCCATCGCTATATCAAGCTGATTCCGGGAGATACCGTCGTATTCTCCTCTTCCCCGATTCCGGGTAACGGAGCCAGTGTCAATCATGTCGTAAACAAGCTGTTTCGTGCCGGCGCAAACGTACTGACAAAATCGGTTTTAACGAATCTGCATACAACGGGACATGCTTCTCAAGAGGAACAAAAGCTGATGCTGCAGCTCATCAAGCCAAAGTATTTTATGCCGATTCACGGTGAATATAAAATGCTGAAGCAGCATATGGAAACGGCAATGGCAACAGGTCTGCCGGAGGAAAATATCTTTACCTGCGCAAACGGTGATGTATTGATCATGCGCGATCACAGGGTTTTCCAATCCTCTTATCGCATTCAGGCCGACGATATTTATGTCGACGGCAATGATATCAGCGGTGTTTCTACTGCGGTATTGAAGGATCGCAATATCTTAGCCAATAACGGATTGGTTGCGGTCGTTACCGCTATCGATTCCTCTGAAAACAGAATTTTATGTAAACCGGTCATCGTATCACGCGGTTTTGTCTTTATCAAGGACAGTCAAGGCTTATTAAAGGAAGCGGAACAAGTCGTATATCAAGCATTAAAGACAAAAATGGCCCAACGAACTACATTCTCCGAACTGAAAAATACGATTCGCGGTGCATTGGAGCCGTTCTTATGGCATAAAACCCATCGTAATCCGATCGTGATTCCGGTTATCTTAAATTCGAAAAAAGCGATGGAACAGATGGCAGCGATAAGAAACAGCCGCGCAAATGCCAACACAAGGACAACAAAGACTGCTCATCCCCAAAATGAAGCTGCACCTGCAGGAGAAGTCTTAAACAAGGAAGGCTAAAAAAGCCTTCTTTTTCATTTATTCATTTTCATTCTTTATGATTTATGATAAAATAAAAAAGAATTTGAGGTGTATATTCCCATGATCAAAAGACTGCTGAAAACAGTATCGGTATTAATAATAATCGCTTTAGTACTGGCCGGTATCTTCTTTTACTCAATCTTTGTCTCGGTGGAGAATTTAACGGTCAGCTACCATACCGTTCAAAGTGAAAAAATTCCCGCAGATATGAATGATATTCAAATTGCTTTTATTACGGATTTGGAATACAATCATTTTATGAACAAGGATCGCCTTACTAAGATGATTCATAAAATCAATGAGGTAAACCCTGACATTGTGCTGTTCGGCGGTGATATTTTCGATTTGCCGCTGACCTATGTTCCGAATGATGCGACAAAACAAGAGGTCTCGCAGCTATTAAAAACGATACAGGCACCGTTAGGAAAGTTTGCGGTATTGGGTGAACAGGACAATGTGGATAAAAATGTAAAAAGCATGGTAACGGATATTTTAAAAACAAGTGATTTTGAATTATTGAATAATCGCTCCATTCGTTTAAGAAACGGTTCACAGGCAAGCATTACGCTGATCGGTCTGGATTCGCTTGTCGGCGGTACGATCGATATCAATAAAGCATTCTCCAATGTCAATCAAGAGGAGTTCAATATCCTGATGACACACTGTCCGGATACGATTCAGCTTGAGGATCTGCCGAAAACAAATATCGATTTGATGTTTGCCGGGCATTCCCACGGTTCGCAAATCTATATTCCGTTGCTTGGGGCATTATCCAGTGATGAAGGAGCACAAAAATACAATCATGGGAAGCATACGGTAAATCAAACCATACTTCACGTATCAAACGGCATGGGAACGACCGCGATGGACATGCGCTTGTTTTCACCGCCGCAAATGCTTGTTTATCGCCTGCGCAGTGATGCAAAGGAAGAAAAAACGGAATCAAAGGATACACAGGATAAGAATAAGCAGGAAACTGATACAAAAAAGAATGATCAGAAAAAGAAATAGTGAATGAATGTGTATGGATTGTGTGCTGATTAATCATATTATCATAACAGAAAAACGGAAGGCCTAAAAACAGGTCTTCCGTTTTATTGATTTATCAAGAGCGAAGCTGTGCATTCATTTCCTTTTCCAAGGAGCTTAACAACACCTCACGCATTTGATTGATTTCCTTTTCTCCCAAGGTCTTATTTGATGATTGGAAGCATACGGATAACGCAATACTCTTAAAGCCTTTTTCTACATGCTCACCGGTATAAACATCAAATACCTCGATTTTTTGGATGATATTTTCTTTATCCAGCTTACCGTGGCGTTCGATGCAGGATAAGATATCGCCTACCTTAACATCTTCCGCAACCACAAATGCCAAGTCCTGATTCACAGCCGGATATTTTGACATCGGCTGATATTTCACCTTTGCGGCTTTGTTTCGTAACAAGACCTCAAGATTCAATTCGGCCATGACTACACTACTTACGCCGTAGCGCTTTGCCGCATTCGGATGAATCGTTCCAAACACTGCCAACAGCTCCTTGCCTAAGTACAGACAGGCAGATTGATACGGATGGAACATTTTTGTTTCTGCTGTGTTCTCCAGAAAGCTCAATCGCTTGCCGCTGAAGCCGACACGTTCGCACAGAAGCTCCAACAGCCCCTTCATCGCATAGAAATCAGCCGGAACATCAATTCCCTGCCAACGGCTTTTTTGAAGGGAACCGCTCATCGCGATTGCCAAATGCTCCTCCATAATCTCCTTGCCGTACACACTGGACAGCTCAAACAACGCAATATCCTTAACGGAACGATTTTGATTGTACGCAATGCTTCCCAATAAGGACGGCAAGATACTCGTTCTTACATTTTTTCGATCCTCGCTCATCGGTGCGGCAAGCTGAATCGGCTGCGGCAATGCCATTACGGCATCCTCACTGAGCTGCTCACTGACAAGCGTATAGGTGACAGCCTCTTGACAGCCGTTATCACTCAACAACTGACGGAAACGACGGCGCAGCTGTTGACGGTCATCTAATGCTCCCATAGTTGCGGGCATTGTCGGCAAGGTCGCATTTAAACGGTCATATCCGATAATACGGATGATTTCCTCAGCGATATCTGCCTCAATACATAAATCTTGACGATAGCTTGGTATTTCAAGCGTGATTTCCTCCTGCTTTTGCGTCGGTTTCAGCGCCAAACGCTGTAAGACATCGATGACCTCATCCATTGCGAAGTCAGTACCTAATAAATGATTGATGCTCGGCAGACTGACCGTAATGCTTGTCGGCTCATAACGATTGGAACCGTACACAACCGTATCCTCGATTCCCGAAGCATCCGCATATTCCATCAACAGTGAAACCGCACGATCCATTGCCTTATAAGTAGCCATCGGCTCAATGCCCTTTTGATAGCGAATACTTGCATCCGTGTTCAAATTCAAACGACGTGCTGTATTACGTATCGAAACATGATGGAAAATGGCCGCCTCCAACACGATTGCCTTTGTCGTATCTTCGATCTTTGAATCATCACCGCCCATAATACCGGCAATTCCGATCGGCTTGCCTTGGTTGGTAATCATGATATCCTCAGGCTCAATTTCATAGGTAACACCGTCTAATGCCGTATATGTCGTATTCAAGTGATCCTTTACCGTAATCTCCAAAGACGGCAGCGCATCCTTATCATAGAAGTGCATCGGCTGACCTGTCTCTAACATAACGATATTGGAAATATCAACAACATTATTAATTGACTTTACACCTGCGGCAGCCAATAGTTCCTTCATCCATTTCGGACTTTCCTTGATTGTCACATGATTAATGACCTTGCCCATAAACAACGGACATTTATCTGTTTCACTGGCAACCTTTAGAGTCGTAGGCTCGCCCTTCTGCATCGAAATGCCTTCACATTGCGGAAGCTGCACACTGCGATTTAAAATCGCTCCTGTCTCCATAGCCATTGCCCATGCCGCCATACAGTCATTGCGATTCGGCGTCAAACCGACATCCAATAATTCATCATCTAAGCCAAGGTATGCAAGCGGATCCTCATGTCCGATCGGTGCATCCTGTGTCAATACCTCGATGCCGTTTTTACTTTCCTCACTCAGAGAATGCGGATCGACTCCCAACTCTAAAAGGGAACAAATCATTCCGTTCGATTCCTGTCCTCTGATTACACCGGCCTTGATTTCGCCGCCCGGAAGCTTCGCGCCTACCTGTGCCACGATCACCTTTTGTCCTGCCGCCACGTTTGGTGCACCGCAAACGATCTGTTCCGTACGATTTCCCAAGTTCACCTGACAAACATGAAGATGATCGCTGTCGGGATGATCCTCACACGTCAAGACCTCACCGATAATCAGATGGGTCCCTTCACTCATTTTTTCTATTCCTTCTACCTCTAAGCCGGCTGCCGTAATTCGATCAGCGATTTCATTGATTGATAAATCACTGATATCCATATATTGACTTAACCATTTTCTACTGATTAGCATATTGAAGCCTCCTTATTCAAAGCGATTGAACATCTTCAGGAAACGAAGATCGTTCGTATAAAAATTACGAATATCATCAATACCGTATTTTAACATTGCGACACGCTCGATACCGACACCGAAAGCAAAACCGCTGACCTCATCAGGGTCATAGCCCGCCATTTTCAGTACGTTCGGATGTACCATACCGGCACCGAGAATTTCGATCCAGCCGGTACCCTTGCATACGCTGCAGCCCTTGCCGCCGCAGATATGACAAGACACATCGACTTCAACACTCGGCTCGGTAAATTGGAAATAACTCGGACGAAAGCGAATCACTCTGCTTTCACCAAACATCTTTTTCGCCATAAATTCCAATGTTCCCTTTAAATCGGACAACTGGATATTCTTACCGATAACCAAGCCCTCACACTGCATAAACTGATGGGAATGGGTTGCGTCATCGTCATCACGGCGATATACCTTGCCCGGACAAATCACCTTGATCAGCTCCTTGCCCTCAGCATGATATTTCTCGAGCTGACGCATTTGTACGGCAGTCGTATGTGTACGTAACAGCTCCTCAACATTGATAAAGAAGGTATCCTGCATATCACGTGCCGGATGATCCTTAGGAATATTGGCACGCTCAAAATTATATAAATCACATTCTACCTCAGGACCCTCTGCCACACTGTAGCCCAAGCCGACAAATAAGTCCTCCAACTCCTGTTGAACAATTGTCAGCGGATGCAGATTGCCGACATTCGGCGTATAACCGCTCAAAGTAATATCCAACTTTTCCTGTTCCATGCGCTGTGCCGTTTCCTTTTCCTCAAGCACTGTCTTACGTTCCTCGATCAATGCCGACAACTCCTGCTTGATTTCATTGATTTTCGCACCGAAGGCCGGCCGCTCCTCTTTAGACAGGTCCTTCATCGTTTTCATCACTTCCTGAATCGGACCTTTTTTGCCCAGGTAAAGAACACGAAGCTGATTTAATACGCCGTTATCCTTACAGGCTGCGATCTTTTCCATTGCTTCTTTTTTGATCGCTGATAAATTTTCCATAGTATTTCATCCTTTCATAAGCACATAAATAAAAATGTCATCAGCCGCAGGAACGCAATTGACTTGCGCGGTACCATCCTGCTTTGTCTGACGACACACTTTATTACAATCATTCATGGATAACCGTCATGACGGGAGATCATTACTCTCACTCTCGGGTGAATTTCCGCCGGGCTCTTTCAGGATGACTTCCAGTCCATGATCATCCTTCCCTGACAAAGAGTTATCTGTACGTACTTATCCCGATCAACGCTTTACAACCGATAGTATACACGATTTTCATTTAAAATTCAATCATTTTCCGCAATATCGTATTTCCTTATGAATAGGTATACAGACATTAAGCATCGATGCTTATTCTCACGCAGTTTACGAATAAAACAGATTGAAATAGGCAAGCGTCAGTTCATCACCGAAAAATATGGCGGTAATGATCCCAAAGCATAAAAACGGCACAAACGCGATATGTGAATGGGAAGCTGCTTTTTTGCGTAAAATTACATATACGGCAGACATACCGCCGCTTAGTATTGCCGAAAACATTG
The DNA here is from genome assembly GCA_947649125.1 of uncultured Erysipelotrichaceae bacterium. Taxonomy (GTDB): domain Bacteria; phylum Bacillota_I; class Bacilli_A; order Erysipelotrichales; family Erysipelotrichaceae; genus C-19. Next base: position 36,930 of record CANSQL010000003.1, on the reverse strand, counting down.
CGATCATGATGCGATCGTATCCCAAATAAAAGCCGCTTATAAGCATCAGTTTGATATCACCCAGGCCAAAGCTCTCACGCTTGACCATATTTACTCCCTGCATCAAACCCGCTGCCATAGCGCTGCCTGACAATCGCTGAAGCAATGAATGATCAAACGGCTGAAATAAAAACGGAAGACCTATCAATATCAGTGCATACAGACAAGCAGTCGGTATCAGCATCGTTTTCATATCGATATACGCCATCATGATCAGACACATACAAAAGCTGAATACAGCGAAAGCCTGCCATAATACAGAATAGCTCTGGGCACATTTCCAAGCCAGATATATACTGAGGATGACCATAGTAACCGAAGCGAAAGACAGCTTTAATTCAATTGATTCATAAAACCTTTTTATGAAAGATGTCATTGTGATTTTATGTGTTTCCTTTAAGCATTCGATCCACGTATGACTTAGAAAATAAATCAAATAACCGCTCAGAACACTGATGAAAAAACGAAGTATAAACAATTCAAATTCCTCCTTTGAATACTTCGCATGGAATCCTATCTCCATCATCTGTCAAATATTTTTTACTGAATGTAATACCGTTGAATTACATTGTTGTATCAATGCTTTTAATAAATGACATCACACAGCTTATTCCGATTGATAAAAATAATACATACAGATGCCTGAGGCTACAGCGACATTCAACGATTCAAATGCCGCCATTTCAATTTTTATACGATAATCACATAACTGTAATATTTCGTTTTTGATTCCGGTTCCCTCATTACCGAATATAAGCGCATGCTTAGGCTCGGGGCGTATGCTCTGCATCGGAACGCTTTCTTTTAATGCAGTCGCATAGATCGTTATTTTTGATTTTTTTAATTCGGGTAAGCTTTTCGTAAGCTCGCAGCGCAGAATCGGCAAATGAAACAAAGCACCTTGCGTCGCTCTGATGACCTTTTCATTGTATATGTCCGCACTGTCGTTTGATAACAGAATTGCCTGATAACCAAACGCAATCGCATTACGAATAATTGTGCCCAGATTCCCCGGGTCCTGTACTCCGTCTAACACGATAATGCGCTCCCACATGTCTTGGTGATACTGCGGTATTTCACAAACACCGATTTGATTCTCTGAGGAAGTAAGCGATGTAAGCTTGCGCAAAATGTCCTTTGTCACCTCATAAACAGGCACTCCCTTTGTGATCGGATCATTTCCCTTACAAACAAGCAGCTCGCATAATAAATTCGCCTTGAGTGCCTCTTGAATCAAATGCTCTCCTGCCACAAGGAATTTTCTTGTGCTGTCTCGATGCTTTTTTTCCTTCAGCCTTGCCCATGCCTTTACCCTTGGATTATGAACCGATGTGATTTCCATACAAGCCTCCTTGCCTAATAAATCGTTTGTTTTCCTGCTGCGATACAATAAAGACAGGAATTATCCTGTCCGCATATACTTTCTTATGCCTCTGTCTGTGTGTCACTTATGGATGCTTCTGCTTCCTTGGGATGCAGCTTATCCATCAGCTTGGCCGCAACTTCCTCTAAAAGCTCCTTGTGCTCCTTTAAATACAGCTTGGCGCTTTCCTTGCCTTGACCGATTTTATTGCCGTCATAGGAGAACCATGCACCGCTCTTTTGAATGATTTCATGATCAACGCATAAATCCAAAACCTCGGCGATATAAGAAATGCCTTCACCGTACATAATTTCGATTTGTGCTGTTTTAAACGGCGGAGCCACCTTGTTTTTAACGATTTTCACATTGACCTTATTTCCAATAATATCGGTACCGTTTTTAATTGCTTCACTGCGGCGAATCTCTACACGCACTGAGGAATAGAATTTTAACGCCCTGCCGCCCGGAGTCGTCTCCGGATTACCGAACATCACGCCGACCTTTTCACGCAGCTGGTTAATAAAGATCGCCGTACATTCGCTGCGATTCATCACACCGCTCAGCTTACGCATTGCCTTTGACATCAAACGAGCCTGAAGACCTACCTGTGCATCGCCCATTTCTCCGTCCAATTCGGCCTGCGGTACAAGCGCAGCTACAGAGTCAACCACGACCAAATCAATCGCGCCGCTTCTTATCAGCATTTCAGTAATTTCCAACGCTTGTTCACCGCTGTCCGGCTGTGATAAAATCAATTCATTTGTATCAACACCTAAATTTTTCGCATAAACCGGATCGATCGCATTTTCTGCATCGATAAATGCCGCACGACCGCCTTTTTTCTGCACCTCGGCAATCGCATGAAGCGCTAGGGTCGTCTTACCGCTTGATTCGGGGCCGTAGATTTCAATAATTCTGCCTTTGGGAAAACCGCCGATTCCCAGTGCTTCATCGATTTTGATGGAGCCTGAGGAAATCGCATCTACATCCACTGCACCGCGATCACCCAACTTCATTATCGCACCCTTGCCGTATTGCTTTTCAATTTCCTTTAATGCCTTGCTGAGCGCTTCATCCTTAGTATTTGCTACCGTATCCTTAGCGCTTTTCTTTGTTTTTTTATCTTCCACGTAAAAATCTCCTTTACATATTCTTTAATAGCTTAATCAGCTCTTGTACCATGCGATTCACTGCCTCAAGCCTAATTTCATTTCGCGAACCGCTGAGCTGTAAATGATATCCAATAACCTCATTTTCAAATGCAACAGCACAGTATACACAGCCTACCGGCTTGTCTTCCATAACGGAAGGACCAGCATTGCCGGTAAAGGAAACACAAATATCACTGCCCAACAGTTTTCGTGCATTAACCGCCATTGCCCTTGCGCATTGCTCACTCACAACACCGTGCTGTGCAACTATCCTTTGATCCACACCGACCAGATCGGTTTTAACCTCACTTTGATAGGTAACGATGCCGCCTCTTAAGACCTCAGATACCCCGCTCAATTCAGCAAAGCGAGCGGTAAATAAACCTGCGGTCAAGCTTTCACAACTGCCGATCGTGAGATTTCCTGCCTGTAACAGTCTCAGTAATTCTTCCATATCACATAGTTTCCATGATAACATTCTTTAGCTGCATAAAATAAGAAAGTCCGCTGATTACTGACACACACATCGAGAACCACAATAACAGTTCTCCCATCGGAAAGCGCAGCAATTCAAACGGTAAATTATTCAACAGAAGTACGATAATCGTCAACATCTGTGCAACCGTTTTGACTTTTCCCATTATTCCCGCAGCTACCACTATGCCCTTATTGCCGGCAGTCATTCTGAGGCCGTCAACAATCGTATCACGCCAAATCATAATCATGACCGGTACGATCGGTGCGGCACCGTTGACCGCAAACAGCAAAAACATCGTATTGATCAACAGCTTATCCGCAATCGGATCGATAAACTTACCGAACGAAGTTACCAACTGATGTTTGCGTGCGATATAGCCATCCAAAAAATCAGTAATTGATGCAGCAATGAATAAGCATAAGACGATAATATTTGTTATCCGCAACGATACGAATTCAAAATCAAGCTCCATGACCTCAATTCCGAATTGTGCATACGGAAACAAATAAATACAGGCAATCAACGGTACAATACAAATACGTACCAGTGACAGTCGATTCGGTAGATTCATATTATTCACCCTTTACAATAAATTCAATAAGCCCCGTTCCCTGCTTCGAAGACAGAGATTTCGGAATTTCAAGCTGCTTTCCGTTGACCTTGATGCTGTTGTTCAACATAAAACCGAATGCCAACAGAATCTTTTTATCAGCCTCTGCCTTTTCACGAATATGAAGTACGGTCTTACGAGCCTGAATTCCTCGTGCCGGCGGATTGTTCAATTCCTTATCATTGACTAAAACACGGAAGCTTGAATCAGAAGCAAACGTTACCTCGATATCGATTTCCTTCCCGATTTCGGCATTTTCAATCTGATAAACAGCCTTACCGTCTTCCTCGGTAGCCTCAGAAATACTCATTTCCTTTTTTTCTACCGGTTGATCGGTAACCGGAGGTACTGCAGATTCATTGTTATCCGGCTTATTATCTGTCGGTTTATTGTCATCCTTCGTATGATTGTCCTTAGTCGCTATCGGCGGTCTTTGATTGACATCCTCATCAATATGCTGATTTCCTTGAAACCACATTACAAATGCGAAAATCAAGCCGATCACAATGACAACGATGATTGCCAAAAAGGAAACGAGTGAAATATCGATTTTACGATGTCTTCTCACCTTTTTCGGCTTTTTCTTTTTTGGCTTTCTGTCCTCAGGCTGTTCCGCATTCCTCATTTTTTCATTGGTTTTCGCGATACCTCTTTCAATCTGCGCATGCTCCTTTAAAGCCTCTTTCGTAAAAGAAGTCGTATAATCATCGATTGAATCCTGTAACTCACCCTTGATTTCCTCAAAATCCAATTCAAGAGCATTACAATACGCCTTTAAGAAAAAACGCAAATAAGAAAGGTCATCTCTGAAATAAGAAATATCCCCTTCCTCTATCGCTTTCAAATGTTTTATAGTCAAACGGGTTTTTTCACTGACTGCTTCAATGGTTAGCCCTTTTTCCAGTCGTTTTTGCTTCAGCAGGCTTCCGATTTTATCCATACTGCACCTCGCTTATCTTACCTTATATATAATCTCTATTATTATACCAAGCATTTCCATTGATGTAAACCTAAAAGCGGTAATTTCACACGATATTTACAGGAGAAATGCGAATTTTACGAATCGTAAAAAAGCTGATAGACGAATATCATAAATATGCTTCTCATTCCCTTGTGAATATGCCTTCAATGATAATATTCACTTATAATCGTTCGGGATACTTTTTTAATCACAAAGCATTTGAATATCATACAGTTTATCCGTTATCAATAAGTAGGAATCATCAATCAGAATAGGCTCAGAATGGGCTTCAGACAATAAAAAAACAGGAGCTGTGCTCCTGCCGTATTCATATAAGGTAAGCCATGTTCTGTTCCTCAAAAGAGGTGCAGCCATTTATCTATCTGTTTCCAGATTCCAAAGCCGATTTCCTTGTCTTTCATCAGCCTCGAACTCCCCTACCGAATTTGGGTTTCTCGCTTACGGGGTTTACCTCGTTCCACTCCGACGGTTTCCCGCCGGCATCGTCACTGTGGCACTTTTAAAGTCCTTGATCCATAGTCAGACCGTAGGATCAAAGAGCAGCCGTCAGATTCCTCTGCCCGGACTTATCGCTTCATCCGGCGCAAACACTACAAGCAATCGCAGCTTGTGCGAGCATGGACTTTCCTCTGATTTATACAACCAGCGACCGCATCACTTATATGAATGAATTAACGTCTGAAAACCTCGTTTTCCAAACGGGAAAGCCGCTTTAAAATGTCTAAGTTATTCCCGTTGTTTTCGGTTGTGCTCAGACCCTGCTTGCCCTCTAACTCAACGACCTTTGCCTTAAGGGTGTTGATTTGACGTTCATATTCCTGTAAATGATCTCCTAATTCCTCAATCATTTTATTGTACTGCTGATAATCGGCGATTACCAAATCGAGGAATTCATCTACTTCTCCGGAGGAATAGCCTTTAAAATCAATATTGAACTGCTTTTCCAGCACATCCTCTACACTCAGCTTGAATCTTTTCTCCATCTATTTCACCTTCTGATTATAAGTTTCTCAAAAAAGCGCTGAAAAAGCAAGTGGAAAATGCAATTTTAATAAAATTTTATATGATTTCATACCCATAACTGCCGCTGTATCTGCTTCTAAGTTCCCTTTCGGTACATCAACACCATGCCTTTCTGAAAATGTGATAGAGTTTTTTATAAATCAACATCAAATCAAATACGTTTTTCTACCTATCTTTTAACAGTTATGATATAATAAAGAAAGGTGATAATAATGATAGGCTATCCTAACAAAAAAAGTATTCCCGTAAGTCATCAGGTACGCGATAACTACATGGGACGCGGAATGTCTTTAGAGGATGATTTAAACAAAAGCAATGAATACTATTTAGAAATTGAGCGTGCGGTAATTCATAAAAAGCCGATACCGGTACAGATCGTTCGTGTCGATTATCCGCAAAGAAGCGCTGCCAAAATTGTAGAGGCCTACTACAAAACACCGAGTACGACCGATTATAACGGAATCTATCGCGGTAAAGCAATCGATTTTGAGGCAAAGGAAACAAAATCAAAGACCTCATTTCCGTTCAGCAATATTCATCCGCATCAAATCAAGCATTTGAAGCGAGTGCTGAAGCACGGCGGAATCGGCTTTATGATTATACGCTTTTGTGCTTATGATGAAACCTATCTTGTCGATGCCCAATATATGATCCGTCGGTACGAACAAAATGAAAGTAAATCTATCCCCTATGCAGAGCTAAAGGACAACGGATATTTAATCAAACGCGGCTATACTCCGCGATTACATTATTTAGATGTTGTCGATCAGTGTTATTTCAAGGAGGAAGCATGATATGAAAGAAACAAAACAAAAGAGTGCTGCACCTAATGCAAACAGAGCGAAACTGAAAAAGCCTAAAGAAACTGCGAAAAAAGAAAAGAAACTGAACAAGCGAAAAATCTTAAATTCGATCCTTGTTTGTATTCTGTCGCTGATTATTATCAGCGGTGTATGCGTATTCGTGATGATAGCTAATATCATGAAGGATGCAAAAGCGTTGACCGCATATAAATTTCAAAGTCAGGACAGTACCCCTATTCTGTCAAGCGAAGGTGATGTATTGGTTGAGGTAGGCTTGGAAAATCGGCAAAGCATCAGCTACGACCAAGTTCCGCAGACAACGATTGATGCCTTCCTTGCGATTGAGGATTCCCGCTTCTTTAAGCATAACGGATTTGACTTGCCGCGTTTTGCGATGTCGGCAATCAACAACCTTCGCAACGGTGATTTAGGACAAGGCGGTTCTACACTCACAATGCAGATGGTGGATAATGTTCGTAAGGGCGATCCCGACTTCGATGAGACAAATGCCAGCAGTTGGCAGAAAATCGAATGGAAGGTCCAAGAAATATTTTTGAGCATGCAGGCAGAAAACAGTATGACGAAAGAGGAAATCCTGGTCAACTATCTAAATAAGGTAAACTTCGGTAATTCGGCCCGCGGTATTCAAAAGGGCTCTGAATATTATTTCGGCAAGGATGTCTCACAGCTGAATCTCAGCGAAAGCGCATTTTTAGCCGGTGTTGTCAATGCCCCTAACCTATTTAACCCTTATAAGGGAACACAGTGGAGTGAGGTTTCACAATCATGGATCAATTTCTATGACTATGCGATAGAGCGTCGAAATGACACGTTATATCAAATGCTGAATCACGGGTATATCAGTGAAGAAGAATATCATTTAGCTAAGAGCACGGAGCTTGCTTTCCAGTTAAAGGGTGAGCGTTTCTTCCAAAGTGATTCTAATGATACGATTCTTGATCTTGTCAGAAAAGAAGCACTGGAAAAATATGATATTGATATTTATACGACAAGCGCCGTCGTACATACCTCGATTGACAGTGATGTACAACGAACTGCAGATAAAATAATATCAAGCGACGGTGTTCCTCAGGCAAACGGCTCTGTTTATGCTTTTCCGAATAAAGATAACTTTGATGTCGGCTCCACGGTTTTAAATACAAAGACCGGTGAAATTGTCGCAATGATCGGAGGAAGAAGCTTCAGTCTTGATGATTCTACATCAAAAAACCAAGTAAATGAGCGCCATCAAACAGGTTCTACAATCAAGCCGGTGCTTGATTACGCTCCGGGCTTCGATTTATTGGGATATGCGACCTCTCATACCTTTGCCGATGTACCTACCGATATTTACGGTGACGGTCGTGCAGTTAAAAATTCAAATAATAAATACCAGGGGGACGTTCCTTTCGCCGAAGCAGTTTCCAATTCCTACAACACTACAGCAAGTCAATCATTGATCGATGTAGTAGAGGCATGGGGAGAGGATAATATTAAGGATTATCTTCGCAAGCTCGGCTTTGAGGAGGAAATCGTAAAAGGCTTTAACCTTCAATACGGAATCGGCGGCAGCAATATGAGTGTGTCCACAAAAACACTCGCAGCCGCATATGCGATTTTTGCGAATGACGGAAAATACATTGAACCCCATATTATCACAAAAATTGAATTCCCCGATGATCCTGATAAAGAAACAATCGTTGCCCAATACGACCAGACACAAACTCTATCTGCACAAGCAGCGTATCTTATGTCTGACATCTTACACAGTGCAGCCAACACAAATGTCTTTATGAGTCAGCTATGGCCGCAGGTCGGATATCCGGTATACGGTAAAACAGGAACCAGTGACTGGGGAGATTCCGGTGTATCACACGGTATTCCCGAAGGCTCAATCCGTGATGAATGGATGGTAAATTACTGCGGTAACTATGTAGTGGCTACATGGGAAGGTCATAACGGATATGATTACATCAATTCTCAGCTACTGAATCGTAACGTACCCGGTCATATCAATCGTGCATTGTTTGATACCTTGTCAAAGAAGCATGACATGGGATCGGTTAAAAATCCGGGTGGAATCAGCACCATTTCCCACGTAAAAGGTAAATACCCATATGCAGCACCGAATGAAGGAATGCCTTCCGATATGATTATCAGCGGTATGATCCGCAGCGATAAAGCGAAGCTGACTAAGCTTACTGCTGATGACTTAAAGGATTTAACCAGCTTCCAGGCAACTCCTAATGAAAGTGACGGAAGCTTGATACTGAACTTCTCTGCTTATCCCGATGCTGATAAAACACAAGCTGCGTCTCATAAAAAGACGTATAATGTTCTTGGCATAAAATTCACCGGCAATGTATATTACAGTCCTGTATTCGTATTCGGCAGAGTCATATATAAAGCGGATATCAAGGTAAACGGCACAACGGTACAAACAATCACGACAAGTGATTCCAAATCCAGTCATCAATTAAACGGCGATTACTTCGGACAGAAAATTGAGGTTTGCGGCTATTACGGTTATGAGCATGATAAAAAGCGCTCCAACGAAATATGCACACAGGTAACGATGCCGCAAAGTGTCAACCAAGCCGACTTCACTACTTTGATCAGCCTGATCGAGGAAGCAAATACCTATTTGGATCCAACCAAATATGAATCTGAATATGTGCTTAAATTAAACAGCGCAATCAATGACGCTGCCCTTCTGACCTATGAAACCGATGTAACTCAGGAGGAAATCGATGAACAGCTGCGGCTTCTACAGGAAGCATTGGTCGAAGTCAAGCGACATCCGATCAGCAGTCGATATTAGCGATAAAAAGCATCGACATTATGTCGATGCTTTTTTACTTTATAAAGATTTTATTTTTTGTTGCTCCTTATAGGCAGCTAATTTATCTTTCTTACAGAAGCTCGCAAAGGCACATCCTTCACATTGCGGATTACGTGCCGTACAACTGTAGCGACCGAAAAAGATAAATAAATGATGCGCTCTGTTCCAACGCTCACGCTTTATTTTACGCTTCAGTTTTTCCTCTACCGTTTCCACATTATCATACACCTTCGCCAGTCCTAAGCGCTTTGCGATGCGCTCTACATGCGTATCTACCGCAAAGGAAGGAATATCGAACCAAACACTGCGAACGACATTGGCTGTTTTGCGCCCTACTCCTGCCAAAGCTGTTAATTCATTCATTGCGCTGGGAACCTCGCCGTTCTTTTCCGCAATCGCTTTTGCCAATGCCTGAATGCTTCTTGCCTTATTGCGATAAAGTCCGATACGTCTGATTTTTTGTTCAATATCTTTAATATCCGCATCCGCAAGCGCCTGCGGTGTCGGAAAAGCCTCAAACAATGCCGGCGTAATCTTATTTACCGCTTCATCCGTTGTCTGTGCCGATAATACGACCGCTACGATCAACTCAAACACATTACGATGAAGCAATTCACAATGTGCATTGGGAAAGCGCCGTTCCAGCTCATCCAAAATTTCATCTGTTGTCATTATTTACCATCCTCATAATCCTGTGCTGTAAAGTTCCGTTTTTTCCATTCTATCAATATCCGCTCAATATAATCAAAACTGCGCTTATTATACATCAGCGCCTCTCTCAGCGCATATAAAATCAGCTTTTGTTCATATTGCTTCAGCCAGTCACTCAAACGCTGCATTTCCGGCTGTGACAACGGACGCGCAAATTCCTCCTCAAACACCTCAAACAAGGAACGATCGAAGTTCATTGTCTTATCGGCAGAGCTCTCCTCAAACACACCGTCGATCAAAAAAGCAATTTTCTTGTTGTCATACGCAATACTCAAATATCCCTTTTGTGTCAGCCTTGATAATAAATTATCGATCTGAGCTTCATCAAGCTTCATTTTATTAGCTAAGATACCGTGCGCAATCGGAATATTATGCTCATTCATAAAATCGATCAACAGAATCAACATACATTCCTCACAAGACAAACTGAGCTTATCAAAATGGTCTAATATGTAAGCTCTGCGATCGATAAATTTTTCATTCCACCACTTCATTTTCTTCCCTCTTCCTTCATGCGGAAAAACACCTGCTCCAATGAATCAATATCCAAATATAATTCAAAAGAAGCATTTTCAATTCGATAAACAGGTCGCTCATAGCCATATCCGATACGGATGCCGCAATCCTTCATACCATAGCTTTCTTCGGCAACAGCGATTGCCTTATCGTAATCAAGCTGTGCCAAGGAACGCGTTGTCAGCTGCTCACCGTTTTCATTGAACCAATAATAATTCTCTTGATCGGCACCGCTGTAAATCACATACGCAAATACATGACGATCCAACTCCTTGATTTCCCTGTGTGATTTCAGTATTGTTTCCTGTTGTGCAGCGATTTTTTCATCATAATGAATTGCCGGCCCGCTGATAAATACGCTGATTTCTAACCATATCACCGTAAGCAGGATACATAATAAGCCAATCGTTAAGATGAATTGACGAAATGAGAATCCCTTTCGTTCATGTTCCATAATTTCACTTCCGCTTCTCTCTTTATTATACATGATTTTTAATTATTTGTCTTGTGATAAAAAAGAAAAGCCCGTTATCCACAGGCAATTTCATTGATTATTTCCTTGCACATACGGGCACTGCGAGATGCCGCAAGCGCAACATATTCCTGATAAGTCAAATGGTTATTATCATGAACGGCAATATCCGATAAGGAACGCAAAATCACAAAAGGAACTTGAAAACGCGTACATGCCTGAGCGATTGCACCGGCTTCCATTTCGGCACAAAGCGCATCGCTGAATCGATGAAGCAAGGAATCTACGATATAAAGGTCGATAAATTGATCTCCGCTGGCAATCAAACCGCTGTGATTTCGCACCTGCATTTTCTCACACACTCGCTTACAGCTTTCGCACAAAGCCTGATCACCGTCAAAATACAAGCCTATGCCTTCGTCTCCGTCAACCGGGCTTGTATCGAAATCGTGCTGAACCACACGCGTGCCGATCACTACATCAAGCACCTCTTGATCATCACACAGACCGCCTGCCGTACCGATATTAATAATTGCTCGGGGACGATAATTGGTAATCAGCATTGCCGTAGCCATAGCCGCATTGCCTTTTCCGACACCGCTCAGCATGATTACGATGCTTTGGTTTTCAAGCTTTCCCTCCCAAAAGGCAAATGAATCCTTGATTACCTTTTTAGAATCAGTTGTAAGCTTCAGCATTTCATCTACCTCAGCCTGCATTGCCGCTATTAACGCTATCATTGCTTACCTCCTGCACTGTCCTTTTTACCGATCAAAAAATATTTTTCACCGCTTTGAATACCGGGTATTGTAAAATCGGTATAAATCTCAACCGCAAAGCCGATTTCCTTTAAGCATTCAAGCACACGCTGCGGCTCATATACTCGCTGAATATGTTGTTCAAGCGTCGGACGGGCTGCTTCATCATAAAAGATAAAATTATGATAGATACAATCATCCTGTGCACTGATGGTCCATTCATATGCAGTATCGTCCATATATCCGGCTTCACAATATTCCTGTGAAAATTCCGTTAAACGATCCGGTGTGTGCATATCAAACAACAAGACTCCGTGCTCGTTCAAATGCTCATACGCTTGAGTAAAAAATAAGCGCCAATCATTAAAATCAGTCAGATAATTGATACTGTCACAAAAACAGAGAACAGCATCATAAGAAGCGAAAGACTCCATGTTTCGCATATCAAAGCAGTGCCAGTCAACAGCTTCACTGCCCTTTTTTGCCTGTGCCTGATGCAGCATAGAGCGACTGATATCACCCGCCGTCATATGATAGCCTTCATTTGCCAAAGCCAGTGTGATTTCACCGCTGCCGCATGCAGCCTCTAACAGCTGTCTGCCGCTTACATGCTGCTTCACAAGCTTCACCCATGCAGCAGTTGCTTCATCATCCTTTACCAACGTATCATAATAGGCTGCCAGCTTCTCATACATCAGCATGTGATATCCACACTCACTAAATCCGCATACAGCTGTTCCAAGCGATAAACAGAGCGTTCCTCATCTAAAAAGATATGTACGATGATCGTATGCAGATCGACTAAAATCCACGGGCTTTCCTTGTCGCCCTCTTTGCTTCTGACGGCAATTCCCGCCTCATGTGCACGATCAATTACATTTTCAGCCAAGGCCGCCGCCTGTCTTACACTGCCTGCCGACGCAATCACCGTATAATCAATATACGGATTCAACGGCTGATATTCATAAGCGACGATATCATGTGCTTTCTTTTCTGATAATGCGTTGATTACAGTAGTTAATTCATGATTCATTTGTTTTCTGCTTCTCCTTTATTAAATATTCTGCCTGTTGTTTTGCGACAAGCTGATAGCCGGCCCTTAAATCCCGTTTGCATAAAGCGATCGCTGCCGAGGAATCATAGCCGCGTGACGGATCCAGCTTATCACTGACATAAACAATCATGCACAGCTTGTTTATATCGCTGCCCTTCACATGATGATAAATTGCCTTACGGATATTCTTATTATGAATACCGAAGGCTTGCGCGATATAATAGGCTGCCGCATAGCCGTGCCATATCGCAGCTGCTTCCGTTAAGCAATTCGGATCCAAATGCGATAAATATGCCTTAAGGCGCTGTTTATCCCACTCCTTACAGACATCATGCAGAATTCCGGCACAATAGGCCTCCTCAGTCGATACATGATGACACTTTGCCAGTTCTATGCACAGCGCAGCAACACTTTTTGAATGGATAAAGCGCCGCTCACTCATTCGTGCCCTCGCAAAGCTGTCCAAATATAAATAATGCTTCGCCATCAGAACCTTCACGCTTTTCGGCAAAAGCCACAGACCGTGCCCCTCACGTATTTCACTGCTTGAAATATTGATCAGCTTTCGATTCATTTTTTGATGCGGATAAGCGCAGGTAATCGTCTCGTCATTACGCGGAAATACATAAAATTCGATCAGCTTTGACAATTCCTCGATATCCTTCCATTTGGATAATTGCATCGCTTGATCATTTCCGATCAGCCATACGAAGTGATGCTGCGGATAACGCATTTTCAGCTCTTTTACCGTAGCGATCGTATAAGAATAACCCTCACGCTGCTGTTCCAACAGACAAAGACGAAAGTGCTTATCGTATGAAATTGCTGCATGTACCATTTCATTACGCAGTTGATTATCACTCAGACCGCGTTTTTTTAACGGCGTCATATTGCTTACCATAAACCAAACCTCTTGAGCCAAATAATGCTTCAGCACATGACGTGCCAAAGCGATATGCCCAAGATGAATCGGATCGAAGCTTCCGCCGATCACAGCGATTTTCATATTACAGCTCCATTAAATTTTTCTTACTGCGGCGATACAGCACCATTGTTCTGCCGATGATCATTACGATTTCACTGTGAGTTGCCGCTGCGATATCATAAGCAGCTTCTCTTACCGCAATACTCGCCGTTTTCAATAATGAGATTTTAACCAATTCATGAGCTTCTAAGGAATCGGAAATCGTCTTAATCAAATTATCACTGATATTGTCTTTCCCGATTTGGAATAACGCACGCTGTCCCTGTGCAATTTTACGCAGCTTTTGTTTTTCTTTATTGTTCAGCATTAAATCATCGCCTTTCTGAATGTTACGGATACCGCTTGATCCACATAAATATGAATTTCTTTTACATCACCGCTGATACAAAACCAGCCGAGACCGTGTATTACCACATCTAGCTTTTCCTTACTCTTTTTCGTATAGCTGAAGCGCTTCATCGAATCAAAGGATTCACTCAGTGAAGGAGCCAACAAAGCTCCCATATGAGCATGCCATAAAGCATCGGCACCTGAGGCCTTTCCTCGATGCAGCTTTAAGCTCGGGGCAAAATAACCGACACAGGTTACCTTTTTCCCGCCGAACAGATCTAAGCGCGCCAAGCCGCCGACAGCCAATGACTGATCCTCGTACAGCTGATAGCTTCTGGCCTTTAAGCGACGATCGGGAATAAGCTGTTTTAAGAGCGATTCATCACCGACCGTTAAATAGCTGTCCTTGCGTGTTAAGCCGGGAGTATCATACAGCGTATAATCCCCCATATCCATTTCCACAAGGTCTAACGTCGTACCGGGATGTCTTGAGGTTGTCAGTGTATTGTTTTTCAATAAGCCGTTCAACAGCGTACTCTTACCGGCATTTGCCATACCGATGACCGCTACATCCCTTCCCTCACGATAGCACTCGATCGCCTTTTCTACCTCACGCAGCGAATGATTCTCTTTATCAAACGCATGCTTGACCAAATCACCGCAGATCACCAAACCGGCAATCGTAATACCGAAATCTTGTAGGCGCTGCATCATAAAATCAGCCAGCTTTTGATTTCCGGTCGTTTCCGGAAGCAGATCACGCTTTGTCGCTACAAGCACGATCGTTTTGCCCTGTAGATGCCGATTTAACCCCGCAATCAAATTTGCTTCAAAATCAAATAAATCAACGACCCATAAAATCAATGCATCTAAGGCGGAAACCTTGCGCAGCACCGTATCGGGATCGATTCCCGTTTTCATTGAAATCGTCACATCATCATAATGTGATATGCGAAAACAGCGCTGACAATAATCAGCGTCTTGCTTCGGCGAATAGCCGAGCTTATCACTGTATTCATGCTGCAAAATTGCTCCGCAGCCCTTACATCGTTTGTTCATCATATTCTCCTCTGTGCAGCTTGCCCTGTAAGGCAAGTACATGAAAAACCATATTTTCAAAAAAGCGGTTTACCTTGGTACACTTCAAATCCTTTTGTGCTACCGGTGTCGTTAAAATCGTATAAAAGCCGAGTCGATTGGCCCCTAACATATCCGTCAACAGCTGATCGCCCAATACCGCAATCTGCTCGGCCGCTAAACCGCTGTCGCGCAGCATTTTTTTATATGTTTTTTTCAACGGCTTCTGCGCAAACGGATATACAGCAACATCGAGTCCGTCCGCAAAGGTTTCTACTCGCTCCCTTACATTATTGGATACTAAAACGACCTTTAAGCCGCTGTCCTTCACATTTTGAATAAATTGCTTCACTGCTTCATCCGCTACCGCCACATCATGAGCTACCAGTGTATTATCGATATCACATACAAGCTGTTTGATTCCCATCGAAATCAACCGCTTTATATTTAATTCGCGATAAGAACGAATATAACAATCCGGAGTAAATAGTTTTTTCACGTAGACTGCTCCTTCTCTATATACGATTAGTATTTTAACATTTTTAATCACGAATGAAAAGCAATTCAGTAAAACGATTGAATCATTTTGATATAAAAAAGACCTCAGAAACTATGAGGTCATGTTACATAAAGCTTCGATAATAAAGCGGAAAGCTTAAGTGCTCATTCAGCTTTTCCAATAAAATTTCAAATGCTGCAGTATCAAATACGATACAGTCCACATAAGCATAGACCGTTCCTATGGCACCGCCGATCATGCGGGCAATATTGTTTTCATAAAACAGGTCCTGAAGCTCTTTTTCCAACTGTTGACGTACCAATGCGATCTGTTCCTTTTCCTGTTCGATTTCATAGTAAAGATAACCGTATTCACTGCCGAAACGCTTTGCTTCCTCACAGCTGTCATTTTCCTGATTCAGTAATTCATTCTGTAATAAGGAATTCGTAGTAATGATCAGCTTCATATCCTTACGCAGTGTATCACCGCTGATGCTTTGATCCAGCTTATAGGCTGCATAGATTGCGCACGGCTCTTGATATTCGCTCCATTCCTCATCGATTACGATATCACAGATATCCTCATAGAAATTAGGCAATAAACAATAGTTTTCGGCATCATTCTTCGGTTCATCTAAAATCTGCAGATCACCGATTCGTGCTTCTAATTCAATTTCGCCGATAAAAAGCTCCAGCATCGCAGTCGCAATCTGATGCTGCTTTGTTTCCTCAAGTCCCTGTAATGCCTTACTGTAAATTGCCGTATCAATACATTTTGCCTCATGATTGATTTCATAATAGATCGTAAAATCTGTACCGCTGTATATTTCATCATCAAGCTTCAGCTGCGCATGAAGCGCACTTTGAGATAACGGCTGACGATAACCGCTGATGATCCAATCATCGATCAATTCCTTAGGCGCACTCTTTTTTAACAGTGCACAAATATATTGTTTTGTCTTATTCATGCCGCCGTTAAAGGTCAACTCAAAAAAGCCGTCCTGCCATTCCAATTCCGCACTCGCATCACAAACGCTCTGTACCTGCAGATTGACCTCCTTGCGAAGCTCCGCAAGCAGTTCCTCATCTTGATTATGAAAGGCCTGTTCGATTTCCTTATATACCCCCGTAAAGTATTTCCAAAAGTTTTTTACACGATATCTTGTATCCATAGCTTACTCCTTATGCTGCTGATTGATCAAACAATACTGATGCAGATCGTTTTCCTCATCTACGATCGTATTCATTAATATAAAGCCCATTTTTTCAAGCCACAGTGCCGTATCCTTTTGATAGACCTCGGCACTGACATCCATATCCATAATATCACCCTCATCAATCAGCTCTCTTACCATACGCTCCGCAATGCCGTGATTGCGTGCCGTGGCATCGGTAATGATCATATCGAGATGAAAGTGATGCTTTCGTTTAAAATCCTTCATCCAACGACTGGAAAACATATCCCAGTGCTTGATCAAATAAAGACATTGCTTTGCACCGATCTTTTTCACAAAACGGATAAAACGCAGATTCATTTTACATAAACGCTTATAATATTCTTTTTGCTGATAACGACGAGAATCACATACGATCATAATCGTGTGCATATCCTCACTGTCAGCCAAAAACAGCGCTTCCGGCGCTATTGCATATAAATATTGTTTAAAGTAAAATACCATACATTCCTTACGCTTTGCTTCATCGGGAAAAGCAATCTGAAATAACGGACTGAAGTAAAAAGCCTCTGCCAGCTTTTCAGGTAAATCCTGTAGTTGTGATGGTGTGCATTGGTATAAATTTTCTAATGCCATAGTATCACCGATTCCTTACTTGTAATCGTTACTTACTATCCAATTATAACATAACCGTAAAGCGGTGTGCAAATAAATCCTGTATGCTGTTGAAGGAGTAAAGATATAGGTGCTTGTGATGAGATACTGATTCATATAACTGTCTGTTTACTGTATTTATTTGATTATGCTTGTAATTTTCGCTTGATAAGCATACAATAGTAGCTATATCAATAACGGGAGTGATTTTATGATGAATAAAAACAAGGACGATTTCATTAAAATACGTCCGTGGATATTGCTTGTGACTTATACGATTCTGTTTGCGGCATTTGTCTTTCGCTTTGATGTTGTAACATCGGTATTTTCAAGCTTTATCGGTATGTTTCAGTCTATTTTATATGCGATCGGCTTCGCCTTTGTGATCAATGTCGTAATGGTAAGAGTAGAGAAGCTGCTGAAGCATGTGATCAAAGAGGGTTCCTTCCTGCATCGTTTCAAACGCGGCATTGCGATTACCTTGTCCTTGATTATTGTATTCGGTATTCTGATTTTGATGTTTTCAATCATCGTACCGCGTATTTTAGAGAGCTTTGTGCAGCTTTTGAATAACTTGTCGGGATTGTTGTCGGGTATTGTGGAAAACATTGACGACCTGCTTACCACATTAAATATTGATTATCAGCTGACCGATATCAGTCAAATTCGTGAGCTGCTAAACATGGGCAGTATGGATTGGGCTAAAATTTCTTCACAGGTACTCGGCTTCTTATCCAACAGTGCCGGCGGTATTTGGGACAATGCGATGTCCTTTACCGCTCGCTTTGCGATTATTTTTACCGGCTTTATGTTTTCCTTGTACTTATTGTCAGGTAAAGAAAGCTTTATTCGTCAAACTCGCAAGGTTGTGGTGGCAGCCTGCGGCGCAAATCGTTCTAAAACAATCTTTTATTGGGGAACACGTGCCAATCAGATTTTTACCGGCTTCATTACCGGACAGCTTGTCGAAGCAGGTATTTTATGGGTGCTATATTTCGTTACGATGAAGCTGTTTCAATTCCCCTATCCCGAGCTGATTTCCACATTAATTGCGGTTTGTTCGTTAGTTCCCGTATTCGGATCCATGTTTGCAATGAGTGTCGGTGCAATTCTGATTCTGTCGGAAAATTTCTCAACCGCAGTATTGTTTGTAATTTACTATCAACTGATGCAGCAGTTTGAGGATAATGTCATCTATCCGCGAGTTGTCGGCAATTCCGTCGGTCTCCCGGGTCTTTGGGTATTGCTCAGCATCTTTGTATTCGGAGCGCAGTTCGGTATTATCGGTATGCTTTTGGCGGTGCCGACTACAGCATTCTTTTACGCAATGTTTACACATTATATCAATGAAATCTTAAAGAAGCGTAAAATCAGTATTACCGATACGGAAATGATCACAGCCGATGAACAAGATGGTGTTTACAGCTTCAAGCAGCCTAAAGAAAACGATTCACAAACAACAGAAAAGGAATAAAAGAATATGCCCCTGTTTTTCAGACAGAGGCATTTTTTTGTTTATCGTAAAGCATAGATCATTCTGCAATCGTGTAATAAGTACTTCTCGCTTTTCCGTTTCGCTTCAGTAATCCGTTATCAACCATTTTATTAAGGATTCGAGCAGCGGTAGAGATGCTCGTCTTTAATAATTGAATAACATCATTCCTTGTGACAGCACCGTGTATCCGTGCATACTCCATAATCTTTTCTTCTTTGTCAAACAACGGTTTCTTGTATCTGACAGAAAAATGATTCGGACATTCAACATACAAGGCAGAATCGTTTGCTGCTTCATATTTCGCATTAATATTAGGTAAAATAATCTTAAAAGCATTTTTTGTAGTTTCAATGACAGGCGTTTCATCATATCCTTCATATGCCTGCATTATTTTCCCCATTCCGGTACCGTATGCCTCAATCAGATGCAATCGATAAAATACATTCGCAAGCTCTTGATTTCTGCATACAGAAATACCTAACATAATATCCTCGGATTCAATCCCATACATTAAACCGCCGATTGATACAAATTCTATTCGATTATCATAAATACTGATAAACGAACCGGCACTGAAAGAATAATCACGATGAACCAGCATATTCATCAAAGCTTCTCTCACAGCAATTTCCGGATAGTCTCTGACATCCGTTCGCAACAACTTCTCTATAGTCGCACGTGTTTGATTACGAAAATCAATAAAATCATAAACATCATTCATCTGGCGCAGCAGCGATCCGCTGAATTCTCGCCGATCCTTAAACACTGATTGATCCGTACCTTGAAAAACCGCTACCTTTATAGTATGAAAACATTGATCGGATAAAAGAAATCCCAAGTTACTGTAAAGATTATCCTGATCAATCATTTTTAAAGTACGCATTTGTTGAGTTCCGAATTCAATATTACGTAGTGAAAATTCTGTTTTCGCTGCTTCAAAAGTAAGCTCTTGATTTAAGCTGCGCATTGCTTCAAAGCGATCACCGTCTGTCTCTTTAATCATGCGTCGAATTGCTAAATCACTGGCAGGCACAGAGGAATTTCCCTGCCTCACATATACCCCTTCCGGTCGCATTCCTTTTTTAAACAGATAATAAGGACGATCCGTTCCCTGCTGAACATCGACAGCGATAATTTTTTTACCCGCCTTCTCAATCGTTTCATAATGTATAAACATTGTGACATCAGGTTTAATTGAATCTCTGACCATATTGCTGAGCTGTAAAGACACACTGTCAGGATTGTCTACACCGATCACTTCGCCGTCATCTTGAACACCGATATACAATTTACCGCCGTTGCAATTAGCGAATGCAATAATTTCTTTTTTTATCTCATCTGAAACAGTTTCTTTTAATTCTAAGGTTTCGCTTTCTCTAAACAGCATTCTGCCATCTCCTTTGCATTGTTGATGGTCTTATTGTAGCAAATCGGTTCATTTGTGTCAATCATAATGAACCGATTATGATACGATAGTGAACCGATATTTTTTTAATGTGATATGATTATGTTCCAGTTATTTATTAACAGAAAAGAATTCATATTAGCCCTTTTTAATCGCATCGATCGGACGCTGACGAGCAATTCTTAAGATCGGCACTGCACCGGATATGAGTGCGATCAATAAAACGATGACAATCAGCAATAACGGCTGTCTTAAGGTGATGATTATCGGTGAAATCACAATACCTACCGTTTCCATTGCATACTGATTTACAAGGAAGCTGATTACAAACAAGAAGATCAAAGTCACAATATAAGCAATTACTGCCAGCACCAATGCTTCCCAGATAAAGATCTTAATAACATCTACACTTCTTGCGCCGATTGAACGTAAAATGCCAATATCCTTGCGACGATACGTGATAGATACGACGATAAAATTCATCATCAATACAGCCGCAAAGATAAAGAATGCGATACTTGCAATAAAGAATACCTTAGTCGCAAATTCAGCGAAACTTTTAATACTTTGCACATCATTAGTTGCCATAGTTTTTGCATAAAATTCCTGATCAATCGGATAGTTCTCCAACAGTTCACGACATTCATTGCCGTCGGCACTGATAAGAATACCGCCCAAATAAAGTGCATCGCTGATATGTGGTTCAAGCAATTCTTTATTCACATAAGAAGTATGCTCAACCGAATCAAGCATATTCATACCGTAGCTGTCAGGCAGAATCACTCCCTTTACTGTAATCTCCTGCTCAATCACCGCATTATTGTTAAAATAGTTTTCATACCTCATCGTGAATTTTTTACCAATAACCTGTTTTGCCATATCTTTAATTATACGTTCCTTTTCAGCTGCCGGAAGCGTCGTAAAGGCATCATCATAAAGCGACGGGAAGCTGCTTGAAGCTGATAAATGATAATTATCTAATTCAGAGAGACCCCATAAGACCTCATGCTTTTGTAAATGATCTGTCTGTTGAAGCTGATTACCGTCAAAGTAAGTGAGCGTCTCCTTTGGATATGCCATTCCTCCTCCATATGTTATATGGCCGTTTTTTAAAGATTCCTCCTGATACATTAATTGATAAGTCTCACGATTTAAATAATTGCTTTTTTCCGGTTGAACGGATTGAATAAAGCCGTCTTTTACATATAAATAGCTGCTGTTTTGTTGAACCTGGGAATAAAACTTTCTGAATTGATTGTATTCTTCCTCTTTCATCTGTCCTTCCGGAATCGTATGCAGAAACTTATATTTTGAATAATCCTTTTCCTTTACGATTGCCGAGACATTGAGCCATTGATCTAAAATCGGCAGCTGTACTTTTTCTAATAATTCAGTTTCATTTTTAGGCTTTATAAGCTTTCCCTGCTGATCATTAATTCCGTGTTCGATGATTAAATCCGCCAAGTAGGAACTAATCGCAATTTCCTGATTTTTTTTCGGAAAATGACCGATGATGATTGATTTGTCATATCCGACAGCATTGAAATCATTTGCTTCTGTCAAATAGAAATGATCCAAGCCGGAATCAAAGTAAGCACTTCGCTCCTTGACTTGAATTCCCATACCTAATGAATTAAATTGATATAATGATGAATCATATAGTTTCGCTGTTTGTTGCGGCAGTGCATTAATCAGTTTCACCGCATCGGCTTTTTTAATCTCATTCATACGATCCTGCCAACCGATATAAACATTTCCGTCCGCATCAATATCGTTTCTTTGAATCGATAACAAATGCTCATCATGTTCCTGCATTGCCTTATATTGTGCATTAGCTCCGTTAAATTGACCGATACAATCGGATAAAGCCAAACATAAGAGTGCAAACGAAGTTAAAAGAATGGTAAAAATCATTCGCAGCTTTTTATGCTTAAAGCAGGTAATACCTAAATGAAAGCAGTCTTTAAACGGTAAATGAGACGCGATCGGTATAAATTCCTTTTGATCTGCCTCTGCCGCAGCGTTCGTATCTTCTACAACCGCCCCGTCGGAAAAGGTAATGATACGATCGGCATAAGTTTTCGCCGCTTCTTCATCATGGCTGACTACGATAACAAGCTTTTCCTTAGAAAGCTCTTTTAAGGTTGTAAATATTTCCTTTCCCGTCGCTGAATCTAAAGCACCGGTAGGCTCATCAGCCATTAAAATCTGTGGTTTCTTGATTAAGGAACGCGCAATCGCAACACGCTGTTTTTGTCCGCCGGACAACTCATTTGGATAACGATTCTCATAACCCTTTAAACCGACTGTTTCCAGTATCCGTGCAATTTGTTCATGATCTGCTTCCTTTTGCTGAAGCTGATAGGATAAGGCGATATTCTTTTCGATCGTATATTGCTCCATCAAATAAAACTCTTGAAAAATAAAGCCGATATACGTATTGCGATACGCATCAAAATCTGCCTGTGTAAAGCTTTTGGTACTCTTTTGATGAATTATCAATTCTCCGCTGTCCGCCTGGTCCAAGCCGCCGATAATATTCAGCAGCGTTGATTTCCCCGATCCGCTTTTCCCTAAAATAAAAACCATTCCGTGATCGGCAAACTTTAAATTGACGTCTTTTAAAGCCTGTACTTTTACTCCTTTTCCGGTACGATATGTTTTTGATACATGTGATAGTTCAAGCATACGTATTCCTCCTCTGTATTTTCTGTACTAGTTGTACTAATACAGTACACCTAAATAATTGTTTTGTCAACAGGAATATAAAAAAATTTCACTTTGATTCATCATGAAAAAGTGAAATGGTTGCGTATGTATATTTTTTTATATAGAAACCTATCAATTAATGTACTATCAATAAAGATTTTCTTTTTTAATCAGGTCGCATCTTTAAACCAACATGAAAAAGTGCGGTAACAAAATAAAGTACCGTACTTTTTATATAACTGAAAATATATTGCATTCTCATTTCCCTACCACAGTGATAACTGTTCCACCTGCTGTTTCTGAAAAAACTCCCGGGCAAATTTCATATAATCGATACACACTCCTTGAGCCTCACTCAATACTTTGATCCTTTCATAAAAAGCCTTTTTATAAGCAGGATCAAGCTTTCTGTTTCGATAAAGCTGCTCATACGGCACAATCAAATGCGGATAATGATGCCTTAACATTTGAAAGAACTTCACTTTTGTTTCGCCGTGTAAATGCAAAGGCGCAAACGTCGCATAATCGGCATCAGCCTGCTTTGTCAACTCTAACATTGATAATAACGAAGCCTCATCATCATTGAGATACGGCATCACCGGCATCACATGAATTCCGGTAACAGCGTTTGTCTGTCGTTTGATTTCAGTGATTGCCTGCAAGCGCTGTTGTATCCCTTTCGCATTCGGTTCTGTAATCGAAGCCATCTTCTCATCAAGCGTGGTAATCGTAACGGCGATATTCACAAAGGTGACCTCGGCAAGCTGCTTGATTAAATCAACATCACGCAAGATCAAGTCTGACTTTGTCGAAATAATACAAGGGGTGCGATAACGAATTAAAATCGGCAACACCTCACGCATCAGTTCATATTTCGCTTCAATCGGCTGATAGGAATCACTGACTGAACCGATATTCACCAACTGTCGCTTCCAGTGCGGTGAAGCAAGCTGTTTTTCCAGCTGTTGTGCAATATTTACTTTCACATATATATCATCATAAAAGCTGTCATCATTCAAATAACGCTGTGAATAAACAGCGAAACAATAAGCACAGCGATGCGCACAGCCGCGATAAACATTCATATCATACTCATACGGGCCGATACGATGCGACAGTTTACGAAATGCCTTTTTACATGTGATTTCATGAATCTTCTTTACAGAATGCTCCATAATTCCTCCAACGCATGAATTTCATAATCGGGCTTTACAAAAGCCCCATTGTCCTGATGATCCGTATGAAACCAAACCGAAGCGATTTGAGAGCGCTGAGCGCCTAAGATGTCACAATTCAGCGAATCACCGATCACAAGCATCTGTTCCCGTTTACAAGGTACCTTTTTACACACATAGTCAAAGTAGGCATGATCCGGCTTTTGATAACCGATTTCCTCTGAAACGAATACCGCTTGAAAAAACGGCAACAGCTGACTGTCCTTTAAACGTCGATACTGCGTTTGTGCAGTACCGTTTGTGATTATGTACAAGGAATATTGCTTACTCAATGCTTTCATCAATTCATATGCTCCGTCAATCAGATCATGTCCTTCATTTAAGCATTTACGATAATGCGCTTCCATCAATATGCTGTCATACGGTAAGTTGAAATAGCTGCACAGCTTTGAAAAACGAGTATCAAAAATAGTCTGCTTGGTGATCTCCCCTTTTTCAAAACGATCCCACAGCTTCTGATTCACTTCCTTATAATACGCTTCACATGACTTTCGATCAGGAACCGGAAAGTATGTAAATACATTTCGCAAACCGTTTTCTTCACTTTTTTTAAAATCCAACAGTGTACCGTCCGCATCAAATAACAGTGCCTGATACTTCACATCATCACTTCCTTTATTTCAATGATTCCTTCTGTTTCTATTATACAAAAAATCACTTAGAAATAATAGGTATATTCAAAGGAAAAAACTTTACCGATAACGCTGTCAAAAAGGAGTAAGGATTTCATAATGAAAAGAAGTATGTTAAAATAAAGTAACTCAATAAAGAATCTTGTAAAAAAGGAGATGTTACCCATGCAAAAACTTGCTTCCTTGCTCAAAAACCTGTTACTGCTTATTGCCGTATTTACCTTATGTGCCTGTTCTTCAGCGATGAAGATCGATATTGATACGATCATCATCAATGATACAGAATATACGTCTAATCACAGCGAATATCAAAAAATCGAATTAACCAAGGATCAAATCGATGATAAAATTGTGATCTGTATCCCGGAAGGAGCCGTCGGTTACTCATGGGTTCCCTTTTCCTACAGTGATTCACTCAAGCTTGTAAACGAAGAAAAAATCACAAGAAAGCTGTCAAAGGATATTGACGGTGAATCAAAATATGCACAACAGTTTACCTTTCAGTTTGAGAAGGATGCGGGTGCGGAAATAGTATTAAAAAAGCGGTTTATCGATGATAAAGAAAAACAGCTTCATGATGATACTGTTCAATGGCACAGTGAATTAGAAATTGTAATACCGTAATAAAATAAGCCAAAACGGCAATCACGCTGTCTTGGCTTTTCTTTATTATTTCTGCATCCAAGATTCGTCGTTCGGATCTTGTTTCCATGCGTTCAGTTTCGCTAAATCCGCTTCCTTGATATAGGATTTTTCCAATGCGACTTGAATTAATTCACTGTAATTGGATAAGGTCGCAAACGGTGTATTCAAATCCGCAAAGGTTTTAGTTGCCTTCGGCAGTTCATACGTAAAGATAGCGACGACGCCTAACACAACCGCGCCTGCATCACGCAGTGCTTCCACAACGCCCTGTACCGAACCGCCGGTAGAGATTAAATCCTCTACGATGACTACCTTGTCACCCGCTGCGATTTTACCCTCGATCTTATTTTCCTTGCCGTGTGTCTTATTAGAAGAACGCACATACCCCATCGGCAGATTCATTTTTTCCGCCGTCATTGCCGCCCATGGGATTCCGGCTGTAGCCGTACCCATTAAGCAATCTGCGTCCGGATATGTTTCCTGAATCAGCTTGACAAAGCCGTCCACCACAATGCTTCTTTTTTCCGGAAAGGAAAGCACCAATCGATTATCGCAATAAATCGGACTCTTAATTCCGCTTGCCCATGTGAACGGTTCTTCAGGGCGTAAAAAGACTGCCTGAATATCTAATAGATTCGCTGCTACTGCTCTTTCTGTACTCATATTATTTTCCCTCCATGACTGCTTCAATTTCATGATATGTTGCGACACTGTCCTTTGCCGTGGTGATAGAGCGTCCGACTACGATATAGTCACAGCCCTGCTCATACGCATACTGCGGTGTAGCGACGCGCTTTTGATCGTCCTTTGAATCATCTGCCAAGCGAATCCCCGGTGTTACGGTCAAGAACTCACTGCCGCATACCTCGTGAATTGCCTTTGCCTCATGAACCGAACAAACTACACCGTCCAATCCACTGTCCTTAGCCAGCTTTGCGTAATGAAGCACACAATCCTGTACGCTTCCGGCAATTTTTAATTCCTCATTCATCGCTTCCTGTGAGGTAGAGGTCAGCTGTGTAACCGCAATACATAACGGACGCTTACCGTTGATTGCTCCCTCATTCAAGCCTTCGATTGCCGCCTTCATCATCGCACTACCGCCTGCCGCATGCAGATTAACGACATCGACATCTAATCTCGCAAGATTTTTCATTGCCTTTTTTACCGTATTGGGAATATCATGCAGCTTTAAATCTAAAAAGATATGATGTCCCATTGCTTTGATTTCACGAATGATATCAAAACCAAACGCATAAGTGAGCTCCATACCGATTTTTACATAAATCGGTTCTTTAAACTGCGCAAGGAAATTGCTTACGTCCTCGCGTGAGGAAAAATCCAGCGCTACCATTGTTTTACTCATTTTTAAAACTCCTTCCGATTGCTTCCTTGATCGATTGATAACCGTATTGACTTAACACTTGCGGTAATGCTTCAATAATTTTTACACAGCAGTACGGATCGGTAAAGTTTGCCATACCGACCTCTACCGCACTGGCACCGGCATACAGAAACTCCAATACATCCTCAGCGGTAGTAATGCCGCCGACACCGATAATCGGGATATTAACTGCCTGTGCGCACTGATAAACCATGCGTAAAGCAACAGGTTTAATTGCCGGACCGCTTAATCCGCCGGTAATATTCGCTAACAGCGGTTTTCCGCTTTTTAAATCAAAGCGCATCCCCAGCATTGTATTGATCATGACTAAGCCGTCTGCCCCTGCTTCCTCAACCGCTTTGGCGATTTCCACAATATTCGTCACATTAGGGGTCAGCTTAACCCATACCGGTTTTTTCGCCGCCTGCTTACACAGCCTTGTCACATGTGCCGCTAGTTCCTTATTTGTGCCGAGACCGATCCCGCCGTGTTTTACATTCGGGCAGCTGATATTTAATTCAAATGCCTTGACTGTCGGCTGATCATTCAGCTTTTCAATTACCTTGACATAATCTTCTTCATTGCTTCCCGCTACGTTGGCGATAATCTCCGTATCGAATTGTGCCAGCCACGGCAGTTCCTTTTCAATAATTTTATCCACACCGGGATTTTGAAGACCGATCGCATTTAACATACCGCTCGGCGTTTCCGCAACACGCGGACATTCATTGCCGAAACGCGGGGCGATCGTGGCACTTTTAATCGCTATTCCGCCTAAGATGCTCAAATCATACAGCTGCGCATATTCTCTGCCGAAGCCGAAGCAGCCGCTTGCCGGAATGATGGGATTTTTCAGCTTCAGACCGGGTAAATCAATATGTAAATCTATCTGCTTCATGCCAGCACCACCTTTCCGATCGGAAATACAGGGCCTTCCTTACAAATACGATGATACATATCGGCTTGCTTTTGATCCTTGGCAACACAAGCCATACACGCTCCCATGCCGCAAGCCATGCGTGATTCCAAAGAGAAATAACCGTCGCTGTAGACTGCCTCAAGCGCCTTTAACATCGGCAGCGGTCCGCAAGCACAGACGAAGGTCGTTGTAAGCTGATATTGGCGAACTGCATCTAATACCGTTCCCTTACAGCCTCTGGAGCCGTCCATCGTCGCAATATAGACATGAGCGCCTAATTCCGTGAACTCTGCTTCATAAAAGCAAGCCTCAGCGTTTGGAAAACCGCACACCACATCTACATGTTTGCCGAGCTTTCGATACTGCTTCGCTAATTCATACAGCGGTGGGATGCCGACCCCGCCGCCGATCAACAGTACGCGATCGCGCTGTTCCTCGATCGGATAGCCATGTCCCAGCGGTGCGAATACATCGATGCATTCCCCTGCCTTCATTTCGCTGAGTGCTTTCGTTCCCTGCCCGACTACCTTATAGATAATCGTGATGCGATCAGCATCAATCGAACAAATACTGATCGGTCGACGCAAGGAAAACTCCTTCAGCTTAATATTGATAAACTGCCCCGGCACCATTTCCGCACAAGTATGACATGTCAGCACCATGCGGTAAGTCTGCGGTGCCAACAGCTCATTACTGATAATTGTTTCGTTTTGACACTGCATTAGACTGCCTCCAATTCATTCATTGAGATTGTAGTAAAGCTTAAGGATTCAACGACTCTGATCATCGCCTTGGCGGTATCTAATGAAGTAAAGCAGCTGATATTATTTTCTGCCGCAGTACGACGAATTAAGAAGCCATCCTTTGACACACTCTTATTTTGACTCATTGTATTAATTACAAGATTAACTCTGCCCATACGAATCAAATGCAGTACGTTCTTATCCGCATTTTCATTGATTTTAATCGCGTCATGTACTTCAATTCCGTGGGCGCTTAAATATTTTGCCGTTCCGCTTGTCGCATAAATACCGTACCCGCAATTATAGAAGCGACGAGCGATGGAAAGTGCTTCTTCCTTATCCTCATCGGCAATCGTCATCAACACATTACCGCGATCCGGCACCTTGACACCGCTTGCCAATAATGCCTTATATAAAGCCTTTTCCAAGGTCACATCCTGACCGAGTGCCTCACCGGTTGATTTCATTTCCGGCCCCAGTGTCGTATCTACACTGCGCAGCTTCGCAAATGAGAATACCGGTGCTTTAACAAAAGTACGCTCTGTTTCCGGATGAATAATCTCTGTGTACCCTTGTGCAGAAAGTGTTTCACCCAATACACAGCGGGTAGCGACATGAGACATCGGAATACCGGTAATCTTGCTTAAGAACGGCACAGTTCTTGAAGATCGCGGATTAACCTCTAATACATAAACATTTTCATCCTTATCAACGATAAACTGTATATTAAACAAACCTTTGAAACAGAATCCTTTGCCGATGCGTTTTGCATATTCAATAATCGTTTGCTTAATTTGTTCGGAAATCGTCGGTGCAGGATAAACGGAAATAGAATCTCCGGAGTGAACACCGGCACGTTCGATATGTTCCATAATACCCGGAATCAATACTTGTTCTCCATCACAGATCGCATCGATTTCAACCTCTTTGCCGACAATATATTTATCGACAAGAATCGGCGCATCATGGGATATTTCTTTTACTGCCGTTGCCATATAGACACGCAGATCATCATCATTATGTACGATTTCCATTGCGCGACCGCCCAGTACATAGGAAGGACGCACTAACACCGGATAACCGATGCGCTTCGCAATATGCAATGCTTCCTCAACCTCAAAGGCAGTTTCTCCCAGCGGCTGCGGAATATCCAGCTGTTTTAACATTGCCTCAAACGCATGTCGGTCTTCGGCACGATCAATATCCTCAAGGCTTGTTCCGAGAATTTTCACGCCGCGTTTTACAAGTCCGTCGGCTAAATTGATCGCAGTCTGTCCGCCGAACTGTACGATAACGCCGAGCGGCTGTTCCAGTTCGATTACGTGCATTACGTCCTCTAATGTCAACGGTTCAAAGTACAGCTTATCGGAAATAGAATAATCGGTGGAAACCGTTTCCGGATTATTGTTAATAACGATTGCCTCATAGCCGCATTCACGCAATGTTTTCACACAGTGGACGGTGGCATAATCAAACTCTACCCCTTGTCCGATTCTGATCGGTCCCGATCCTAATACAATGATTTTCTTGCGTTCGGAGCGAATGCTTTCATTTTCCTGTTCATATGTTGAATATAAATACGGTGTATCGGATACATATTCACCGGCACATGTGTCTACCATCTTGTAAACCGGCGTAATGCCCTGTTCCTTACGCATATCGTATAATTCATTTTCACTCATATTCCAAATACGTGCCAAATAAGAATCAGAGAAGCCCATTTTTTTCGCTTTCAACAGATTCACTGTATCCTTTGGTTGTGCCTTTAATGTTTTTTCAAACGCAACGATATTGGCAAAGCGCATCAGGAAATACATATCCATTTTGGTAATATCATGAATCTTTTGCGGATCGACATTTCGTCTTAATAAGGCACAGATCACATAGAAGCGCTCATCATCCTGCTTTTCCAGTTTCGTCCATAAGGCTTCATCACTCAATGCCTCAACGTCGGCTTTTTCCAAATGATCGGTTTTCATTTCCAAGGAACGTACTGCCTTTAAAATAGCTTCATCAAAGGTACGACCGATCGACATGACCTCACCGGTTGCCTTCATCTGTGTTCCCAAGGAACGATCTGCTTTCGGGAACTTATCAAACGGAAAGCGCGGCAGCTTAGCTACAACGTAATCAATCGTCGGCTCGGCACAGGCATAGCTTGTTTTCGTCACCGGATTAATAATTTCATCCAGAGTTAAACCGACTGCGACCTTTGCGGCAAGCTTAGCGATCGGATAACCGGTAGCTTTTGACGCAAGCGCACTGGAACGAGATACACGCGGATTTACTTCAATAACATAATAGTTGAAGGATACCGGATCAAGTGCCAGCTGTACATTACAACCACCGCAGATTTTTAATGCGCGAATGATTTTTAATGCCGAAGCACGCATGATCCCGCATTCACGATCTGTCAATGTCTGCGTCGGTGCGACTACGATAGAATCACCGGTATGAATACCGACCGGATCGACATTTTCCATATTGCAGACAACGATCGCATTGTCGCTGTTATCACGCATAACTTCATATTCAATTTCTTTATAACCGGCAATGCTTTGTTCAATCAAGCACTGATGTACCGGTGATATTTTTAATCCGTTATCACAGATGATTCGTAATTCTTCCTCATTATTGGCAAAGCCGCCGCCGGTTCCCCCTAACGTAAAGGCAGGACGAACAACAAGCGGATAGCCGTTTGTTTGCGCGAAAGCAACAGCTTCCTCAATCGTATGTACGATCACACTTTCCGGTACCGGTTCATTGATTTCATACATCAGCTCACGGAATTTATCGCGGTCCTCTGCCTTTTCAATCGCATCTAAGGCAGTACCGAGTACCTCAACCTTGTATTCATCCAAAATACCGCTTTTCGCTAATTCTACGACAAGATTCAAGCCGGTCTGTCCGCCGAGTGATCCTAGAATCGCATCCGGACGTTCCTTATAAATAATGCGGCTGGCAAATTCTAATGTCAACGGTTCAATATATACGCGATCGGCAATCACGCTGTCAGTCATAATCGTTGCCGGATTGGAGTTGATTAAAATAACCTCATAGCCTTCTTCACGCAGCGAAGTACATGCCTGTGTACCCGCATAGTCAAACTCAGCCGCCTGACCGATCACGATCGGACCCGATCCGATTACTAATATTTTATGAATATCTGTACGCTTAGGCATTCTGATTCCCTCCTTTTTTCATCATTTCCATAAACTCATCAAAAATATACATCGTATCATCGGCACCCGGTGCCGCTTCCGGATTGAATTCCACAGTGAGAATCGGTTTGGATTCATGCTTCAAGCCTTCAATCGTATCATCGTTTAAGGCACGATGTGTCACATTTAAGCCGGTTCCTTTTAAGGATTCCTCATTTACCGCATACGTATGGTTCTGAGCAGTAAATTCCACTTTGTTTTTTACTAAACTGCGAATCGGTGTACTGTTTCCGTGATGTCCGAAACGCATTTTTTCAATACGGGCGCCGCATGCCTGTGCGACAACCTGATGTCCGAGACCGCAGCCTAAAATTGCCGCATGGTCGATCAGCTTTTTCAATGTTTCTACAGTTTCGGGAATCTGATCCGGTGTACCGGGACCGTTGGATACCACCACACCGTCACAGGAAAGTGAGAGAATTTCTTCGGCTGTCGTTGCGTACGGCATCACTACCAAATCACAGCCGCGCTTATTCAATTCACGTATTAAGCCGAACTTCGTTCCAAGATCCAACATCACGACCTTAAAGCCGCGGGAAGGAATCGGATAAGGCTTTTGCGTAGATACCTTAGATACTCCGTCCTGCGGAAGCTTCGCTGTCTTTAACATTTGAACCAGCGCTTCCACATCCGCATCAGAATCTGCCATAATTGCTTTCATTGTGCCGTGATCTCTGATTTTGCGTGTAATCGCTCTTGTATCAATATCGGCAATTCCGGGAATGCCTTTTTGTTCCATAAACGCGTTCAAGGTCATATTGGATCTGAAATTACTCGGATATTCACAAAATTCCTTTACTACAAAGCCGAAGATCTGCGGATCCATGCTTTCAAAATCATCACGATTGATGCCGCAGCCGCCGATTGCCGGATAGGTCATCATAACGATCTGTCCGTAATAGGATAAATCGGAAATAATCTCCTGATAACCGCTCATACCGGTTTGAAAAATCAATTCACCGACACGGTATTGATCGGAGCCGAATGCCGTTCCTTTATATACGCTGCCGTCTTCCAGTACTAATAATCGCTCTTTCATCATCGTTCCTCCTCATATACAAGCCGTCCTTGTACAAATGTCATTTTTACGATCCCGTTGACCTTCCAATCGGTAAACGGTGTATTTTTTCCTTTAGAATAAAATTGCTCGGGATTGATTTTCTGTTGTTCAGATAAATCCACTAGGACAAGATCGGGAATATATCCGACTTTCAGCTGTCCCATTCGTTCCATACCGAAGCGCTTTGCCGGATTACTGCTCATGCATTCCAACAGCTTCTGCAGTGTCAGCTTCCCTCGCTTTACCAAATACGTATATAATAAAGGGAATGCTGTTTCCAGTGAAACAATGCCGAACGGCGCATCCACGAGTCCTTTTGCCTTTTCCGCTGCCGTATGAGGTGCATGGTCATTCGCTATTAAATCGATAACCCCGCTTTTTAATCCTTCCAACAGCGCTTCCTGATCCGAAATACTGCGTAACGGCGGATTCATTTTATAATTCGCATCGTTTTTCACATCAAGTTCATTTAACAATAAATGATGTACGGTCACCTCACCGCTCACATCCAGTCCTTTACTTTTAGCTTCTTTTAAATATGCGACGCTTTCCTTTGTACTCATATGACAAATATGATAGTGCGCATTTGTTTCCTCAACCAACCGTAAATCACGCTTTACCTGTTCATATTCACATGCCGACGGAATACCGATGACTTGAAGCTTTTCACTTTGAATTCCCTCATGAATACATGCCTTCGCTTTGCGATAGTTCATATCCTCGGTATGTGCCACGATCAGAACATCTTCTTCTGCGCTCGCTTTCATCGCTTCTCTCATCACTTCATCATTCGCAACTCCGACACCGTCATCGCTGAAGGCGTGAATACCGAGCTGCTTCAAAGCTTTAAAATCAACAACTTCACTGCCCTTCTCACCCTTTGTGATCGATGCATACGGGTAAACACGCACATGCGCACGTTCATTGATATATTGTTGATATTTCTGCATGTTGCTCACACTGTCAGGCACCGGTGAGACATTCGGCATTGCCATAATTGTCGTAAATCCGCCGTGTGCCGCTGCCATCGTACCTGCCGCAATCGTTTCCTTTTGTTCAAATCCCGGTTCACGCAAATGAACATGAACATCAATTAACCCGCTCATCAGCAGCTTGCCTTGCGCATCGATGATTTCATCGGCTGTGGCTTCAATATGTTCATCAAGCGCCAGTATTTCATTTTCATCAAATAAAATATCTTGCGGTATACATGTATTATCACTTACGCAGATCATTGCGTTTTTTATCAGTGTTTTCATAATGCTTTTTCCCCTTCATGAAAGCTGTAGCCAAACGCTCTTTTTAAGACCGCTTTGCGTACAAGCACGCCGTTTTCCATTTGCTTAAAGATGCGGCTTTTCTCGCATTCCACTAAATCACTGTCGATTTCCACACCGCGATTGACCGGAGCCGGATGCATTATAATCGCATGAGGCTTCATCATAGCACAGCGTTTTTTAGTTAAACCGTATGCTTCCAAATATTCCGCTTCACTCATTTTCATTTTCTCACCGTGCCGCTCATGCTGGACGCGAAGCATCATAACCACATCACCCCATGAGACAAGCTCATCAACGCTCGCACATTGTGAGGGATCATCCATCCATTCAAGCGGTCCGCCGAAACGTGTTTCTCCGCCGAGAATCGCCATCGCTTCCTTGATAGAATGAGCAACGCGGCTGTGTAATACATCGCCGATCACAGCTACCTTAATTCCCTCAAAGTGAGCGAATTCCTGTCGAATGGTAAGCAAATCAAGCAAACACTGTGTCGGATGATTGCCTTTCCCGTCCCCCGCATTTAAAATCGGAATTTCAATGTTTTTTAATTCTTTAAAATATTCATCCTGCTTATGACGGATCACTACCGCATCAAAACCAATGCTTTCAAAGGTTTTCACCGTATCGTATAAGCTTTCGCCTTTTTCCACACTGCTTCCCTCTGCGGTAAAGTTTTCCACTCTGCAATTCAGCTGATGCTCAGCACTCGCAAAAGAATAGTGTGTTCTTGTACTCGGCTCAAAAAAAAGATTAGCAATCAGTTTCCTTTCCGGAAATTGCCAATCTTGATAATCAGACGCAAAAGCTTGTGCATCGTCTAAAATGCCGAGCAGTTCAGTTTTAGTTAAATCTTGAATTCTCAATAAATCCTTTTTCATAAACTGCCTCCTCATTCATGTTCTTAAAAAAAGAACCCTGAATACACAAAAGGGCCTTGTTATGTTTCTGTTATTTCGCCTTGATGATCTCTCTGGATCAATTTAAAGGACACCTTTTTCGTCTATTATTTTAACATAGTGAAGTTTTTCATACAAGTATTTTTCATGAATTATCATAATATTTTACGGACATGCTTATGTGTGAGAAAAGAAAAGGATTCCCGATGCCTATAGAAAGGGCATGCCGAGAATCCTTGCTTATTTTTTACTATGATATAAGTTAAGTGCGATTACGTCTGAATGTCAAATAAAGTATAAATCCGAGTGTACTGAAGCAGCTACCGATATAAAGTAATATACATGTATTATCACCGGTATTCGCTCCGCCCATGCTTGTAGCAGGGTTGTATTGGCCTTTCACTGATGGATCATTGTCGTTTGGATTGTTTGGTTCATCGAAGCTCATAGTATCGTATGGAAAGTCACCGTCGATATTTTTTTCAGGCTTCCAATCTGTGATTTCAATGATGTTTTCATCAGGTCTACCGTCATCATCGGTATCGATATTGATATCCGGTATGCCATCACCTGTACTGTCAATGTTGATATCGGGTATATAGTCGCCGTCTGTATCTACGTTTAATTCAGGGATACCGTCACCATTGATATCGAGATTAATATCAGGATAACCGTCCCCGTCGGTATCGATATTCAACTCAGGCTTGACTTTATCTTTTCCGATACTGTCGTAGGTGAATTTCCCCGATTTATAATCTTTATTCGGGTTCCATTCGGTTAAATCAGGACCAAGATTGATATCGGCTATACCGTCATTGTTTTTATCAATATTGTAATCTGCCTTCATGTCTCCATTAGTATCGATATTGATATTCGGAACGCCGTCTCCATTGGTATCCACATTGATTTGTGCCTTCACACTTGTTCCTGTACAGTATTCCTCAAGGATTCCGTTATCGATATCTTGTTTGACACATTTAGTTGGCTTCCAATCAGCTTTCTTTAGAATCACTAGGTTCAAATCAGGCTTTCCGTCCTTATCTGTATCAATATTCAAATCAGGCTTTCCGTCTCCGTCACTATCGATGTTGAGATCAGGAATACCGTCATTATTTCGATCTCCATTGATTACGATCCATTGATTAGTATCCGGATCCTTCCATTTGATGTTCAAGTCAGGACATCCGTCTCCGTCAGGATCATTGAAGTCAGGTTTGCCGTCTCCGTCTACATCAACATCTATTTTCTTTAACTCTACCTCATGGCAGCTCTCTGTACCTGTATTATCCGCGTTGTCAGTCGGTATTACACATACCTTATATTTGCCTACTGTTTCACTGATTGTGATCTTTGCCTTTTCATTCGTTACGGCTAATGTTCCGTCTTTGATTTGTTCCTCTGATCCGTCTACGATTTTATATACCTTATAGGCAATTTCCTTGGTACCGCTGACCTTCAAATCATCCTTTTTGTCGCTTGTCGTGATTTCAAACGCTGTGCCCGGTTTAAAAAAGATTCCGCCTGTCAACACGTTGATGATATCTTGTAGAGTGTTGTTGGTATCCTTTGCCTTAATTCCTTTTACCTTTGGAGCTGTCTTGTCTATTTTGATGATTTCTTGCTTCTCTTTTGTAATAGCTCCGCTGTCCTTTTTCATCCAAAAGCTTTGGTTTGTCTCTCCCTCTTTTGTCACCGTGACTTGGTTTGGTCTCCATGTGCTTTGATCTAAGGACATATTGATATATTCATTATGGTCGCTGATGATGTTCACATCCTTGTTTGTCC